>NZ_CP117811.1:2184265-2496303 GCF_028728065.1 Lentisphaera profundi | reverse complement strand
ATCAACTTTACATTCACGAGCTTTGTTAGGGACGTAATCTAGATCACAATCTGGATCAGGAGTCGTGTAATTCATGGTCGGAGGAATTTTATCGTTTTTCACTGCAAGAGCACAAACGATTGTTTCCCAAGCACCAGCAGTACCTAAGCCGTGACCGGTCATAGATTTAGTACTAGAGATAGGGATTTTTGGAGCGTTATCACCAAATACAGCTTTGATTGCACGGGTTTCGAACTTGTCGTTCATAGGAGTGGAAGTTCCGTGTGCATTGATGTAGCTTACTTCAGAGGCATCAATCTTGGCGTGTTTCATTGCCATTTCGATCGCGGCCGCTGCACCAGATCCATCTTCCGCAGGAGATGTGATATGATTAGCATCTGCAGTTGCGCCATAGCCAATAAATTCAGCAATGATATTTGCGCCACGTGCTTCTGCACTTTCAAGTGATTCTAAAACGATGATACCAGAACCTTCACCCATGACGAAACCATCACGGTCTTTGTCGAAGGGACGACTAGCGCCTTGAGGATCATCGTTGCGAGTGGACATAGCGCGCATTGAAGCGAAGCCAGCCATGCCAACCGGAGTAATTGCAGCTTCAGCACCACCTGTAATCATTACATCAGCATCACCGCGTTGGATAATCCAAAAGGCTTCTCCGATGGAGTGAGTTGATGATGCACAAGCAGAGACTGCAGTAAAATTGGGGCCTTTAAATCCGTGATGGATTGAAACGATTCCCGAGCTCATATCACCAATCATTTTGGGGATGAGCATAGGGGAAACGCGGCGGGGGCCTTTAGTGATGAGCTTTTCTACTTCTGCTTCGAGAGTAGCTAAGCCACCAATACCCGAACCAATGAGAACGCCAATGCGTTCTGCAGGAATAGACGAGTCCTTAAGACCCGCTTCTTCCACAGCTTCGTTTGAGGCAGCAATTGCAAACTGACAGAAACGATCGATTTTTTTGGCTGCTGCAGGTTCCATATGTTCAGTAGGGACAAAGTCAGTGACTTCACCCGCTATAGTACAACGATGACCTTCAGTATCGAAGCCTTTAATAGTATCCAAGCCACTTTTTCCGGATAAAAGTCCAGACCAAAATTCCTGGGTAGTATTACCGACTGGTGAAATTACACCTGTGCCAGTGATTACGATGCGTTTTAGTTCCATAGTTTATGCTGCCGTCAGTAAATTAATTAAGCGTTTTCTTCAACGAATTTGATTGCGTCGCCAACCGTGAGGATGTTTTCGCTTACTTCGTCTGGGATAGTTACGTTGAATTGCTCTTCTAGTTCCATAACGAGTTCTACTGTGTCGAGTGAATCGGCACCGAGATCGTCGATGAATTTTGCCTCAATAAGGCATTGGTCAGCTGTTACGCTGAGTTTTTCGCAGATTACTTCGATAACTTTATCGGCTGTTGAAGACATAACTCTTCTCCTAAGTTTGTATTTAGTTTGTTTTGTGAATGTTCGTTAAAATGATTGCATGTATTAAAAATGCAAATGCTATTGCATAACCAAACCACCGTCAACATTAAATGTTTGACCAGTGATATAAGCAGATTCGTCAGAAGCTAAAAAAGCGACCATTGCAGCGACTTCTTTTGCTTCGCCTGCACGACCTAATGGAATGTTGTTAAGAAAAGCTTCGCGAGCAGCGTCTGAGACTGCATCAGTCATTTCTGTAGCGATGTAGCCAGGAGCGACTGCGTTCACAGTAATGTTGCGGCTTGAAAGCTCTTTAGCACTTGATTTTGTGAGGCCAATTAAACCAGCTTTTGAAGCTGCATAGTTAGCTTGCCCAGCATTGCCCGTGAGGCCTACGACAGAGGAAATATTGATAATGCGGCCCTTGCGTAACTTCATCATTGGACGCATGACGGCTTTTGTACAGTTGAAAGCGCCTTTAAGATTGACGGCCATTACGAGGTCCCAGTCATCTTCTTTCATGCGCATCATGAGTGTGTCACGAGTGATACCTGCATTATTGACAAGAACGTCTACTTGACCGAAATCACTGAGAATTTGAGTAAAAATTTGGCTTACGGCTTCGCCTTCAGCAACGTTTAGGGCATAGCCTTTGACTTGGTCTGCAGGGGCAGCCAGTTCAGTCACAGCATTTTGTGCTGTTTCTTCTCTAGTGCCAATGAGGGCAACTTTTGCGCCATCAGCAACTAAGCGACGGCAAATTTCGAGACCAATACCACGTGAGCCGCCAGTAACGACACAAACTTTATCTTTTACACTCATGATTTATTCTTCCTTAAATTTTAGTATTTTAAAACTGTGGCACCCCAAGTGAATCCGCCACCGAAAGCAACAAAAACGAGAATTTGACCGCGTTTGAGTTCGCCGCTACGAGCGAGTTCGTCGAGGGCAATGGGGATTGTGGCAGCTGAGGTATTGCCATATTTTTGAACGTTAATAAAAACTTTTTCGCTACTGATACCAATTTTATCACCGACGGCAGTAATGATGCGTACATTTGCTTGGTGAGGAATGAGCCAATCAATGTCGTCAACACTTAGATTAACTTCTTCTAAAGCTTTTTTAACTGAGTTCGCCATGTTAGTGACTGCAAGTTTGAAAACTTCTCTACCCTGCATTTGGAGGTAGCGACCGGGATCATTCGCGTTTTCGATTGTATAAGGTGTCGCAGAGCCGCCGATAGCCGTATGTAAGAGTTCTTCGTGTGTACCGTCAGAGGCTAAAATGGAATTTAATAAAGTATTGTCTTTTTCATCTACGCTTTCTAGGATAGCGGCACCGGCGCCATCACCGAAAAGAACGCAAGTGTTGCGGTCAGACCAGTTGACTTGTGAGCTCAGTGTTTCAGCACCAATAACGAGCGCGTATTTATAGCTTCCGCAGCGCAACATTGAGGAGGCTACTTCCATGGCGTAAACAAAGCCAGTACAGGCAGCTTCTATTGAAAAACAGGCGGCATTGGATGCACCAATTTTTCTTTGTAAAATAGTTGCGGTGTTAGGGAAAGGTTTATCGGGAGATAGAGTAGCGACAATAATGAGATCCACGTCTTCTGCAGTGATGCCAGCGTTCTCGAGAGCGTTTTGTGCTGCGGGAACACAAAGATCAGAAGTTGCCTGATCCTTTGCGGCTATATGACGTTGTTGAATGCCTGTGCGTGTGACAATCCACTCGTGTGAGGTGTCTACAGTTTTCGCTAGTTCCTCATTGGTGACGATATTTTCAGGGGCATATTTTCCCGTGCCAATAATTTTAATACCCTTCATTTCATGCCTCCTGTTCAATCCCTGCGATGAGTTTTTTATTGATTTCTTTAAGTGTCAGTTCGTAAGCTACTTTGAGTGCATTTTTCAGTGCATAAGCATCTGAACTGCCGTGGGCTTTGATGAAAATTCCGTTGACTCCAAGTAAAAGTGCACCACCAGTGGCGCGCGAGTCAGTTTTTTCTCTGAGTTCATCAAAAGCTCCTTTCGATAGGGCGTAACCTACTTTGCGAACTTGTTTTTTCTTGATATTTTCTTTGAGCATGCCAGAGATTCCTTTGGCGATGCCTTCACAGCTTTTTAAAACTAAATTACCGATGAAGCCATCACATACGACGACATCAACTTTATCTTTAAAGAGGTCAGTGCCCTCTACGTTGCCGATGAAGTTATAGTTGTTTTCTTTCAGTAATTTAAAAGTTGCTTTGGTAACTTCGTTGCCTTTTCCGTCTTCACTACCGTTTGAGAAAAGTCCCACGCGAGGAGAATCTAGTTCGAGGATGACTTTTGCGTAGATTTCGCCCATGATTGAAAATTGGTTTAGCATCTCGGGTTTGGAGTCTACATTGGCACCAGAATCGAGAAGAACAAATTTACCGTGTGGAGCAGGGATAACCGTTGCAATAGCAGGACGACTTATTCCTGGGAGGCGACCTAATTTTAGGATGCAGCAAGCAACCGAGGCACCAGTATTTCCAGCAGAAACCAAAGCATCTGCTTCACCTTTTTTTACCATGTCAACTGCAATGGCAATAGAGGAATTTTTTTTGCCACGAATGGCAGCGGTGGGCGGATCATCCATAGTCACAACTTCAGTTGTGTGGATGATAGAGAAGCGTTCGAGGTCAACATTATGCTTGTTGAGCTCTAGATTGATGAGGGATTCATCCCCGACGAGTTTAAAAGTAACGTCGGCGGGGATTTCCTCGAGAGCCTGGATAGCTCCGGAGATAATATCCTGAGGGGCATTATCTCCACCCATTGCGTCAAGCGCAATGATCATATTAACTAGTTGCCAGCTTCGATAACTTGACGACCGTTATAAGAGCCGCAAGAAGCGCAAACGCGATGTGGTACGCGAGGAGCGCCACAATCACATAGTTGAGTTTGGATACCTTTCCAGGCGTAAGATGCTTTGCGCTGGCGCTTTTTCATCTTTGATGTTTTTCTTTTAGGCTGTGCCATGTTGTGTTCCTTGTCTTAACTTTGAAAAATTAGTCAAAATTTATATTATCTAAAGTATTGTCAAAAGAGCCGCCATTATCCGGTTTTGAGCATTGGCAACTCTCTTTATTGAGGTTCGCAGCACATCCTGAGCATAATCCTTTGCAGTCATCACGGCACAGGTAGTGTTGCGGAAAAGTGAGGAGTATATCCTCACGTATGTATTCTGTCAAATCAATAATGTCAGGACAATTTTCAATATGGTGACAAATTTCTTCTGACTCAAGTAGATGAGTGAAGTTTGAGTCGCAGCGATCGCAATTGCATTGCATGGCTACGCTGGCAAATCCCCGTATTAATAGGGCGTCCATATGGTCGATCATAGTGACATCGAGTTGAGCTTTTAGTGGGCCGTAGGATTTCTCTCTATAACTAATAGGAAGTTTGAGTAGAGAGGAATCCAGGTCGCCCTGAATTTTCACCCCAAGTTCTGGGATGTGAAATTTATTTATCTGAAGGGCATGAAGGGGCATGATATTTCTCCTTTAAGGCATCAGCAATGATGGTGGGAACAAATTTTGTAATATCTCCGCCGAGTTTTGCGATTTCACGTATCATTCTCGAAGATACAAATGAAGTCTCAGGACTGGGCATTAAAAATACTGTTTCACAATTGGGGTTGAGGTCGCGATTCATCATTGCCATGTGGATTTCATATTCAAAATCGGAAATAGAGCGGAGTCCACGAACAACGGCGCATGCCTCATATTCATTGAGAGCGTTTACTAGTAGACCACTAAATGAATGGACTTCTATATTGGGGATGTGTTGACAGATTGCAGTGATGTGTCCGCGACGCTCGTCCAGGCTGAAATGAGCTTGCTTGGAGGCATTGACGGCGACGAGCACAATGAGTTTGTCAAAGAGTTCTGCGGCTCTTTGGATAACATCTAAATGACCAAAAGTCAGCGGATCGAATGAGCCGGGATAGATAGCTATTTTTTCTTTAGACATTGCTTAGGTGATTCCAAATTGCTTAAGGCGACGATGCAGAGTACGTCGGCTCATGCCGAGGCGTTCCGCTGCAAGTGTGCGGTTGTTGTTAGATTCTTTGAGGGCTTTCAAAATAAGTACTTTTTCATTTTCTGCCACATCAAGTGCCTTGTCTTTTTCTTCTATTTTTGTTTGCTCCCTCATATGACCTTCACCGAGCAGTACGTGATCGGGTAAATTGGGGAGGTCAATATATTCATGTTGGCTAAGTACTGCCATGCGTTCGACGACATTGCGTAGTTCGCGAACATTGCCAGGCCAATCATAGGAACAAAGTCGTGCCATGGCATCGGCAGTAAAGCCTTTGACCTGCAATTGATTATCCTCGACAGAAGAGATTAAGCTATATTGAAGTAGAGCAGGGATATCTTCACGTCTATCCCGCAAAGGTGGGATTTCGAGGTTGATGACATCAAGACGATAGTAAAGGTCTTCACGGAATTCGCCAGCTAGGACCATTTTGCGTAAATCGCGATTGGTAGCAGCCAGGAGTCTGACGTCGGAATAGAGTGTTTCGCTTCCGCCTACGCGTTCGAAAGAACGGCTCTCTAATATACGCAACAACTTGACTTGCGTTGCGGCGTCGATTTCGCCGATTTCATCAAGGAAAAGTGTGCCCCCATCGGCAGCTTCAAAACGTCCGATACGTCTTTCATTCGCGCCAGTGAAGGAACCTTTCTCGTGACCAAAGAGTTCACTTTCAAAGAGATTGGCATTCAGAGCGGCACAATGAACAGCAATAAAAGCTTTTTTAGAACGCTTACTCGCAGCATGGATAGCATTGGCAATAACTTCTTTGCCGGTGCCACTTTCACCAGTAATAAGGACTGATGAACGTGCAGGTGCAATCTGCTGTACCATACGCAGCAGGTTTTCCATGATCGCGGATTGATAGATGATCTGAGGAGTATGTTTCGAGCCTTTGGCTTTTTGAGAAGGAGCAGGGACTTGTATTGGTAGGGCGAGATTTTTGGAGGGCAGCTGTAAGCTTGAGCCACTTTGAACCGCCGTTTTTAGAACTCCATCGAGGTCATCGAGACGAAAGGGTTTGGTGATGAAATCATAGGCGCCAGCTTTCACCGCATCAACAACGGTTTCCGTTTCGTTATAGGCACTCATGACAATGGCGGGGACTTCTGGGCGAATCTCTTTGAGTTTGCGCAAAAGTTCAATGCCATTCATACCGGGCATTTTCACATCAGTTAAAATGATATCGACTGGATTTTCTGCGAAGATTTTGATAGCTTCTTTGCCGTTGGATGCAGTGAAAGTCTCCCATTCACATTTAAGGGCACGAGCTAAGCCTTGGCAAGTATGGATCTCGTCATCGACGATGAGTATTTTGTTTTTATTCATGGTTCATCTCTTGGTTAGTATGGGAACTAATCATACGAATGCGTTTTCCTAAGCGGGGTAATGAAATGGTGAGCACCGTTCCTTTATCTTCGGCAGAACTAATATCTAATCTGCCTCCATGTTCCCTAATGATTTTTTCGACAATAAAAATACCAAGGCCAGTCCCGCTGTGACGATCGCTCTTGTAAGAGTTAAAGATTTTTCCGATTTTATTGAGGTCAATGCCCCCGCCGGTATCGGCAAAGCTAACGTGGATGAAATCATCATCACCAGAACAGAGTAAGGCTAATTTGCCTCCCTGAGGCATGGCTTGGATGGCATTTTTCATGATATTAAAAAAAGCTTGTTTTAGTTGAGTCTCATCACCTTCTATGAGGGGCGTGAATTCTGGTATCGAGGTTTCTAGTTCAATGTCACGGTCTTCAATTTCCTTGGTCATAAATTGTAGAGCTTCACGTAGAATAGAAGTTAATTCAATAGCTTTCATTTCAGGCTTATCTGAGCGTAAAGCCCCTAAGAATTGTCGAATGATGGTGTCTAAACGTTCAATTTCTCCGGAGGCCACGGTGAGCAGCTCTCTAGCCTCATCACCATCTTCACCAGTGATCTGCTTCATTAAACGACTCAAAAGTTGTAGATGAATATTTAAGCTATTCAAAGGATTACCCAGTTCATGAGCCACGCCAGCCGCCAGCATAGTCAATAGACGAAGTTGTTCGCTTTCATTATGAGACTGACTTTGCTTATGTAAGTCGGTATTATCGTGAATGACAATGATGTAGCCATCTATTTCAGTTTGCTTCACTATGGTGCAAATCAAGTGACGAAATTCAGGATAAGAAATCTCTAGTTCTTGGCGTTTAAAGCCATTCTCAGAGGGAATCATCTCATCGATTTTTAGCTCGGGAACAAACTTTGTTAGAGCCTGGCTTTTGGCGTCACCAGTTAAACCAAGAAGGTCTTGGGCGGCTTGATTGTGATAGGTGATATCGTGCGCTTCATCAAGTACGATGACGCCTTCACGAATTGCATTAAAAATAGTGTCGAGAGAACTTTTTTCCCGTACGAGATGGAGTAGGAAGGATTGTTCCTCCCCTAATTCGGAGCGCTTGAGTCGTTCGCTAAGGCGATCAATGATGTCTGCTTTCAATATGTACCCACAAAATTATTTTTTGTACTTTAGCACATTTTATTGTAAATACCCAAAAAATCTTTGTGCTCTTGCATTACAAAATCGTAGAATTATACTTTTCAAAACAATTAATTTGGAAGCACTTTCATCGTGATGGTATTTATTAGGCCCTTTATAATAATTTGTTTGAGTTTTGTTATTGCACATACAACGTCTAGCTCATGTAGTGTCTATACGACTCATGAACATGAAGAAAAGCATGAAGACGAAGAATATGAGAAATTTGCAGAAGAGTAAAATACTTTTGTGAGCTATTTTTTTTAGTCAGGATAAAGTTACGTAAGTAACTGATTATTAATATTTAAATAATAGATTAATCGCCAATAGGCCTATAGGTTTATGCTTAAATTAATTGGAGAGTAAAATGAAAAGAGTATTGATACGACCCTTTTTAATAATTTTATTAGCATTTTTATTTGTGAGTACAGCCTCTTGTGATTGGTCTTCTTATGAAGAGGAAGAAGTAGATTCAGAAATTGAAGAATACGAAAATGACCGCGAAGAAGAGTAAGCTACCCCCTCTTGTTATATTGCCCATTTTAAGTTTAGTTTTAGTTGCCTTAGTTCAATTGGCAATGAGTAATTTTGATGTCTTAAGCCCTTGGAAAGGGGGCGGTTTTGGGATGTTTTCGAGTCTCAAAAATCCAGGTATGAGGTGCATCGTCGTAAAAATCAGTTTTGCTGATGGTCAAACAAAATTAGTGTCATCAAAGCAATTCTCTAAAATTCGATCTTATGATCAATTAAGAGCTTTCCCGAAAGAAAGTAAATTAATTGAGTTTACTGATGAGCTTCTTTTATTAAAATGGAAACATCGTTATGGCGATAGTGATGATTATGTTAGAAGTAACCCATTAGGGAAAAGTGCGACAGCGATAGAAATTAATCTTGCTGAGCTTATTTATGCAAAAGGAACAATAAGTGTAAAGGAAGTACTTTCACATAAACGGGATGTGGAATGACCATGTTACTCCGTATGTCGCTTTTACTCGCCTTGCTAGCGGCCGCTCCGAAAGGGCATGTCGCAGCGGCTTTTCATTGTTTAGTTTTATTAGCTTTATTTTTCCCGAAATTTGGTAAACACCATGACTTCTGGCTAGCATTGACTTCTCTTCAAGTATTTGCAATTTTTTATCATTGGGGAAGTACCGATAATCATAAGTATTTAATTGCCTATTGGTTTTTCACCATTTACTTAGCGCTGCTATCGACAAAGGGCAATAAAGCCTTGTTTAGAGAGTTTTGTGGAAAGTCTGCGCGTTATTTAATCTTAGGCTGCATGGCTTTTGCGGTATTAGCAAAAGTTCTTCACCCCGAGTATTTGAATGGTGATTTTTTTCGTTTTACGCTTTTGACTGATGGGCGCTTTCAATTGTTTACGACTTTATTTACAGATCTCGATAAATCCATTTTGGAAGTCAATGCGGCTAATATGAAAGTCATGAGTAGATCTTTACAAAGTGAAATAATCCTGCAAGGCCTTAAAGAAGTGAATGCCCTGGCGCTATTTTTAACCTATTGGACAATTTTCATTGAGGCTTTAATTGCCTTTCTTTTTACTTGGAATAAAAAAGCGATCTGGGCTCACGCGATACTGATGATTTTTATGATTACGACCTATTCTGTGGCCACAGTGACGGGTTTTTCTTTAGTTATGTGCTGTTTAGCTTATGCCCATGCGCAGCTCCAAGACTTTGATCCGCGGATTAAATATTTTTATCCCTGCTTCTTTGCATTGACTTTTATGCTCGGCTTGTCTTTCGGAGATGTTTTTTAATTTCATTAGCTTTGAAATCTTGCTAAAGTCGCAAACTTATTGAGGAAGATGACCAGTTTTAACTAGAATGATTGTTTCTTTTTCGACGCGCGGAAAATGATGGCTATTATGCGGACTACGCAACCAAGTATATTGGGGGTAGCTACCGTGTTCATCGATGAATTCACCACTGATGACAAATATTTCTTCTCCTCCCGTATGGTGATGAGGCTGAAAAATTTCACCTGCAGGCCATTTGACGAGGGTGATGCTTTCATTATTGAATTGATGAAGGGGCATAACTTCAAGTTGGCCAATACCTTCTCTCCAGCTTGCTTCTAATGTATTGATGCGTTTGGATTCTAAATCATCTTCGCCAAATTGATTGAGTTTAACGTAAATAATACAGCCATCTTTACTGAAGGGTTTATGCTGACTTCCCGGAGGATTACGGATATATGTTCCTGGACCAAAGTCGCCAGTCTCATCCGAAAAAGTACCTTCAAGTACAAAGATTTCTTCACCGAGTGGGTGTGAATGTGCCTTGAAATAAGAATTAGCTTCGTATTTCACTATGCTCGTAACGTGACCGTGTTCCGCAGCTTCTCGTTCGAGTGGCTTCCGCCATACACCAGCCAGAGGGCTCTGTAACCATTCTTGATTATGGCTATGAATGCAGCAGGCTTGGCTAAAATCCATGTTTATCATGAGTGCTTCCTTCGTTTAGATAAATTATGATCCTAAGAGAGGTTTTTACAAATGAACTTCGTTGAAGCGACTCAAAGGAGAGTTAGACTGACTTATATCAAGATGCGTGGCGCGAGCAACGCCTAGTCCTACAACACTTAACTTTGGAAAATATGCAACAAGATTTTATAGAATTGATCAAGTGGTCCTTAGCTAATTATGCAGGTTTGCCTTGGCGAACCGATGAGCGTGATTTATATCGCGTACTTGTTTCGGAAGTGATGTTACAGCAGACGACAGTTGGAACTGTGTTACCCCGTTATGAAAGTTTTTTTGTACAGTTTCCGACATTAGAATCACTCGCAGAAGCAGACGAGGCGGATTTAGCTTTAGCATGGAAGGGTTTGGGTTATTATCGCCGTGCACAGAACCTCTACAAAGCCGTGAAAATGATTCATCAGTCAGGAAGTGATTTTCCGGAGGGAGAAGAAAAATTACAGGAGATCCCTGGAGTCGGGCCTTATACGGCAGCCGCTTTGACAGCTATTGGTAGAAATGAATTGGCCTTAGCAGTAGATGGGAATTTACAGAGGGTATTGAGCCGTTATTTTTTAATTAGAGAAGAGCAGGGGCCGAAGCTCCAAAAAGCAGTGCAGTCACTTATGCATAATAAACTCTTTGCTAAAATCATAGAATCTTGTGGCCCTCGCAAATTTAATGAGGCCTTGATGGACTTGGGACGATCAATTTGTAAACCCCGCAATCCCAAATGTACTGAATGTAGCTTACAATCTTCCTGTAAAGCCTTTCACGAGCAATGCGTAGAGGAAATCCCCCACAAAAAAGAAAAAAAGAAAGTTATCATTTCTGAACTTAAGTTGGTGCGAGTTTTAATTAGAAATAAATCTGGCGAACTACTCTTTTATAAAAAGAATAAGGGTGAATGGCTGAGGGATCAATGGGAGCTTCCGACAATAGTAATTTCCTCAGAAGATAAAGATTTTAAACAATATCCCTTTGCAAAGCTCGCAGATTATTCCTCGGAACAAATTACCACAGCAATAACCCGTTACCGCATTCGCAATCATTGGTTAGAAATGGATGAGTTAGATTTTCGGGACCTTGGAGTTCTGACCGATCGCGAATTTACTTTTTTAAAATGGCCAGAACCTCAGGAACACATTTCCACGGCCAGCGAAAAAATTCTAAGGAACTTAAATAATGAGTGATCTAAAAACGTCATTGAGAGAAATTTTTGGCTTCGAAAGTTTTCGAGAAGGGCAAGAACAAACGATTCAGCAATTACTCCAAGGTCAAAGTAGCTTAGCTATTTTCCCCACGGGTTCAGGCAAATCACTATGTTATCAACTGGCGGCCTTACATTTACCCAAATTGACTTTAGTCGTTTCACCCTTGCTAGCATTGATCAAAGATCAGGTTGATTTTCTCCATTCAAAAGGAATTGCAGCGGCGAGTATAGATTCTACACAGGGCTTTGAGGCTCAACGCCAAACGATTGATGGAATACGTCGTGGTGAAATTAAAATTCTCATGGTATCAGTCGAACGCTTTAAAAATGAACGTTTTCGTAGTTTCATCGAATCAATAGAACTCTCTTTATTAGTGGTAGATGAAGCTCACTGTATATCTGAATGGGGACATAATTTTCGTCCAGATTATCTCAAATTACCTGCCTATCAAAAAGAATTAAATATCCCGATGGTGCTGTTGCTCACGGCAACAGCTACTCGTAAGGTGAAAGAAGATATGTGCAAAAAATTCGCTATTGCTCAAAATCACATGGTGCAGACAGGTTTTTATCGGTCGAACTTAGATTTAGCGGTAGTACCTACATCACAGAGCCATAAGTTGGCGCGCTTATTAGAGAGTGTCCAAGGAAATTCTGGAGCGGGAATTGTCTACGTTACCCTACAGCATACAGCTAATGAAGTGGGACAGTACTTACGTGAGCAAGGAATCAATGCAGTATCGTATCACGCAGGTTTACCGACTGAGGCACGATTGAGAATTCAAGATCAATTTATGCAGAGTGAAGATCAAACAGTGGTCGCTACCATAGCCTTTGGTATGGGTGTCGACAAAGCTAATATTCGCTATGTGATCCATTATGATTTACCCAAGTCAATCGAAAACTATAGTCAGGAAATTGGCCGTGCAGGGCGTGATGGCCAAGCTTCTAAATGCATTACTTTAGCGAATTTAGATGGGCTTAATACGGTGGAGAATTTTGTGTACGGTGATACACCAGAATTGACTGGGATTGAAAAAGTAATTCAGATCATTCAAGCCGAGACTCATGGCGATCAATGGGAGATGCAGATCAATACTCTCTCCAGTAGTAGCAATATTCGTCAATTGCCTTTAAAGACTCTCTTGGTTCATTTAGAAATGCAGGGAGTGATTCAAGCGAAATTCTCTTACTATGCCGACTTACGTTATAAATTTCTTGTCAATGAAGCCGATATTTTAGCCCGATTTCAGGGAGAAAGAAAAAGCTTTTTACAAGCGGTTTTTCAGACCGGTTCAAAGAAACGAATTTGGTGCGAACCCAACTTTAAGCAGCTCAAACAAGCCTATGGTGCCGAACGTGGACGTGCAGTTACGGCTTTGGAGTATTTACATGAGAATGCGTGGATTAATTTAGAAAGTAAAAAAATCACGGATGTTTATCAAGTAAATGTAGCTCGCGCCTCCGAGGCTCACTTGGCAAGTGACTTATCCGAATATTTTTTGAGTAAGGAAAAGAGTGAAATTCAGAGAATTGCGAATTTAGTCAAATTTTTTGAAGGGGAAGCCTGTCTAAGCAAGGCTTTAGCCCAACACTTTGATGATGCACAAGTGACTTCTAATTGTGGTCATTGCAGTGTTTGTCGAGGGGAGATTGCCAAATTGCGCTATTCGCAAAAAGTTTCTTCGCCAAGTCTAGAGGACTTAAAAGAGTTTTTACCTCAGCTACAACAGAAGTAGCCGGCCACCGCGCAAGCAAAATTTAGTTCTGAATTATTCTGTCGTTTTTTAGCGGGGATCAAAGTGCCGGCGTTTAGCCGCAATAAGATTCAATCGCTTCCGGGCTTTGCTTCTTGTGAAAGTTTACCCTATCAGAGTATACGAGACTTGGTTCGCGAACTAGGAGTCTAGTTTAATTAGGCCACGGTCTCTTGTGAGACGTAAAGTGGAACAGCGCTTTTCTTTTTTCTATTTTTCAGCTGAAATATAGAAAGATGAATTTGTGGCACGATAGCCATGCTACAAAAGAAAATTGAAGAAAGAAATACTTGTACCTTTAAATCGCTGATATTGGGAATAAAAGCAGCAAAAGCCAAGCTGATGGCGAGCTGCAAAGTTTTCTCAGAGACTATTTTTTGGCTGATTAAAGCACTCAAAGCCGTGAGCATGAGTGCGGGAAGGATGACCATCTTTGATATTTCTACAAGGTAAATAGCATTGTAGAATGAACCCACTTCTTGAGAATAAGTAAGGAAATCCTTTGGCAAATCACTGTCACAGAAATTTAAATACAAGAGGCAATAAGCCATATAAAACAGACTACTGGTGATGATGAATTTAGTGAGTTCAAAAAAAGTTTTCATATGATCCCCATACTTTTAAAAATTTAGAGCACTACTAATTAACACAAGTGCCTAAAAGTCAATATATATTTTTCAAACTTCACCTATTTTTAATGTATTGGCCATTTGTGACGTGATTAAGTTTTGAAGGTGGATAGCGAAGAGATAAAATCACATCATCTTAATTAAGTCGCCAAAAATAAATTCGAATTCTATACAATTTTTTTGCATCTCTTAAAAGTAGCCTATAGACTGAATAGTTATTAATTGAGTTTGGGAGATGGTGATGCAAAGAGAAGAGTTGATTTCGGAAAGTGCTTGGATTAATACAATATTTGATGACTGTGTGGAATTCTTAATTTGGTCAGGAGATCTCATTGGAATGACTTATTACGAGATTAATGTCTGGTTTTTTTGTGTTCTTTGGCCTCTATTTACCTTTGTGCTTTGTTTAGTTTCTATAATTCTTTATTTAAAACTGCGCAAACTAAAAAAGCATTGTGTATTAGTGGAGGCTAAAATTGAAAGCTAGAATCAGCATGGTCTCACTTGGCGTTACTGATTTAGATCGCTCAGTTAAGTTTTATAAGGATTTGGGCTTCCCTTTATTCCAAGCTTTGCCCAATGCGGCATTTTTTGATTTAAATGGAAGCTGGTTGGGTTTGTGTGTGCGTTCAGTCTTGGCTAAAGATATCGGCATGAGTCCTGAAGGTAGTGGATTTTCGGCTATCAATATGGCACATAATGTAAGCTCTGAACAGGAAGTTGATGACTTAATAGAAGAAGCTAAGAATGCGGGCGCGAAGTTAATCAAAGAGCCCCAGAAAGCTGAATGGGGAGGTTATCATGCCTATTTCTCTGATCCAGATGGTCACTTATGGGAGATCGCTTACAATCCATTTGCTTGGATTGGCCCGGAAGATTAGCCTCTAAATATATTTTCACGCAAGATCCTGGTTTTTCTGCGAATGGTTTAATTAAGTAATATTCTCAGGTCTTGTTTAGATTTAAGATCAAATCATGAGTACGTTTAAAAAACTTTAGGAGCCTTATCGTGAAATATTTTTTATCTCTTCTTTTTCTTATGAATTTTGCGCTGTTCGCAAAGCCGATGAATTTTGTCTTTATTTTGGCCGATGATTTGGGGATCAAAGATCTCGGAGTGGAAGGCAGTACTTTTTATGAAACACCGAATTTAGATGCTTTAGCCAAGAGCTCGGCACGCTTTACGGATGGATACTCAACTTGTCAGGTGTGTTCGCCCTCACGAGCGAGTATTATGTTGGGTCAGTACCCTGCGACACATGGAATCACAGAATATATTGGCGCAGCATCGGGATTAAAATGGAAGCGTAACAATAAAGTGATGCCAGCAGAATATGTGCATGCTTTACCTGCGAAAGATATTACTATTGCAGAAGCTTTGAAGGAAGCTGGCTACAAAACTTTTTTCACGGGGAAGTGGCATCTAGGCAACAAGGGTTCCTACCCAGAGGATCATGGTTTTGATATTAATAAGGGCGGCTACGAAAAGGGAGGCCCTTACGGCAATGGTAAAGACGGAGGTTTTTTCTCGCCCTATGGAAATGCGAGTTTGGAAGATGGGCCGAAGGGTGAAAATTTAAGTGAACGTTTAGGGATGGAGACGGCAAAGTTTATTGAAGCTAACAAAGACGAGAAATTTTTTGCTTACTTATCTTTTTACGCGGTTCACGCTCCGATTCAAACTAGTCGTACTTTGTTTAAAAAGTATCAGGCAAAGGCTGAGAAAATGGGCTTGACTGGAGAGAAGCAGCGTTTTATTTTTGATCGTACTCAAGCGGTTCGCCAAGTACAGGATAATCCTATTTATGCGGGAATGATGGAAAGTATGGACAATGGAGTCGGTATTGTTTTAGATAAACTTAAAGAACTTGGCTTAGCTAAAAATACGGTAGTGATTTTCACGTCTGATAATGGTGGCGTATCATCCGGTGATGCTTATGCAACGGCTTGTCTACCCTTTAGAGGGGGTAAAGGCCGTCAATGGGAAGGCGGAATTCGCCAACCTTTCTACATTCATGTACCTGGCTTGGCAGACGAAGAGAAATTTGTGGGAGTTCCCGCCACGGGAGCCGATTTTTATCCGACAATCCTCGATTTAGCGGGTTTAGCCCTTAAACCTGAACAGCATGTAGATGGGGTGAGTTTAAAAGCGGCACTCGAAGGTCGCCCGATGCCTAAACGAGATCTTTTTTGGCATTATCCCCACTTTGGTAATCAAGGTGGTGAGCCTTCGTCAATCATTCGCTCGGGGAACTGGAAATTAATTCATTATTATGAAGATGGACGCAATGAACTCTATAAGATTGATGATGATATTGGTGAGCAGAATAATCTCGCAGCTAGTCATCCTGAAAAAGCTCAGGAGCTCGCCAAAAAGTTAGAGTCGTGGCTTCAAGAAAAAAAGGCTAAATTCCCAGAAAAAGATAAACGTTATGATGCAGAAAAAGCAAAACAGCAATTGGCGGGGAAGCAAAAGTTAGTTGGCATGGAAAAGAAACATGCCAATTACTTGAGTAAGGAATATAAGGGCAACGGCAAACAGCGCTCTAATGGCTATATAGAAGCTCGTTAATCTCTTGGAACAATAGCTAAACGCAAGCCCAAATTGTAAAGGCGGCCATCAGCTGAATACCAATCGCGTTTGGCGGCATAACAGTCGCCTGCGCCTTCGTGCCAGCTGGCACCACGAGTACTATGGACATTTGATTGTTTTGACGCGATAGGATCTATTAAATCCTTGGGATTGTAATGTTCATAATAATCTGAACACCATTCCCAAACGTTTCCATACATATCATGTATGCCCCAAGCATTGGAGTTTTTCGTTCCCACGGGATGGCATTGCTCATCTGAGTTGCCATCAAACCAAGCGAGTAAAGATAAATCGCCACTCGGTTTAGCGGAGCCATTTGCTTGGCAGGCATATTCCCATTGAGCCTCTGAGGGCAAGGCAAAAACGTATCCTTTTGGAAGTTGATCAGCCAACTGTGTATTCAGTTTATTGATCAAACTTTGGCATTCCTGCCATGAAACATAATAAATTGGATGCTGAGGACCTACGCCACGTAAGGACCAAAGAGGATTTGTGAGATCTCGTTGTTGTTGAATCGTTTTACCTGTGTACTGCAACCATTTTTCTTGGGTAAGTTCGTATTTTGCCATCCAGAAATTTTGACTGATAGTGACATTACGTGCGGGTTGTTGATCACTACTGCCCGCGCTTGTCCCCATGTGGAAATTTCCTTTGGGAATGGCTTGGAATGTCATTTCATCAATACTTAAAGATGAATCTTGGCTAGTGCAACTCATGAAGAGAAAAGTGAAAAGACTAATGATTAAAGTTGTTTTCATATAGAGCTCCTATTGTTCTTTAGCTGAGCGAGATTCAGCGTATTTTTTGGAGATTTGGATCGCCTGCTGACGATCGTCTTCATCGTAGTTCCAGAAGTCATTAATGACTTGATTGACGGCAAATTTTGAATTGTCAGCACCATTTTCTTTACGCATATCAGCGAATTGTTTTTTGAGTCGAAAGACGAGGTTCTTGGGTGCAGTTTCGTAGATATTTTGTAATTCGTGCGGATCATTCTCTAAGTCATAGAGTTCCCAAGCAGGAGGTGTTTCGGGACTTAAATCTTGAGGTTTAGCACCGTAATAGAGAATCAATTTATATTTTTTCGTGCGCATCGCAATATGAGCCGGATTATCGTGGTGAGCCATGTGCATCCAGTACTGATAATAGGCGGCTTGCTTCCAGTCTTTTGGTTCTTTGGTCGTTTCCAGAATAGAGCGAAAACTTCGGCCTTGCATGTATGAGGGAGTTTTGACTCCGGCATAATCTAACATCATCGCGGGGTAATCAATATTTTCGATAATCGCATCTGATTGTGAGCCTGCTTTAATTGTTTTTGGATAACGGATAATGAAGGGCATGCGCATGGTTTCCTCGTAGGCCCAGCGTTTGTCTTGGTAATCGTGTTCGCCGAGCATGAAGCCTTGGTCACCAGTATAAATAATAATGGTGTTATCATATAAGTTTTCTTTCTTTAAATAACTTATTAAGCGCTTCATATTATCATCAATTCCCTTGACGCAGCGGAGGTACTTTTTTAGGTAGGTTTGATAAGCAGTTCTCTTGGCTAAAGTCTCGTCTTTGATTCCTTTTGCCCAAGTATTGGCATAATTTCGACGCGTATTACGCAAACCAATTGAGGTGCCGATGTGATTGATGAGTTCATCTTTATGTCCCTTTGTGGCTAAAGAGCCATTGTTCTTGTTGTCCCATAGGCTGCTTGGTTCGGGGATGTGGACATCAGCTAAATAATTTTCATAACGTGGTGCGTAATGAAAGAAATCATGAGGGGCTTTAAAATGAAATTTGAGAAAGAATGCTTGCTTGGGCTTACGTTTATTGCTAAGCCAATCAAGAGCAGAATCGGTTAAACAATCCGATGAATGCCCGCGCATGACCACGGGAGAACCTATTTCATCACCATAAGTACCCTCAAAAAAATTCGGGTCGAAGTATTTACCCTGACCAGGAAGAACTTTGTAATAATCAAAGGCCGCGGGAAGTTTCTTTAAATGCCATTTACCAATCATGGCAGTCTGGTATCCCGCTCGGCGCATTTCGTGAGCGAGGTATTGTTGGTCAGAAGGAATACTGCCCTTTAAATCTAATACGCCATTAATGTGGGCGTATTGGCCAGTCATGATCGAGGCGCGACTAGGAGTGCAAATAGAATTAGAGCAAAATGCATTGCTCATGATGATGCCTTCTTTAGCGAGTTGGTCGATGGTCGGAGTGGGATTAAGTTTTGCTAAGCGTCCGCCATAAGCACCAATGGCTTGGCTTGTGTGGTCATCTGACATGATAAAGATGATATTGGGTTTGGAATCTGCTAAAGCCTGAAAGAGCAGAAAAAATGCTAGTATATATTTCATAAAACACCCTAGTTAATTTATTGAATCAAGGTAAGTTAATTTAACTAGTGGTATTTTTCAAGTACATGTAATAATTTTTCTGTCTTCACATGTGAGTTTGAATGTCTGAAAAATACGTATTATGTAATGTCGATTCAATAATTTAACTAGATGCACTTATGAAAGATTTAACTGGGACTTTACCAAAAGCTTTAATTGTATTGCAGTTTATGGCAGATAAACAAAAAGAGGTGAGCTTTCAAATGATTAAAAATCATTCGCAACTCAGTGCAAATGTTTTATCAAGGATATTGAAAACGTATATAGAATGGGGTTTTCTGGACAAAGATCCGGTTTCGGGTCTGTATAGTTTGGGCCCAGCAAGTTTTGATTTGAGCAAATCCATTCTCGAACGTAAATCTCTGGAGGATATAGTCCTTTCTGAAGTGAAGAAATTAGCTGGCAATACGCAGGAATCAGCCGCTTTTTTTACTTATGATGGTGAATGGGTGAAACTGATTGCGAAAGAAGAAGTCGCTAATTCCTATCATTACCTCAACTTAGAAAGTCGTGAAATTCACTCGGCAAATAATGCCTTTTTTTACTGTTTATTGCCTTTTTTATCACCTGAAAAGAGTCAGCGTATTTTCGACGAAAGTGAGGAGGCGTTTAATTATGATCCTGCAGAAGTTCTTGAAAACTTTAAAACAATTCGTGAGCAAGGATACTTCATTCGCAAAGAAAGCTATAAACGTGCCGATATAAGCCGTATTTGTGTACCGATCCTTCAAGGTGATACGGTCAAAGGTAGCGTGGGCGTGACTGTGAATAGTCACAATATTAGCGAAAGTGATTTAGCAGAGATCTTGCAGCAGTGTTTGTATACTGCAAGATCGATTAAAGCTCAGCTCTAGCAGCCTGTCGGACTTCTCTCCGTTCGACTCAAAACAGCGATACTTCGACGGATTATCACCCGAAAATCATTAAATATGCCTGATATTCGCCTCGTTGCGGATAATAACCGAATTTGTTTAGCTCATTTTTCGCTGCGAAGCTCAAAGTCCAATAGGCTGCTAGTCTAAGAGAGGAGCACTACGGCTTCCTTCACGGTAAGACTTGAGTAAATCTTTGAGTTCCTTTACAATCTCAAAATTTTGGGGGACAGGACACTTTTTATAATTTTGGGGGACTAATTTTGGGGGACAGGACACTTTTTAAAAAGGACGCGTATTCTTTGATTTCCTTTGGCTGACAGAATTTTGGGGGACAGGATACTTTTTTAAAGGACGAGTATTTTTGTATTTCCTTTGGCTATTTTTGGACTTTTGCGCGATTAGAGACGAGATAAAAGTGACTTGGTCAGGTATTTATCTCTACAAGTCAAAACTTTTTTAGATTGAATGAGATATTCTCATAAAATCTTGCGATAAATACACGAGCATTTAACTCAGTGATAATTTTCACTAAGTTAATGGCTTGTTTTTTATGGATTTTTAGAGGCCTTGCAGGCTAAATATACCAAGACCACTTTGATTCGATTTTTCCTCTCGTTTCAAACGACGCTCAAGCCGTTTCAGCGATTCTTTTTCGTAAGTTTTAGCAGCATGCTCCAAAACAAAAGTCTTACTTCCTACAAGCAAGCCCTTAGTCCAATACGAAGCTCGCCGCGAGATCTCCTCGAGTCTCTTTGAAACTTGGCTTTCTTCATCTTCTCCACCAAATAAAAAAGTTTGAACACTAAGGAAGGCTTTTCTCATTTCCTCCATTAAATCCCTAAAGTGTTCTTCATCAGATTTTGATTCAATATCACTTTTAAAATGCTTTATTAGTTCTTGCTTGTAAGGATGCTTGCCAGACCCACAGTACTGTCCGTAACTTGAGTAATTATAAAGACTTGCTTCCTTGTAAATATGAGCACGAACGGGATTGAGTTCGATATAAAGGAGGCATATCCAGAGATAAGATTTCTTTTCAATGAGTCCGCTAAAAAAGCGATCTTGCCAAAGTCTGCCTCGACGTGGATGAATGCTGCCGTACTTGTCTTTTCGGGTACGATTATACCAACGGGTGAAACGCTGTTGAAAATCTTTCATGAATTCCGAAATATCCCTCATACGACTTGCGAGTTTCGCAAGGAACTGTTCATTTTTCAAACAATTTTCATCGACTAAGTTAAATTTTTGACCGCGATATTTTTTGTAGCGCTTTACTACCGCCTTATGGCTTGGATTTTCCCTTGGAGCAAAGATCACGAGATGAAAATGATTGCTCATGCATACTGAGGAGAGAACGTCTATCGTATAAAACTCTCGCATTTGATTGAGTAGCTTGTAAAAATAGGCTTTTTCGATATCCCCAAAGGGACGGTCTTCTTTAAAACCTGCAACGCGGTTTGTTACGTGGTAATAGGAACCAACTGTGAGTTTAATTCTTGCTTTCCGTGCCATTTCATTTCTCCTTCTAGATTTTATATACCTAAAAGAATCTATATGCACTAATTTTTACTAGCAAGTTTTTACAGAGTTTTCCCCTTCAAAATTTAACCTGTCCCCATATCCTCGGTTTTATAGCCAAGAGGCTTTAGTATTTCCGGGATCGTAATTTCATTCAATGACATCGCGGGGTGCGGAGCCTTTTCATTATCACCGCTATGTCTTTCTATTCTCATGGGATAAGACCCCGTCAATAGAGATGCACGGGATGGGCCGCAGACGGTCTGGGCATAGAAGCTGGTGAACTTCATGCCCTCACTCGCCATTTTGTCGATATTAGGTGAGCCATAACAGCCCAGATCCTGGTACCCTTGGTCATCAGTATAAATAATAACAAAATTTGGTAGGCTTTCCGCCGCCGAAAGGTGAGTTAATCCAATGTAAAAAATCATAGAAACTGCTGTCATTAGCTTTCCCATTACTTTCGCTCCTTTTTCTTCTTAGGCTTTGTTAGTGCTTCAGTAGGCTCAACATTATAATCTTGTAAATTGGGTTTGTGATCGGTCATGCCGAAAACAAAGGATGTATGAGCGAGTAGGGCCTTTGTGGTTACAGATAGATAGGGTTCCTTGTTGAAAAAAGAATGCCCCGCGCCTTCGTAGATCAGTACATCGGCCTGGCCGCCTTTATCACGAATGGCCTGGGCAAAACGATGGGCTTGCTTTGGAACAATAGTTGTGTCTGCGGTGCCATGATAGAGCAGTGTATGTGGAGGCTTGTCTTTGATGATATAAATGGCGGATGCATTTTTCTTTTGGGCTTCAGTAGTGCCAGTATAATTGCCACCGCCAAAGCGGCTTCCATCACGCTGGAAAGCGTCAAAAAGTCCATTATAACCATCGTAAGAAATACACTCTGGAGTAAGCTGGGCTGCGATAGATGAAAGGTGCCCACCGGCCGAGCCTCCAGCAAGACCGACTCGGGTGAAGTCCAGGACGAGCTCGTCTTTTCTATGTCGAATGAAATCAATGGCGTCCAGCACATCTTTAATGACATTGGTGAATTTACCGCCTTGACCCTTGAGGCGATACTCGATTCGTACTCCGGCAATACCATGCTTGGCAAGTTCAAAGGACTGCGGACAAAATGCGCCTTTACTACCAGCGCCCCAACCACCACCATGAACAAAAAATACAACGGGGCATAGTTTCTTTTCTTTGGGACGTTCGATACGTAAATCCAAGGCAAGGGAATTTCCATTGGGAAGTTTAATTGTTTTAAACACAAAGCTATCCGATTGAACACTCGGGTATTTTGTTAAGAATTCGGTGGTTTGTTTTTCTGCAAATTTTTGACTATCGGCCCAGGTGTCCTTGGCCTGTACTGCGCAAGCGGCAAAAAGAGCTATAAGCCCGAAAATCGTAAATGGCTTCATTGCTTTTCCTTTTTTTAAATAGATTCCATAGACCTAAGAAATACGCTTTAGGCATAAAACTTTCACTGGGGAGGTGAAAAGTGGCGTTTGGGCTAAATTAGTTTCGACTAAAAAACACCAACCCAAAACACCACAGAGTTACGATACCCAAGAAAAACAAAAAAACTAGAATAACCCAGAAAGAATGTCGTAGAACAATCAAAGAAATTGGAGTCACCACAAACTGTCTAAGTTCACGATCAGGATTAGCACCTTTTGTTAATTTCATTAATGGCACTGGCATTTGTGATGAACTTGCGAAGGTATTACAAGATTTAAGAAAAAGTAAGAAAGGGATAAAGCTTGAAGAAGCCTTTTTTCAGTTGGTGCTCTTTTTCACAGACGGTACCGAAAGTAGTTTAAAAACTTTCGATACCTTGCAGAAAGATGAAGCTTGGCAAAAACTCTTGGGCTGTAAAAAATCTCTAGGTACCGCCGCCTTAAAAAGAATTCTTCACAAAGCTTATACGGTAGATCTTGAACTACTTCGACCTTTAGTCCGCAGGATTTTTCTTAGTGGAGTTTTGGGGACAGGACACTTTTTTAAAGGACGAGTATTTTTGTATTTCCTTTGGCTAGTTTTGGACTTTTGCGCGATTAGAGACGAGATAAAAGCGACTTGGTCAGGTATTGATCTCCACCAGTCAAAAATTTTTTGATTGAATGAGATATTCTCATAAAATCTTGCGATAAATACACAAGCATTTAACTCAGTGATAATTTCACTAAGTTCATGACTTGTTTTTTATGGTTTTTTAGATGCCTTGCAGGCTAAATATACCAAGACCACTTTGATTCGATTTTTCCTCTCGTTTCAAACGACGCTCAAGCCGTTTCAGCGATTCTTTTTCGTAAGTTTTAGCAGCATGCTCCAAAACAAAACTCTTACTTCCTACAAGTAAGCCCTTAGTCCAATAAGACGCTCGCCGCGAGATCTCCTCGAGTCTCTTTGAAACTTGGCTTTCTTCATCTTCTCCACCAAATAAAAAAGTTTGAACACTAAGGAAGGCTGTCCTCATTTCCTCCATTAAATCGGTAAAGTGTTCTTCATCAGATTTTGATTCAATATCACTTTTAAAATGCTTTATTAGTTCTTGCTTGTAAGGATGCTTGCCAGACCCACAGTACTGTCCGTAACTTGAGTAATTATAAAGACTTGCTTCATTGTAAATATGAGCACGAACGGGATTGAGTTCGATATAAAGGAGGCATATCCAGAGATAAGATTTCTTTTCAATGAGTCCGCTAAAAAAGCGATCTTGCCAAAGTCTGCCTCGACGTGGATGAATGCTGCCGTACTTGTCTTTTCGGGTACGATTATACCAACGGGTGAAACGCTGTTGGAAATCTTTCATGAACTCCGAAATATCCCTCATACGACTTGCGAGTTTCGCAAGGAACTGTTCATTTTTCAAACAATTTTCATCGACTAAGTTAAATTTTTGACCGCGATATTTTTTGTAGCGCTTTACTACCGCCTTATGGCTTGGGTTTTCCCTTGGTGCAAAGATCACGAGATGAAAATGATTGCTCATGCATACTGAGGAGAGAACGTCTATCGTATAAAACTCTCGCATTTGATTGAGTAGCTTGTAAAAATAGGCTTTTTCGATATCCCCAAAGGGACGGTCTTCTTTAAAACCTGCAACGCGGTTTGTTACGTGGTAATAGGAACCAACTGTGAGTTTAATTCTTGCTTTCCGTGCCATTTTATTTCTCCTTCTAGATTTTATATACCTAAAAGAATCTATATGCACTAATTTTTACTAGCAAGTTTTTACAGAGTTTTCCCCTTCAAAATTTAACCTGTCCCCGTTTTACTTTTTTGCCGAAAGGTACCGAGATCTACGCTGTAGGTGGAGTGGACCTGAGTAATGTTAAAGATTGGACTGAAGTAGGTGCCGATGGCTTTGGCTTGGGTGGTAGCCTGTATAAGCCAGGAAAAGATTTATCTCAACTAGCGCAAGATGCCCAAAGCTTCTGTCAATTATTTAAATAATTCAGATCTAGGATTTACTATTCTAGTGTACAATTGAAAGTAAAAAATCACGTTCCGCAAAGTGTGTGAGACTAAAGAAGATATTAGTAAATGCGGGACGTGATTAGAGTGATGAATTTTTTGCTTTAATCCAGTTCAATCTCTGCAATGGGGACAGGAGCTTCTGAAACATTCAAGTAGACATCAAATAAATAAATAAAACTAAATACATCGTCTACTTTTTAGAGAATTAGCTCGAGAATGACAAGGAGAGATTATAGGTGGAGGATTTTATCATAATGTAAAATAAATAATCGTGTAATTAATTGTGCTTTTTTGTAGCACTCGTTGTTTTTCCTTTGTTAATAATCCTACATTTACTAAAGATAGGCTTATTTATTATGAACAGAAAGAAATTCACTCTCATCGAACTACTTGTTGTTATAGCCATAGTAGCGATACTTGCAAGTTTACTTTTGCCAGCACTAAGAATTGCGAGAGAAAAATCAAAAATGGCAGTATGTAAAAGCAATATTAAGCAAATTAATTATGCTATGATGATGTACCATGATGATAATAATGGTTATTACCCTTTTTCAGATAATCAGAACTCAAGTGGTCCTCCGGGTCAGTATTCATGGGATGATTTATTATCTTCCTATGATGGAAGAGAGATAAGAGATACAGCTGCGTTACAGAACCAAGTTCTTTTAAAAAGTTTAGGATATAACTCAGATTTGTATTCATGTCCGTCGGATACATTACAACGTACTCATTGGATCGGAAATGCTAAAATTTCACCCGCAAGCTATGCTTTAACTGTTCGTTATTTTGGGGCTAATTGGGTACTAACTAATTGGGCTCGTGGAATCACGAGTAAAAATCCAAGTAGGACTCAAAATATTAGTAATTTGAATTCACCTTCAACAACTTTAACTATGGTAGAACTATCGGCTACAAACAGAATTGTCGGTCGCGGTGAGGGATCATTTGTGGCAATAGGTTCTTATCAAAATGAGCAAACTCCCCATGAAAAATATGGTAAAGACAATTACCTCATGGCAGATGGCAGTGTTAAAACAATGACTTTTTTGGGCACTTTAGCAAAAGATGGTGGTGGATCGGGTACTCCGAATGATATTCTTGACACTTTGTGGGATAGTGAAAAATAATCACGATAGCTAAAGATCTTAATTGTGTGAATTAAAATCGTAGGTTAATTCTTTTGCGAATCCCACATGGTGTCAGTTTGATCGGCGGCTGAGCCCATACCACCGTTGCTGTTTTGCATAGTTTGAAAATAACTCCATGATTCTACATGACCATCAACAAATAAAAAATTTGATTTAGTTAAACCCTCGTGAGGAACCCTATCGGGATTGTTGATGAGGGAAGAGGTTTTGATAATACTTTTATCTTTCCTACCAAGGCAGCGCTGGGTTTCCATGTATTCAAAGATCATTAAAGTTTCGCTTTGTTGATTAATTTCAGATATCTTCAAGCTTCGATTTATACGGCCAGTTGAACCACCGTAATTGTAGTCACCGATGATTCCTCTAGATGATGCATAAGTTTTAGGATTTGACCCACTCCCACCAGATAGCCAGCTTGGCGAATAAGATAGAGTAAGAGCATCTGGATCAGTCCCATATAGGCGTTGGATATCATCAGATGGGCATGCGTAAATTCCCGCATTTGATCGGCTTGCCTTGATAGCAGTATTAGTGTATAGGTCAGAATAAGCTACAGTTCGTCCATCATAACCTGCTAGATGCACTCCGACAGATCACTCTCATGTGCTATTAAAAAATAGCTTAAAGTTATAATTTCCAATAAAAAATCCCACTTAATCGCCTATATTGTAGTAGCTTACACCGACAATAACAGCAAGTGGGACTTTCAATGTACGATACTCTTTTTCCCGAATATTTCATCGAGGAATTACGGCAAACTATAGGAATTTTAAACGGACCATTGAAGATTGCGGGGCAAATCATACTTCGTCCTGAATTTCAAGAGATCAAAAAGGTAATTGAAGATGATCAACTTCAGTTGAGTAAAGATAGAGCTGCCACTAGAAACCGCGAGTTTAAAAATAGCTCTACCCAAAAAGACCCCCCAGCTGAATTGGTGGTGGCTTTGTTTATAGCCCGTCACTTTTATGATAATTGTTACGGTGAACGAGGCTATAGTATGCTATGTGAGAATAGTTCCTTGCAGCAGTTTATTGGGCGCTTGGGCATAGGAAGCTTCCCTTCACGCAATACGATTCATGAACAAGTCTCTGCTCTTTCTGAGAAGACCCTTAATCTTTTTCATCAAGCTATTTTGAACTGCGTTAAGGAGTGTGGCCTGGATGATTTTTCAGCAGTGATTATTGATTCTACAGTCATTAAGGCCGATTCAGCGTGGCCTGTCGATAGTCAATTACTAAAGAACCTTAGTTGCAAAATGATGAAAAACATCAGTGACGTTCATGATCAGCTTCCCTGTGTTGAGCGCAGGAAGATCCCTCTCAAACGCCTGCAAAATTACTGTGATTATATGAGTAAACTGGATTTCGAGATCTCTATGCTTAAAGGAAAAAAAGGAGCAAGAAAAATGAGGCAAAAGTTTTATACGCAAGAACTTTTACCGAGGTGCCGAAAATTTATTATTCGCCTGGAGAAGACTCTTCCTCAAATTAAACAACACTGTGAAAGTGCCAAAGTTCTGATGATTGACGAATGTCTATCTCGCTTCATAGATAAAGTTTTGATGGTTGAACATCGCTTCAACATGGCTCCTAAGGACTACGATACGAAGACGGCACGGAAAATTTACAGCATGAGTGATAATGATGCAGCATTTATTAAAAAGGGTGGTCGAGAAACCGTATTTGGCTACCGACCAAATTTCGCCTTTAGTGCCAATGGTTTTCTGACATCATTCACCCTAGAATCTGGAAACACCAGTGACAGCAAGGCCTTCAGTAATTGCCTTGATGAAAATAAAAAGATGACGGGCGAGAGCGCAATGATGATCAGTGTGGATGACGGATATAGCTCTGCCGCCAATTTAGATTATGCCATCGAAAAAGGGGCAACATTAGTCAGTGTTAGTGGCTCAAAGGGAAAGAAGCTCTTAGGAGAAGATATTTATGAGAGTGAAAACTACCAACTTGCGAGAAATATTCGATCAATTTCCGAAGCAGGTATTTCAAAGCTGAAGAACTATCACAATCTTGAGCGATTTACCGTTTGTGGCTTAAAGAGGGTTCGTCAAGAAACTCTCATAAGCGCCATAGGATTCAACTTGGAAAGGATCTGCCAGTTATTATGTCAAATAGAGCTTGAGGTCGCTGCATAGAATGTCGGAGTGCATCTAGTCTAAGAGAGGAGCACTACGGCTTCCTTCACGGTAAGACTTGAGTAAATCTTTGAGTTCCTTTACAATCTCAGGATGCTGATCATAAAGATTATTCTTTTGTGAAATGTCATTCTTTAGGTTATAAAGCAAGCCAGGAGCTTTGCGATTAACTTGATGGAAGCCATTCTTTACTGAGAAAATTTTATCATGGCCTCCGCTGTGATGCCCCGTATAAGTATCTAGATATAACCAGTCGCCACGACGAATCGCAAATTTATCTGTTTTAGTATTTTGTACAGTCGCCTCACGTAGGGGAGATGAATAACTTTCACTTTTCAAAACAGGTAAAATATTGTAACTATCCACGGCTTCGTTTTCTTTGAGGTTCGCACCAGTGATTTTTGCCATAGTAGCCATTAGGTCTACTTGGCTAATCGTTTCAAGCGAAATTGAGGTTTTAATTTTTCCGGGCCAAGAAACGATAAAGGGAACGCGGTGGCCACCTTCGTAAATATCGCGCTTCAAACCACGCAAAATACCGGGACTACTATGACCCGTCTTTTCCAAACGTTTGTAGGCATAATGCTCAGGACCATTATCTGCAGTGAAGATCACAATAGAATTTTGATCCAAACCTTTTTCTTTGAGTTTATCTAAAACTTGACCCGTGACCCAATCAACTTGGCAAACAAAATCTCCGTAGGGACCAGCTTGGCTCATGCCGATAAATTCTTTGTTGGGAATAATTGGCGCGTGAGGTGCTGGGAGAGCAAAATAAAGGAAAAAAGGCTGATCTTTTTTTTGCTGTGAAATGAATTCAACTGCTTTCTTAGTTAGAGTGGGTAGCACTTGATAAATATCCCAGTCTTTTACAGCGGGACCAGGGCGACATTCCCAGCCACCTTCAGGGGGTCTAGTTCCTTTGAGATCAAGCATCGTGCTAGGAGCTTCAATGACACGATCATTTTCTACCCAGCAATAAGGAGGAAAATTGATGACTCCATCGCCAAAATATGTATCGAAACCAATGCTGAGAGGTCCGCCAGGAATGGCTTTGCTCCAATCAAAAGCCGCTGGGGTATAAGCACTTTTTTTCCCTGCTTTAGTTTTGGCTTCAGGATCAATCATAATAGATTTCCAATTGAAGCCTAAATGCCATTTGCCAATAGCAGCGGTTTTATAACCTTGCCCTTTTAACATGCGAGGAAGAGTCATTTCATTTTCTTTGAAGACAGATTCACCAAAAGAATTGACGATGCCATGCATCCGTCGCCAATGATAATTACCTGTCAGTAAAGCGTAGCGACTGGGCGTACAAATTCCAGAAGAGCTATGGCCATCATCAAAACGCATGCCATTGGCCGCAAGTTTATCGAGATTTGGTGTCGGTATTTTACTCTCGGGATTCATGTTGGACATATCGCCGTAGCCCATGTCATCGGCATAGATAATAATGATATTAGGTTTATCGCTAGCAATAGTCTGAAAACCTAGCAAGACAAACAAGAGGCTCGTTAAATATTTGGTCATAATTTATTCCTATTTAATTTGGTGTTATCAAGATAATACGAAAGGAATTTAAGTCATTGACTTCACTTTTCAGTAATATTAGAACTAATGAGAGCATTGTTATTATTTGATTATGGCAAAGCTTAAGTTTGAGCTGATTTCACAGTAAAATCATAGTGGGAAATAATTAATTTGATTGTGAGCAGGAGTCACTTTTTCTTCTAGCGTTGGTTTTTTATCTCAAAACTAGCGATTCATTTTTAAGACTTAGTCAGATTGCGTAAGTTGATGAAGTAATGACCTACGTCGTCTAAAGAGATTTTAATTTAATAGGTTATTTATGAAAGTAAAAATTATATTTTTCACCACAATTGTTTGTCTATGGACTTTTGTGAGTTTAGCAGCACCGCGTCCTAATGTTGTTTTAATTATGTGTGATGATTTAAATGATTACATATCTGGAATGGGAAGCCACCCTCAGGTACGCACTCCAAATTTAGAGAAATTCGCGAAAAGCGCAGTGGCTTTTAAGAGGGCCTACTCAAATAACCCTGTGTGTGCACCTTCTCGTGCGAGCATTTTTACTGGAATTTACCCCCATCAATCAAAAAATTTATTTTGGCAAAAATGGTATCAACAAGATACTTTGAAGCACTGTAAAACGATGATGGAAATGTTTAAAGAGAATGGCTATCACGTGGTGGGTTCAGGAAAATTACTTCATCATAATAAAGCTTCAATTTATACTGAATTTCACAAAGAAGCTAACTATGGTCCTTTTTGGAAAGTGGGCAAAGACTTAAAAGCCCATCCCGATGTTCCGGCTCCTTTTAGTGAGATCGGAGCCATTGATGGTTCCTATGGTTCTCTAGAAAGTGCTATAGATAATGAGAGTGAGAATGCCTTTTGGTTTTTTGGCGACTGGAAATCAAAAAAAGCTTATAATGCTACTGGGCCCGATCGCGATCCGACTCCAGATGAGTACAATGCCAAGTGGGCAGCAGAGCAAATTGCTGAATTTGATAAGGAAAATATTAAAAAACCTTTTTTTCTTTCAGTGGGATTTATACGGCCACACACGCCTTTGCATGTTCCGCAAAAATATTTTGATATGTTTCCACAAAAAGATATTATTTTGCCCGAAATCAAAATGAATGATAAAGATGATACCTTTTATGAATCGGTTTTTGAAGCGGATCAGAAAGGCTTGAAATACTTTCGTTTATTAAAGGAATCTTATCCGAATCAAGAAGCAGGTTTACGAGCCTTTACTCAAGCGTATTTAGCCTGTATCACGGCAGTGGATGAAAATATTGGTCAAGTTATTGACGCAGTAGATAAGAGTCGTTTTAAGGACAATACCATTGTGATTTTCACTTCGGATCATGGATGGAATATGGGTGAGAAAGATTTCTTATTTAAGAATTCATTGTGGGAAGAAAGTGCAAGAATTCCCTTTATTATTCGGGCCCCTAAAGTAGCTCAATCAGGCATGGTAGCAGAGCAGCCGATTTCCCTTATTGACCTTTATCCCACTTTAGTAGATTTGTGTTCTTTAGAAGGCGATAATCGCAAAAATGATAAGGGGATTCGACTCAGTGGCTTTAGCATACGTCCCTTTTTAGAAGATCCTAAGAATGGAGAATGGCAAGGACCCAATTCTGCTCTGACGATGGTTTATGCGGGGCCTCACACGGGCTGGGATCCCAGCTTACAGCATTGGACTTTACGCTCAAAAGACTGGCGTTACATACGTTATAATAATGGCAAAGAAGAGCTCTATAAACATGATGTAGATCCAGGCGAACATACAAATTTGGCAATGAATCCTGAGTACACCGAAGTCAAAGAAAAGATGAAAGCAGAATTAATTGCCATGGCCGAATTAGATTTCTCTAAAACTGTACCAAGCACAAGATCGAAAGAGAATGGCACTCAGAAAAAATCGAGTTCTGAGAGTAAGAAGAGTGCTGTGGACTGGAAAAAAGCTTATTTCAAAAAGAATCCTAGTGCAGATTCGAACAAGGATGGGGACTTGTCTTGGTCTGAATTACAAAAGCATAAAAATCTTAAGAAATAAAACTTCGATCGACCCAGCAGGGTGAGTGATGATAAGCACTAAATCATTTATTATATGATAAAAAATTCAAGAAAATAAAATAAGGAAAAACATGAAGAAAATCACAAAAATGGCGATTTTTTCGACCTTAGCGCTACAAGTATTTGCGACAGAAAATTGGCAAAATCAAGAAATTATCCAAGTAAATGCTAAAGCTCCACAGGCCAGTTTTAAAGTGTACTCGAATCGCAGTACGGCATTGAGCTTTGGTCAAAGCATTAATGAAAAAAGTTTGAATGGTCAGTGGAAGTTTCATTGGTCAAAAAATCCCGCTGAAAGACCCAAGGACTTTCACAAAAAAGATTTTGATGCAAGTATTTGGAAAGAAATTCGAGTCCCTAGTAACTGGCAGATCCAAGGCTACGGTCAGCCGCTTTACACAAATATCAAGTATCCATTTAGTATTGAAAACCCTCCCCATATTGATAATAAGGATAATCCCGTAGGATCCTATATAACTGAATTTAGTGTTCCTCAAAATTTCTCAGAAAAGAAAACTCATCTTCATTTTGCGGGAGTGAACTCAGCTTTTTATCTTTGGATCAATGGTCAGTATGTGGGTTATTCACAGGGATCTCGAACACCAGCTGAGTTTGATATAAGTAAATATCTAAAAGCAGGTAAAAATAAGCTAGCAGCAGAAGTCTATCGTTGGGGCGATGGTGCCTTTTTGGAAGATCAAGATTTTTGGCGTTTATCAGGTATTTTTCGGGATGTGACTTTGAAGGCTGTAAGTCATCAAAACATTCATGATTATACCCTTAATACAGAATTAGACGATCAATACAAAAATGCAAAACTTCAAGTTTCGATTGATATTGAGAATTCGGCAGGGACAAGCGTCGAACTCGAGTTATTTGATGGTGAATCTAAGCCTATTTTTAAGAAAATCACAAAAGCTACGAGTGAGCAAATCAAGCTTGAAGTAGCCATTGCGAAGCCCGCAAAATGGACTCCGGAAAGTCCTAATCTTTATAAGTTATTAATGACTTTGAAGGATAAAGAAGGCAAAGTTCTGCAAGTGATCCCACAGAATGTCGGTTTTCGAGAAGTAGAGATTAAGCAAGGAGTTTTTCTCGTTAATGGTCAGAAAGTGAAGTTAAAGGGTGTGAACCGCCATGAGCATTCGGCGGATAATGGCCAAGTTGTGAGTGGAGAAGAAATGATGCGCGACTTAAAGCTCTTCAAAGAAAATAATATCAATGCAGTGCGCACGAGTCATTATCCAAATGTACCTGAGTTTTACGATTTATGTGACCGCTATGGTATTTTTGTTTTGGATGAAGCCAATATCGAGACTCATGAGTTTGGTGCAACGAGTAATAAAAATATTATTGCTACAGATCCAAGTTGGGCAAAAGCAATTATGGATCGAGTTAATCGCTTAGCTGAACGAGATAAAAATCATGCTTGCGTGGTTATTTGGTCTTTGGGCAATGAATCGGGAACGGGACCCAATTTTGAAAAAGCGTATGAAATGCTTAAGGCAAAATATCCTCATCGTCCCGTTCATTATGAGGGGGGATATAAATACAAAAGTGTTGAGAGTGATTTTTATTCCCGTATGTATGCGGATGAGAAGTGGATTGGAGCGGAAGATAAACCGTCTTTACTTTGTGAATACTCTCATGCCATGGGCAACTCTAGTGGGAATTTACGGGAGTACTGGGAAGAAAATATTTATAAAAATGATCGCTATACAGGCGGGTTTATATGGGATTGGATGGATCAAGGTATACGCCAAAAAGTTCCTGCGGAATTCGCTAAGAATATTGGAGTTGGGCCCGTAAAAGATGCGTTCTTTGCTTATGGCGGTTGGTTTGATAATCCCTACAGCAATGATGGTAACTTCTGTATGAATGGCTTGATTGCCGCAGATTGGTCAGCACACCCAGGTTTATATGCGGTCAAATACGCTTATAGCAATATAAAGGTTACAGAGGTGGATTTAGTCCAAGGTAAAGTGGAGGTACTCAACCGTTTTGATTACTCTCATTTGGATGAGATGGTTGAGGGCTATTGGTCCATTGAAGAAAATGGACAAGTTCTAGCGAAAGGTCGATTAGAAAATTTAGATATTGCCCCTAAAGCCAGTAAGCAATTGACGATTCCCTTGCCGAAAATTGAAAAATTTATGGGCAGTGAATATTTTCTCAATTTGCGTTTTGTGAGTAAAGCCGCTTATTCATCTTTAGTAAAACCGGGACATCAACTTAGTTCTGCACAGTTCACATTAGGGGGACAATTTGGCGAAGGTGAGAACACAAGCGTTAAAGAAAATTGGAAGGTCGAAGATCGTGCCGAAACGTTGCTGATTAGAGGAAAAAATAGCCAAGTTACCTTTGATAAGAAATCAGGGCTTTTGACGACTTATTCTTTGGATTCAAATGAAATGATTTCAGGGCCCTTAGAATACAATTTTTGGCGAGCGTTCACTGATAATGATAAGTTGCCACTCAAATCCAAGAAACTAAAGGATATTTGGCGTCAGCTGGGAAGTGATTATAAAGTTACAAAATTCAGCTTTGATAAAGAAATGAATGGCAGTGTGAAAGTTAATGTTGAAATCAACTTCCCTAAAGTTATGGCTTCGGTTAAAACAAGCTATTCATTGATGACTTCGGGTGAAATCCAGGTAAGTAATTCTTATGATTTCAGTAAAATGAAGAAGAAAGTAGGCTTGCCACATCGCCTAGGAATGAAGCTACAAATACCAGCTGAGTTTGAACAGATATCATGGTATGGCCGTGGACCAAGTACTACTTATTCCGATCGGAATTATGAACCCGTAGCCTTATTCGAATCGACAGTTGATGAACAGTGGGTAGAATACAGTCGGCCCCAAGAGAATGGCAATAAAGTCGATATGCGTTGGATGAGTTTAAGCAATAAATCAGGTCTCGGACTTAAGTTTATTGCAGATCAGCAGTTCTTAAGTGGTGGCGCTAAATTCTACACCATAGAAGCCATGGAGAAGGTCAAGTACTCATTTCAATTGGAACGTAGTCCCAAAGTGATTGTGAATTTGGATCATGTACAAATGGGAGTAGGGGGCAATAATAGCTGGGGAGCGATTGCACTTAAGCCCTACTTGTTAAATAAGAAAAAATATAACTATAGCTTTGTGATTAAGTCGACTAAGTAAATACGACTCGCCATTAAGCGTGTTGCTACTTTTTTTAGTATGGCCCCGAGGGCTCCTCGGCCACCGGAGGGTGCTGCCACACAGGCGATAAAAATACCTGGGGCTCTGCCCCAAAACTCGCTCAAGGTACTGCGTACGGGCCAATGATTTTTATCCGCCTGTGTGGCAACACCCCTTAAGAATCCCAAGGCTAGTCGCTGCGCGCCCGCGCTTACTCTTTACAAATTCACACTTCTGATATGGAGAGCTCGAGGGGGTACAGTGTTCTCATCGTATAGGTAGCATCATGCTCTTTGTTAAGCTTAGCAAATAAACACAAAAAAAAAGGGCTGCATAAATGCAGCCCTCAAGGAAAGTTTTTTAGAAACCTAAGCTTCGTTACCTGGAAATAAGTTTACCATGGATTGAAGTGATTTTTCGCCTTTAGTTAATAGCGCGATTTCTTTGTCGAAGAAATAAAGGCTATTGCCATTAGTGCCAATCATTTCGAGTTTATCGAGAATAGACTTAAATAATTTCTCTTCTTCATGTTGTTCGCCAACATACCATTGGAGGAAATTGAAAGTCGAGTAATCTTTTTCACTGAAGGCAGCATGAGCCAAGTCGTTGATTTGAGCTGTGATAAATTGCTCATGTGCATAAATATCTTTGAAGAGCTCGATGACGTCGGTGAATTCAGCTTTTGGTGAGTCAATAGCACCGATTTTTGCTAAAGCACCGGTATCGGCCACGTATTTAAAGAGGCGGTTCATGTGAGTCATTTCTTCTTCAGCATGAAGACGTAAAAACTCTGCACAACTTTCAAGTGCTTTGTATTCACACCAAGCACTCATTTGAAGATAGAGGTTGGATGAATAAAATTCTAAATTGATTTGCTTATTAAGCAGTCCTACCATTTTGTCGCTGAGCATAATAGATCCATTATTTGTTATAATATGGGGAACTTATGCGAAGAGAAAGGAAATACAATAGCTATCTAGAAATCGAAAACTAGACTAGATCACAATAAGAATTCTTAGAGCTCAATGCTTTTGCAGAGATTGCGTTTTTTGTTGGTAAGTCCTTTATATCTTTAGCTTTCAACAGCAGTGAGTACGGACCAATTATTTGTCACAGGGTAAGGCATCTCAAATAATATTAAATTATCATCAAGTTTTTCGTCTCTCAAGTTATATATGTTTTCTAATTTTTGAAAACCCCATAGAGTACTGAATTATTTATTCGGATATAAATCAGCGAGGTCATATGAACAAACTTTTTATAATTTTCACCTTGTCTATAGCCTATGCGCAATCAGCTGAAATTCCGACTCAAGTAGTTCATGGTATTGAAAAAATCAAAAAATATGATTTACAAGATGTTGAAAATTATGCTAAAATTTATACTTCTGTTTCAAGCTGGACTTCTTCTCCTAGAGATAAATATATTGGCCATGTCACCATACAGACATGCTGGCACATAGCTCGTGAAATCCAAGTTTCTCCAGAAAGTATAGAGCTTACGGCTAATTTGATATATCAAGCGCTTCCTCATATAACACTAGAGGAAAAAGTTGTTTTACTCACTAAATTTAGATATTCTCCTAATGATGTGAAATATAGAAAAGAACATGTTGAAGCTTTATCAAAAACCTTACAAGAATTTTTTGATACATTAAATCAAATTCCAGATGAAATACCTTTAATGAATGTAATACCGCCTCTTGAGACGGGACTACCTGCTGGGGTATCTCCTGAAAATATACAAGATCTACAATTAAGAGCTGAATACGAGGCTAATATCAAAGAAAATTCAAAGGTCGCTAAACAACGCCTTCAAAGAACTTTTTTGAGAAATCATCAGGCTGTATTAATTAGAAAGGTTGCAGCAGCGATTGTTGAAAATTATTCTCAAGGAGAAGACGCAGAAACAGAGCTGACTGAAATTTTGACTAAAAATATTAAAAGTGAAAAAATTAAAAATCAAATATTAGAACAAGTCAAAAATGTAAGAGCTGATAAATCCCGAAAGAAAGATCAATAATAATTTCTTAATGAATTTTAGAGCTCAATGCTTTTGCAGAGATTGCGTTTTTTGTTGGCGGCACGACCACATTTTGTACAAAGGTATTGAGGACTCGACACAATAGAGGCAAGCTCATCTAGCCTATCTCTTAAGTCACTCTTACTTAGTTTGCAAATGGTTTTTTTCATAGTGGTGGACCGATTATTTCCTTCTTTGTCTAACTTAGATATAATCTCAATATAGATAAAATTCAAGTCTTTATGTGAATATTCTATGAAGATTGATAAGTCCTAAGCCATTCTTCACAGGGATTTTAACGTAAGATTCCCGTACAGATTAAATAGATAAAAAGCTGATTGATGACAAGGTAATAAGCTAAGATGGTGATGGTCGGCTTCTTTCGATGCCTCACGAGTAGTAAAAGTAGCTGTGGGACTTGAAAATCATGCTGAAAATCATAATATATTATATAAGTGTCCTCTTTATAGAGAATGGGGAATTAATAATATTAGGAGAGAATTGATATGGGACTATGGGATAAATTAACTGGTGAATTTGTTGATATCATTGAGTGGACGAATGATGATCGCGAAACTTTAGCCTGGCGTTTTGAGCGTTATGGCAATGAGATTAAGTACGGAGCTAAGCTCACAGTACGTCCTGGACAAGCAGCGGTATTTGTCAATGAAGGGCAAATTGCGGATGTTTTTGAACCGGGGATGTATGAATTACAGACAAATAATTTACCGATTCTCTCAACTTTAAAGGGTTGGAAGTACGGATTTGAAAGTCCTTTTAAAGCAGAAGTTATTTTTGTGACGACCTCACAGATTGTCGATCGTAAATGGGGAACTAAAAACCCCGTGATGCTTCGCGACCCAGAGTTTGGCCCAATTCGTTTACGCGCTTTCGGAACTTACGCAATTAAAGTAGTGGATCCAAGAGCATTTATTACAACTCTAGTAGGTACTGATGGAGCTTTTGAAGCAAGTGATCTGACGGATCAGTTACGCAATATCATAGTCTCGCGCTTTACCGATAAGTTAGGGGAATCAAAAATTCCTGCTTTAGATCTCGCTTCTAATTACGATGAGATAGCGGATTTAATTCAAGCAAAAATTGAGCCTGAATTTAAAGAATATGGTGTGGCACTGCCGAAGTTTTTAGTTGAGAATATAGCGCTTCCACCAGAAGTTGAAGAAGCCTTAGATAAGCGCTCGAGTATGGGGATTTTGGGTAATTTGAATCAGTATACCCAATTTCAAGCAGCGAATGCGATGGAAGCTGCGGCCTCTAATACGGGTGAAGCAGGTGGTGCAATGGGCGGCGGCATGGGTATGGGTATGGGTTTTGCCATGGCCAATCAAATGGGTCAAGCCATGGGTGGAACTCAACAAAATCAGCAAGCGTCAGCACCACCCCCTCCAGCACCTGGAGCCAGTAATGTTTCTTTTCATGTGAGTGTGAATGGCGAAAGTTATGGTCCCTATGATATGAATACTTTTGCACAGCATGTGCAGGCGGGTCAGATCACAGGAGAAAGCATGGTCTGGCGTCAGGGCATGGCGAATTGGTCTGCCGCGGGACAAGTTGCGGAACTCGCAAACTTATTTGGGCCTCCTACACCTCCTCCAATGCCTGGTGGAAGTGTTCCACCTCCACCCCCAATGTAGGGTATTAATTTATGTCCAAACGTCAATTTCCGTGTAATAACTGTGGAGCCGATTTATTATTCTTACCCGGCTCGAGCAAAATGGAATGTCCTTATTGTGCGAGTTCAAATGAATTAGAAGTTCCCGCAGAAGCCATTGTTGAGCATGATTACTTAGTTAAAATGCGTGAGTTGGAAGAATGTCCCAATGAAGCGGATTTAGTTGAAGTTAAAGAAGTTTCTTGCGGAGCCTGTGGCGCCAATACGACTATGGGCAGTGAGGTCCAAGCGGGCGCCTGTCCTTTTTGTGATACGCCCTTTGTTGCGGAACCCCATAGTGAAAAAATAATTAAGCCTCATGCCTTGCTTCCTTTTAAAATTGATTCAAAAGAAGGCATGAAGGAATTTCAATCTTGGGTTTCGAGTCGTTGGTTTGCACCAAATAAACTGAAAGAATACGCTCGACAATCAGAAAAATTACAAGGGATTTATTTAGCGCATTGGACTTATGATACGAGTACATCAACGGATTATAGTGGTTCACGAGGTGTGCACTATTATGTAACTGAGTCCTATACTGATTCAGAGGGGAATAGCAAGACTCGCCAAGTTCGAAAGACCCGTTGGTATCCCGTCTGTGGGCATGTCTATAATACTTTTGATGATTTACTGATTGTGGCGAGTGATTCATTGCCGCGCAAATACACCAAGGAACTTGAGCCCTGGGATCTACACGAACTCGTACCCTTTGCAGATGAATATTTGAGTGGTTTTAAATCAGAGCATTATTCGATTAGTCTTCGCCAAGGTTTTGACTTGGCGAAAGAAGAAGCTGAGCCAGAGATTCGGACAACAATTTTACGTGATATTGGTGGAGATGAACAAAGAGTTCATAATTCTTATACGGATTGGAACGAGGTGACTTTTAAGCATATTCTCTTGCCTGTATGGGTGTCAGCCTATCGTTTTAAAGACAAAGTGTATCGCGTTGTGATTAATGCTCGCACGGGTGAAGTACAGGGTGAACGTCCTTATAGCTGGGTAAAAATCACTCTTGCGGTACTCGCAAGTATTGCACTGATCGCAATAATTGTTATTGCTTGTCAATAATCAAAACTTATTCGATGAATTATACGCTTCCCGAGATAGTATCTCTTAATGTTTTTATGGGTGCTTCGCACACGAGAGGACGCCGTCCCCTCGAACTCCCCTGGCAGGACTGGGCAGTCCTAGACGAGGCGATTTCAGGACGCCATGAGTGATTTAAGTTATTTACGTGGCTACTCTGAAGGCTTGTTAGAGCAGATTCAGGCTTTAATCGATAAAGATAAACTTGGGCAATTTATTTTGAATAAATATCCCCATGCTCATGATCTAAAATCTGATAAGGCCTTATATGATTTGGCTGTGGGCTTAAAGAAAGCTTACCTAAAATCATCGGGCCCCTTGAGTAAAGTTCTTTATGATAACAAGATTTCTCTCAAGCAACAAGCCTTGGGTCTACATAGTTTTGTCTCGCGAGTTCAAGGGAAAAAATTAAAAGCAAAGAATGAGATTCGCATTGCGAGTGTACTTAAAAAAGTACCACTAGAATTTATGCGAGTAATTCTCGTGCACGAGTTAGCCCATTTAAAAGAAAAAGAACACAACAAGGCTTTTTATAAACTCTGCAAGCACATGGAGCCCGGCTATTTTCAATTAGAATTTGATTTAAGGGTCTATCTCACTTACCACGAGATGAAAGGTAGTCTGTATCTATAGTATTAGATAAGGCTAGAGAATTCACAAAATAGGGAATTAGAACTGAGCGTTCGATTCGGCTTAATGCTCTGGATGATTTTACGACTCTTGATCTGAAGTATTGATACGCGGTACTTATTAAGCACAGGTTGACAAAAAATGAGCTCGGATTATAGGAAAGAAAGTAAATAAGGATAAAATGATGTATAAAGCCGGGCAACGCTATTTTTCTAAATCTGAACCCGAATTGGGTTTGGGAGTGATTTTAAAACATGAATTTGGGAATCTAGAGGTATTGTTTCCTGCAACTGAAACTCGTCGTCTTTATGTAAGTGAAAGTGCTCCAGTGAAACGCGTAAGTTTGAGAGAGGGACAAATTTTTGATTTCGAGGGCGAGGCATTCAAAATCATCGAAATTCTGGAAGAAGACGAAGGCTATATTTATATCAATGAAAAAGGTGATCAAGTTCGAGAATTTCAATTGCCCAATGAGCTTAGCTTAAGTGGTCCCGAAGATCGCTTATTAGCCGGGAATTTTGATGATGCTCATTTATTTGATTTGAGAAGAAGAACCTTAATGCACCAGAGTGAACAATTAGGCTCAGAGATTTACGGCTTCCAAGGTGCACGTTTAGATTTATTGCCTCATCAATTTTATGTCGCCGACGAAGTGAGCTCCATGGTGAAAGCGCGTGTATTGCTAGCGGATGAAGTGGGCTTAGGTAAAACAATTGAAGCGGGTTTAATTCTTCACCGTTTACTTTTGCGAGGTGATGTGAAACGAGTTCTTATCCTATTGCCAGATGCGCTGCAAAATCAGTGGTTCGTGGAGATGTACCGCAAGTTCAATCTTTGGTTTTCGATTATTGATGAGGAACGTTTTAAAGTAGTGGAAGCTAATCCAGAAAATCCAAATCCTTTCCTTGAAGAGAGCTTAATTATTACGAGTACGGCTTATGCCTCTTCATCTGCAAAAGTCTCTGAGGCCATTGTCGAAGGCGAGTGGGATTTAATTATTGTGGATGAAGCTCATCATTTGTCTTGGAGTCAGGATCAGGTTTCGCGTGAATATAGTTTAGTGGAAGAATTGGCTAAACGAGTTGAACGATTAATTCTTTTAACAGCAACGCCTGATCAACTGGGAGAAGAATCACATTTCGCGCGTTTGAGATTACTCGATCCGGATCGTTTTTATGATTTAGAAGTCTTTAAAAAAGAACAAGAAAATTATCGCAGTAAAGTTAAGGGGATAGATAAACTTCTCTATGCAGACTCACTGAGTAAAACAGATTTTCAATTGTGTGAAACCTTACTTGGGAAAGATCATCCTCTCCTAAGTCGCCTCAAAAAAGAAAATTATGAAGGCAAAATTCGCCACGATTTACTGCGAGAACTTATTGATCGTCATGGGAGCTCAAGAATTATATTCAGAAACACGCGGAAAGTAATGGAAAATTTTCCTGTGCGTTGTCCGCAAGCGATTGAATTAGCTAAAGAGAGTCGTCAATATACACGCCAAGGTGCTCAAGCTATTCTTGAAGAAGTCGATAGTGATTTATTTGTCCAGCCAGGAAATAATTTAAAGATTCAGTGGATCTGTGAAACTTTGAAGGCGAAAGCGGATGAGAAATTTCTACTGATTTGTTCTAGCCGAGAAAAAGCTGAGGCCATTGAGAAGGGAATTCGCGAACACATGGATTTAAAAATGGTCGTCTTCCATGAGGGCCTGAGTTTAAATCAAAGAGATCGCAATGCGGTATTTTTCTCACAAGATTTAGGTGCGCGTTTATTAATTTGTTCAGAAATTGGTTCTGAGGGACGAAATTTCCAATTTTGTCAAAACCTCATACTCTTTGATTTGCCGATGAATCCAGGTTTGCTTGAGCAAAGAATTGGTCGCTTGGATCGAATTGGGCAAACTTCAGATATCCAGATTTTTTATCCTTATAGAAAGGAAAGTGTGGAATCGGTATTGGCTGATTTCTACAGTCAGGGCTTAGATGCCTTTGCTCGACCCTTGCACGGTGGCGAAAAAATGACCCAAGAATTGCGCCCTTCTTTGGAAGAAGTGATCATTCAGCGTGCTGAAAACATGGAAGGGGCTGACAAGGCTTTAAGTGCTTTGATTAGTCTAGCTAAAAAATTAGCAAAAGAGACCAAGGAGCAATTGGAAGAGGGACGAGATCATTTATTAGAGCTTTACTCCTTTGATGCTGATAGAGGATTGGAGATTTGCCAGCAATTACGCAAGAGCGATAGAGCGGGAGATTTGTTTAGCTACCTAGAAGATCTCTTTGATTATTTAGGTGTGGATTTCCGTGACGTAGATGATGCGGTCTATAAAATAGAGCCGGGGCAAAATCTACTCTGTGACTTGCCGGGCTTAAATAGTGAAGGGAAGCTCATTGCCACTCAACGTGCGGAAACTCTGAAAAGGGAAGATGTGGCTTTGATGACATGGGAACACCCTTTATTGCGTGCAGGTATGGATATAGTGGCCTCTGGCGAAGCGGGGAATAACTGTTTTGCTTTGTGTGTGGATCCTAGTAGTCGCAGTATTATTTTGGAAGCCGTATTAGTTTTAGAATGTTTATTGCCCGCAAAATCGGGAATTAATAGGTTCCTGCCGCCAACGCCAATATTTGTTCGGGTGGACCATCGTGGCCGTAATATTACAGATGAATCACCTTTCAAAGAGGAAGATTTAGAAGCTGGTGATGCGGAGAGACTGCTCGATAAAAAAGCAGTAAAAAAACAACTCGTCCCCGAGATGTTGCGGAAAACGCAAAAAATTGCTTTGGAAAAATCTCAAGATTTGCTTAAGCAGGCAGAAGCAAAAGTAAAAACTCATTTTGAAAATGAAATTGCTCGTCTTAAAACTTTGAAAGAAAAGAATGATTTTATAAGTGATGCGGAGCTCTCAGAACTTGAGAGTGCCTACCAATTACTAGTAGTTGAAATTCCTAAGGCGCGGCTTCGTCAAGATTCTTTGCGTTTAATATGGAAAGGTTCCGAAAATTATTTAGATGCTTAGCTTATTAGGAGAAAAGCTTCTGATAATGATCAAGAGGAAATCCTAGGGGCACTTGCAAAGGGAAAATAATCAAATTAGAGTGTGAGTCTCTCAAAAATTGGTGTGTTAAATGAATAAAGTTGTTAAAAGTAGAAAAGACCGTTATGTCGCGAAAGGTAATGACCTAGTCGAGGCAAAGCGCAGTATGCATTTGACCACACGGGAACGAAAATTGGTTGCCTATATGGTTTCCTGTATAAGTCCCTATGATGATGACTTTAAAGAGTACCGTTTTCCCATTGAAGAGTTTATTCAATTCTTTTCTATTACAGATAAAAATGCGGCTAAAGAGTATGAGCGGATTGCCCATGGCATTATGTCTAAACCCTTTACGGTTGAAAATGATGTCGAACGCTTCACTGCAACATGGTTGAGTGAAGCCAAGTACCACAAGAAACAAAAGATTTTCACCTTTCGTTTCACGCCCTCCTTGAAACGTTATTTGATTCAGTTGAAAAAGTTTTATACGCGTTATAAAATGATTAACTTAATCCACATGGAGAACTGTTATTCAGAATCGCTTTACGAGCTCTTGAAGCAGTATGAAACTATAGGTAAGCGCAATGTATCCATCGAGAAGTTGCGTATAATGCTGGGTTTAGAAAGGAAGTATCCGCTTTATTCCAATTTACGAGTGAAGGTTTTGGAACCAGCAGTAGAAGAAATCAACAAATTTTCAGATATTACGATTTCTTATCAAGAAGCGAAAGAAGGTAGGAAAATAAGTAGTTTAAACTTTGAAATTAAGCCCGACCCCAATAATGAATTCATCAAAGAAGGCTTAAAGAAATATAATTACCTTGGTAGTAGTGAGGACTTTTCAAATCAATCGAGTGATGACAAAGAGCAGTCACTGAATCAGAATAGTTTACCAGATGAAATTCCGGATGAGCTCAAGGGGATCTTTCAGCGGCTTGTTGAAGAATTTCAATTCGAGCGCGAAGAAGCCCATGTTTTAGCCGTCAAATATGACGTTAGCTATCTCGAAGCTAACCTTAAGCTGACCTTAGAGCGTGTTTTAAAGAACCGTAAGCGCGGAATAAATACGGATATTAGTCGTTACGCACGAGCCGCGATTATGAGGAATTACGCCGGTGATAATGAAGAGATTAGTGCGGCTACGCCTGCAGAAGTGGCTTCCGCACAGGGCGATCGTCGTCGGGCCATCGAAAATTTTGTAGAAAGAGCTCATCAGGCTTGGTATAAAAAGGCAGTTGAAAAGTTTATTCAAGCAGAAGGGCCCACGCACTTTAAAGGCTTCTCCAAATACCTCATGACTCAGCCAGAACAAGCCTTATATGCGCCCGTTAATGAATTGCTACTCACAAATGGTTTAAATCACCCGCAAGTTAAGGCTTATTTTCAAAGCTGGATCGTGGAGAGTGAACGCTTAAAAGACCGCTTTAGTAAAGCGATTTTCATGACTGAGCAAGGATATAGCATCGAAAACGAAGGCGATATTAAAGCTCGCTTAATGAGACGTGGGCGTTTAATGGATGTATAAAAAAAATGAATGATACGGAGCATCGCTCATAAAAGACGTATCAGAAATTCTTTTTCATGTAACTGCCAATGTTTTTAGCCCATTTATCAATGGTTTTCTTGATGCTATCCATAGGGATTTGATCATCGCCATCAATAGGTAAGCCAAAATCTTTTCTAACAGCAGCGAGTTGAGCTTCGTTAGTTATTGAATCCACAAGCTCAGCCTCGACATTAAGTACAACGACTTTGTCCCTTAAGCCAGTAAGCTCACCAGCAGAAGTCACAACAAAAGTAATCGGGCTATAAGAATACCATTTATAGTCTTTTATAGTTTTGTCTACTGACGTGATAGCAATACGTAAACGAGCTACCCCGGGGCCAGGAGTATCAGCTAATTTAACTGTTTTAGAAAGCTCCGATTGAAGTGCGGAGTTAAAATGGTCGAGCATGATTTTGACTGTAGACTTTGACATATCATCTTTACTAGGAATAGCGGGGTAGATGGCAACGGGGTCTAAAAGAATAGAATGGAATTTCCCCTTTTTGAAGTTGTCACTAGTCCAAGCTAGGACATCGACTTGATCACTTGCTTCCATCTCTTGTAAATATTTGTAGCTTTTGAGGAAACCAGAGTATTCATCTTCATCAGCTATTTTACTGGCGCACCCTAAGAACAGGGCGGAAAAGAGTAGGGCAATAATTTGTTTCTTCATGATTTAAACCTTATAAATTAGTGGATGAGATAAGCTATCACGTTTAGTTATTAATTTTATTAAAGAGCTGATCTATTTTTAACGAAGACTTTATGCCAGGAGAATCCTCGACTCCAGATGAAAGATCGAGGCCTTGAGCTCCAGTTATTTGAAGAGCTTCTTGAAAATTATCAAGATTGATTCCTCCGGCAATAAGCACGGGCTTAGGACTTGCTAGAACAAATTTTTTACTTAAGACCCAGTCACCAAGTTCTCCGGTGCCACCAGGGAGGCTCGCGTTTTTGGGTGCGGCATCTAAAACATATTTAGTACAAGGGAAGTTGAGTTCATCTTCAATTTGAGATTCGTCTTTGAGGCGAACGGCGCGCCAGATCTCACAAGAGAAATTTTTTGCGAATTGCGCACTTTCTTTGCCATGAAACTGGAGGGTGTTGATTCCTGCATCTAGGTAGGGTTGGATTTCTTCTGGGCTCATGTCGACGACAACGAGGACACGTGCAATATGGTCGGGAATAGTTTTGCAAAGTTCGCGAACTTGTTCGGGACTGACGAAGCGAGGTGATGGAGGGTAGGCGACAAAGCCAATAGCATTAGTTTTTCGTTCGATGAGTTTGGCGATATGTTGTGGTTCACTAATCCCACAGATTTTTATATAAGGTTTCATTTTTTTGGCTGTATGATTTCTTTTTCACATTCTTTTAAAGCATCTTCCATTTCATCAGCGCTGTGAGCTTCGCGAAGTTTATTAGCTAAGTCAGTAGTTTGAAAGAGTAGAGCAATTCTTGAGAGCATGTATAAGTGGTGACGATCATCAACCGTGCAGGGCATGACAAAGATGTCGGTCATTTTGTGATCGGCGGCGCCAAAGGGGATGCCTCTATCTGTTTTGCCAATGAGAATCATATTTTCAAGATAGAGATAAGGGCTGTGCACACGAGTATGTGGAATGGCAATACCGCCTGCAATGCCAGTGGGACAGAGTTCTTCTCTTTCTTCTAATAAACGAAAAATCTCATTTTCATCAGTAGCATAGCTGGTGTCAAAAGCGGCCTGAGCTAAAGTTTGAAGAATTTTTTTACGTGTTTTACCTGCAAGGTCTGGGATCATGCAGCCTGGAAAAATGCTCTTAGAAAGGAAAGCTTTGTTATCGTCAGGAGTTTCAAAAAGGTGTAAATCAATTCTTTTGTGGGCGGCGGTAATTGTTTTTTTACAGGAATCCAACATTACTTGATTCGACCAATCACGTAATTCGATTTTTCTAAAAACTATTTGGCCTCTTGAGCGGTCAAAAGGAATACTTCGCTTATTGACTAACTTTTCGAGTTCATTTATACTGAGATGTAGGTAATCTGCAGCTTCGTTCATGTTAAGTATTGAGTAAGGCATGATAAAGTCGTCTTAAGTTTTCAATTTCTGTGAGTTGCAATTATTAATGTAAAGCTATATTGGAACTTATATCCCTTTTTAATTTTTGTGCAGGTTAATTTATGAAAATCAAATCATTCGCTTTGTTTATTGCTGTTCTGGCGGTGCATTTTATTGTTGGAGGAGTGACATGGGTCGTGACTCGTCACGCTGGTGAGCCTACGGCAGGAGAAGCTCAGAAAATCGAGCAGGCGCAAAATGAAAACGCTGAATCAAATTCTTCCAATCCACCAAGTGTAAATCAAGTAGTACCAAGTCCCCGTAATTCACCCACTGTTCCGAGTACGAGAACTAAAAGCTACGTGGTGAAAAGTGGCGATCGTCTATCTGTGATTGCAGGGAGACATGGGGTGAGTATTACGAAATTGATGACAGTGAATAATATTAAAGATCAAAACCGTATTTTTATTGGTCAAAAACTGACAATTCCCCTAGATTAGGAGGAATAATAAAAAAACTTAATTTCTTTAAAGGACTGTGTTTGACAAAGAAATAAGTGGCTATATTATCTGTGCACACTCAAGCGGAAGAGTGGTCGAGTGGTTTAAGGCGTCGGTCTTGAAAACCGAAGAGGGTGAAAGTCCTCCGTGAGTTCGAATCTCACCTCTTCCGCCATACTTTCTTAAGGGCAGCAATTCATTGCTGCCCTTATTTTTTTGTCATGCTGAGGCCATTGCTTTATGTTGGTGATGATCTAAATTCTTAGGCTTAATCCGAGGAGTCGATATGCAGTTAAGTTCGAGACGTCATTTGAAGCAGTTGATGGGTGTTTATCAGGCACACCCCTATCGAGATGGCATAAAAATCGTTTTTCTATTGGGGATGAGCTTATTAGCCTCCTTTTACCCAGAATATGGTGGGATGCCTATACCCGAACGTCGAGCTTTGTTTATTTTACTTTTGTCAGCGAGTATGTGGATGACGGAAGCGCTACCGGCATTTGCGGTGGGTTTCTTAGTGATAGGGCTTTCTATTTTCCTGCTATCTCCAGAGAGAGGAGGCGAAATTCCGTGGCAAACTTTTACAAATACTTGGTCGAGTCCGATTATATGGTTGTTTCTAGGCGGCTTGATTTTAGCGCGAGCGGCAGAGAAGACGGGGGTGAACAAGCGCGTTTCATCAATGCTACTAAGTAAATTGGGCGACTCTCATTCACTTTTGTTATTTGGGATCATGTTTCTGAGTTTTATTTTTTCAAATTTCATGAGCAATACAGCTACAGCGGCAATGATGCTGGGCTTAATGGGTCCAGTCTTAGCTAACTTCGCCAAAGCAGATAGAAGAAAGAAAGCCTACATAATGGCTGTACCTCTAGGAGCTAATATTGGTGGGATGGGCAGTATAATTGGGACACCTCCAAATGCGGTCGCCGCTGCATTGCTAGGAGAGAGGGGCGAAGCCGTAGATTTCTTGACTTGGATGTGGTATGGCATGCCTCCAGCCATAGTTTGTTTATTTGTGCTGTGGTTTTATCTGCGCACTACTTATGATTGTAAGGGCAAGAACGAAACTAAGTTTGATTTTGAACAAGTGCCTATCAATAAAACCTCAGCTTATGTGATAGCGGTATTTTTGTTGACTGTAATTCTATGGTGTACTGGGAGCTTACATGGAATTCCGGCATCAGTAGTCGCCTTTGTACCCATAGTCTTACTCCCTTTGAATGGTGTGATAGAGGCAGATGATATGCGCCAGTTACCCTGGGATGTCCTCATTTTACTGGCGGGTGGTCTGACTCTGGGTGTGGCAGTGGAAACAAGCGGTTTGGCTCATACTTTGGTGGAAGCCATGCCGAGTGTCGGAGATAATATGTTTGTACTGGTAATTATGATGGCGATCATGGCCTGTATAGTTTCAAACTTCATGAGTAATACTGCGGCCGCTAATATTATTATGCCGATAGCTGCAGCAATGGCTGTAGGTCATGAAAAGCCTATGTTGGTGGCAATCGCCTTAGCTTCGTCAACGGCGATGTGTATGCCTGTTTCTACGCCCCCTAATGCGCTTGCATCTTCGTCGGGCTTATTGAAAGCTAGTGATTTTTTAATAACGGGAATAATTGCCGCTATAGTGGGAGTGACTTCGTCTTTAATTTGGATTCGCTTTATTCTTTGGTAAAGCCAAGTTATTAGAGCGTGGAGAAATCCCAAAGATTATGATCGGCTAGTTGCGATGGTCGCACATTTGCTTGGGCGTTTTGCATGACGGCACCAATATTTGGGTGATTGAGTTCCATTTGCTGAAGCATCTTTTTCATTTCTTGGCGTTGTAAATTGCTCTGTGTTCCGCAAAGATTGCAGGGGACTACAGGAAAGTCATATTCTTTGGCTAATGCAATTAAATCACTTTCAGCACAATAGGCTAAGGGGCGAATGACAATATTCTCTCCATCGTCAGACTTTAATTTAGGTGGCATGCCAGCGATTTTACCTGCGAAGAAGAGGTTCATTAACAAAGTTTGATTCATATCATCGCGATGATGACCTAAGGCAATGCTGTTATACTGATGTTTTTTAGCGTATGTATAGAGAATTCCACGTCGAAGACGTGAGCAGATGCCACAGAAAGCTTTGCCCTCGGGGGTTTTCTCTTTGACGATCGAATAAGTATCTTCTTGTAGGAGGGTGATATTCAAATTGTGTTCGCGCATGAAATGAATGAATTCAACGGCATCAAACCCCGGTTGCTTTTGATCGAGCATAACGGGATGCAGCGTGAATTTAATGGGGCTTTTTTTGCGAATTTCTTCTAGGGCCAGAAGTAGTATAGAAGAATCTTTGCCACCTGAGCAGGCTACCATTATCTGGTCACCATCAGCAATCATATTGTAATCGTTGAGGGCCTTAGAAACTTGCTTGCGTATGGTATTACTTAATTTGCTCATTTTTGACTAAAGTGTGCATTATAGGTTCGTCAAAAAAGATGTCGCCACTTTCTTGGTAGATAGTAATTCGGCGAGCTTCAATTTTATTTTCATTCATGTAAATCACGGGTTTCCGAATGAGGATAATTTTCTTTTCTTTGGGGGAGTAGGCCACTTTTTGTGAAGTGGATTTATTATCTTCTTCAGTTATGACCACATCTCCTTCTGCAATGATGAGATGAATCTCATTTTTGCTATTGAAGTAAGCAGTCATTTTTTTTGCAGTTATGGTCATTTTCCCTCTGATGACTACAACGTTATGCTCAAAAATAGCCATGCGTTTTTGCTCTTGATTAAAGAAATCAAGAGTGTCAGAAGTAATGATAACTTCTTCAGTTTCTTTATTTACCGGCTTTTCGGTGATTGAAGCCTTTGTAGCATCGACCTCAGCAAAAGCAGTGAGGCCGAATAATAAAAGAAAAAGTAGTTTAATCATTAGTTCTTTTTTCAGGGCGTTGACCACGGAGAACTGAGTTTCCGTGAAAGAGCAAACTTTGATCAAATTCGAGTTCTGTTTCGAGTTCAGCTTTTGTGAAAGCGCCTGATTTTTCAAAAAGTGCGATAGGGTTTTCCCACATCACTTTAGTAATGATTTCATCACTAAAGTTCTGCTCTTTCATGAGTCCTGCCGTAACAGGGACTGCTAAGGGATTTGAAACGCCCCAGTCAGCAGAACTATTGACGAGAATACGATCAGAGCCATACTGCTGGATGAGTTCGACCATACGATCGGCATCCATTTTTGAGTATGGATAAATGGTGTGTCCTGCCCAGCAATTAGTTTCTAAAACTAAAGGGAGGGTTTCTTCGTTATTGTGATCAATGACGACTAAGGTCTCATCAATACCAACTTCGCGGATGAGATCGATAGTAGCTTTAGTGCCATTTAATTTATCACGGTGAGGAGTATGAACGATGACGGGTAAGTTACGTTCTTTTGCCATTTCTAGTTGAACTTTGAAGAGCATGTGTTCGTGATCAGTCATGTCGTCATAACCAATTTCACCGATGCCGACAACATTGTCTTTTTCGAGATATAAGGGTAATAACTCTAGAACTTTATCGGCATATTCTGGATTGTTGGCTTCTTTTGCATTAAGACAAATGGTACAAAAATGGCGAATGCCAAATTGTGATGCGCGGAAACGTTCCCAGCCAGTAATAGATTGGAAGTAGTCATCAAAAGAGCCTGCATGAGTCCTGGGCTGTCCTAGCCAGAAAGCGGGTTCGATTACAGCACGGATGCCGGATTTATACATGGCGATGTAATCATCAGTCGTACGAGAAGACATGTGGATATGTGGATCGAAGTATTTCATAGAGCATTTTTCTCCTTAAGAAAATTAATACAAATATCTGGAACAATGCGTTTCGCAGCAGTGCGCTCAGTGTAAAAGAATAAAACAGCTTCGATCAATTTTTGATTACAGCGCTTTTCTAGGCCGTGAATTTGATCGAAGGGTAAGCCCATAAAGAGAACTTTTAGGGTGAGTTGAATGAATTCGTCTTCAGTAAAATTATTTGCTGGATAAGGGTTATTCAGTGCCAAGGCTTTATAGGTATCTAAAGAGTTAGTGCGACAAACGTTGACGACGTCTAAGTGTAATTGCTTGCCGTCATCCCGAAAATTCAGGGCAAGTAGTACCGCGGCTTTTTCAAAATCATCGCCTCTAAGTAAGACTTCTTGAATGTCTTCTGTACTAGCAAGGTTTGCTGCTAATAAGACTCGACCGAGATTGCCGATACTGAGTAAGGCTAAGGCAGGTGCTAATTCGTTTAACTGAAGAATTTCTTGGTCTGTATAGTCTGGGGTGTGGCGTCCTAGTTTACGGGGGACACCTGAAAACTGAATGAGGAAATCTTTTTGACTAGGATTTACAGTCTCCAGAAAATCATAATAGGCTAGGGCTCTTCCTTGCTTGGGAGCATGGATAAGTAAAATAGATTTTATTGCGGCTGTATTTTTCATAGTTTAAGATGGCTCAAAAAGTAGGTTTTTTCAAATGAAATCTGAAAGGCGTTCTATAAGGATATCCACGCCGGGATTACCTGGGGCTCCGAGGTGAGTTTTTCCTTTGATGTTTTCGTAGGGATCTTCGAGGGCAACTGAATCTAAAGATTGCTTAACTTCAATATAGGCATCTCGGAAAGTTTTACCCGCTAAGACCTGACGATTAACTAGGTCAGTAGCGTAAATATCTTTTGAGAAAAAGCTCAATAAACGCTCTTCTTTGATGTCAGTATTGGAGATGATGATGCCCATGGCCTCTAGTGATTCTTCTACGAGGGTTAGGCCTTCCATGAAGACGCCTTTCGTTTCTTGGTAATCACTATTGTATCCAGAAAATAGATTTGAAATCACGCCTTGAGCCTGGCTGATTTGACCGGTAAAGAGGTGGTAGCGGCTACGAATGATTTCGCAGGGGTCAAGATTCTTTTTATTGGGCATTATGCTAGAGCCAGTAGTACAGGATTTATTGACATCGAAGAAATCGAATTCAGCACTTGTCATCCAGACCATATCATTCGCAAGTCTATTGATGACAAACATGGTTCCCCATAGAGCTTGGAGTGTTTGGCATTCAACTTGACCTCTACTAAGCTGGCAGGAAAGGGAGTTCACTTGTGTGCGGGCAAGGCCTAAGTCTCGAGTGACAAATTCTCTGTCAATAGGGAAGGCAGTACCGTAGCCTGCAGCTGAACCTAAAACATTGACGTCGTTAAGTGAAATGGCTGCGTCGATAGTTTCTTTTTGGTTAATGAGGATTTCGGCAAAAGATGAAGCCCATAGACCGATAGAAGAAGGCATTGCACGTTGTGTGTGAGTGTAGCCAGGCATGGGTGTAATTTCGTATTTCTTGGCAAATTTTAAAAGCTCATCAATAAAATCTTTCAGAGTGGCTTTAATTGCAATTAATTTATTTTTGCCAAAGAGCCTAGTTGCCGAAACGACTTGGTCATTGCGACTTCTTGCCATGTAGAGTTGTTTTCCAGCGTCGCCAGCACGCTTAATGAGTTCGTCTTCAATAAGGGAGTGGCAATCCTCCATCTCGGGAAGCATTTTGAGCGTGCCTTCGAGTGCCTCAATTTTCATTTCCTGTAAATGGATCTCAATGAGTTTGGCGTCGGCGCTAGTAATGAGCTTGCATTTTTCGAGCATTCGTCCATGAGAAATCAGAGCAATGATATCCCAGGGAAGTAGTTTATTGTCGTAATCAAGGTTGGTTTTGAAGCAGATTTCATGCAGGCGTGAGTTGAAGCCTTCATCGTTTGCTGAGGTTGACCAGATAGCCATTGTGATTCTCCTAGATAATATAATTTCTCTGAATTAAGCTTAAAGCCCTTAATATACAAGTAGATGCTTTATTCGTGAGAGGGTTATTTCAGTGCTTTGCCTTCTTGGAATTCGATGAGAGAAGGGATAGCTCGAAAAAAGAAAATAAAATGCAGAATGGTAGGGATGAGTGTGGCAAAGAAAGAAACGTTTTCGTAGAAAAGAAAAAGTGCCAAGGTGAGAGAAAATGGAACGCAGGCAAGGATGCTGATTTTAAAAAAATCCATGAAGGGGGCTCGGACAATTCTTCGGTGCAGGAAAAAGAATAAGCCTGCTAAAAAGGCACATTGAATGATATTGGTAAAGAACAGCGAGCGTACGGAAGCAAAGAATTGATGGATCTGGATGCTTCTAATGAAATCTGAATTTTTTTGCAGGTAATCCTTTAAGGGTATTTCCTCTCTTTCTTCTGAATCGGTCAGGAAATGCTGGGTTTTCTCTAGTTGAGAAAATGTGCTTAGGTAAAGAATTTGAGTAAAATCTGGGTGTAAGATGGCGAGCTTGTCTTCGCTAATTTGTATGGGGATATTACTCTCTAGGTCAAGTTCTTTGTTTATTAAAATAATTGTGTTGTCACTTTCGGAAGACTTTATTTCGATTTTATTTGTTATCGAAATTTCATCATTTTTAATGTATAAATCTGGAGCTTGTATCAGTAGTGGGGCGACCTGTGTTGAGTAGAAGTGATTAAAGTTCTTTTTTGCAGTCCACCAGGGTAAAATGGCGGAATAAATAGATAAGACCAAAAGAAAGAGCAAGCCATTGCGCCATTTTGAGAGGGCGTGTAGGTGTTGCTCTTTTTGGTAAAAGTGGGTGTATGACTTGAAGAACTTAGTGATCTTCTGCATTAGAGAGTGTTGGGGTCCAGTAAAAGTCTGACACTCGAAAGGAACGCTTCTTCGAGTTTGCTTTGGAATTTTGCTGGGATAAGAGCAGTTACTTCAGTGTCTACTGCCGCTGGATAAAGTATGATGGGATTGAAATATAGAGCGCTTTTGTCTTTGTTGATGGCAGCGATTGTGAATATTTCATCATTGGTGTCAAAGGAAATTAAGGGAAGTATATTCTCTTGTTCTTTAACAATATAACCCAATGGAATCGCTTCGTTGAATTGGGCGGGGGAGCGTATCATATCAATGAAACTATCCTCTTGAGATGAGTTAAGTACTTTATGTACAATAATTTCGTCATTTTCTTCTTCTTCCGGATCTATGTTAATAGCCTTAGGTGCACTTTGTAGATTTTGTGAAATGTCACCAAGGAAGTTGACTCTGTGAGAGGATACCCACATGATGCGACCCCCGCTTTTTTGGTAGTCATAGACGAGTTTGTTTAGTGCACTTTGCAAATGCGAACCAGAGCGAGCTGCGTAGGTCGTGCATGGGATGATAAGTACTGGCATTGATTTAGCGGAGGGGAAACTAGTGCGGAGTATTGAGTCAAGGTTAAGGATTCTGTATTCAATTTTCTTTTTGATAAGTGCAGAGCCGACCTGTGATGCTAGGATGGTAGATGGCTTGCCAAGAAGTGATCCTTGTGTGGTGGAAAGGGGCTCGATAAGTAATCCAATGACACCATCAGCGCTTTGTTTTTGAAAAATTTCCTGGAGAAAAATATTCTTTTCTAAGGGAATGGGAAGTACAGATTTCTTTATTAAGTCAGTAATTTCTTTGCTGTTTGGTGCTTTGTATTTTATCTTGTTTTTGGCGAATGCGACTGACGTTCTGAGGATGGATGCGGTCGTCATGATACTATCTGAAGATGACTTGATTACTGCAAGTTTTCCGTTAAAACTCGTTTTGTCATCAGTCAAAGCGGCTCTTTGTAGGTTGAGCGCGAGCTTGTTGGCATGCAATTGTGTGTTCTTTAAAATAGATGTAGGCCTTTGAAGTAGGAATGAGGTCATGTATTCAGGCTTGTTAGTGATGATTTTTGGAGTGAAATCTTTCATAGATTTTTCGTAAAAAGCGAAGGCCTTTTCATCTTTCATGGCCTCGCTGAAAGAAGTTGTTGCAGATCCTCGCATTGAGATGGCCTCACCTTTGGCATTATTAAGATCGGGATCTAGTGAGGGGATGTATTTTGATAGATAGTTTATTTCTGAAAGAGCACTTAGGTCACTGTAGAAAGCGATATTATTGTTGAGGCATGCAGTCCAGAAGCCTATTTGCATATTGTCTTTGTTGGCGATGGCTTGCGTCAGCATCTCAAAGATTATGGGAAGAGATTTGGGTTCCAGCAATATAGAAGAGTTGTTTATCGGGACATCTCTGAGGCGAGCGATGTCTTTTTTGTCAAGGGGGCTTTGAGGGATGACGTCTATGCCGTGTGCTTTTTTGTTAGAGATTACAGGGACATAAGAAATAATAGCGTTATTGAGGCTTGATGTAGGTAAGATTTCTTTGAATTCAGGGTAGGCTGCAACCGTGTTTTTTAATAAGACTTGTTGGTCTTCAGTCGATCGAGCCATTAAGAGAGAGGAGAGAGAGCAGAGTAGTAGAAAAAACTTGTTAAAGGAGGTGACTTTCATGTTTAGCCTTGGAGTGATTTTAAATTCAATTTCATTAGGATACCGCTAAAATTCCACTGAGCAAGTGGAAATATGACTTGCAAGTTTATCATGTTGAAATTTTCTTGAATTATGTTATGATTATAGACTTTTTCTATACATGAGAGATAATTACCCAAAAATTGGATGGATGAATGATTGATTTTTTTAGACTCGTTAAAGATGAGAAGCTTGCAGATATCTATAGGGCTTTACAGGATCCTAATTTTGAAGTAAATCAAAAAGATTTACATGGCAAAGTTGCACTACATTATGCTTTGAATTTGCAGATCATAAGGATTTTAGTTGCTAGTGGTGCGGATGTTAATGTAAGAGATAAAAAGGGTTTAACTCCATTGGACTACGCTCCCAATGATAAGGTTGAACAAACTCTTACGGAGTTTGACGCTGTGAATGGCGAGCCTATTATTTTGAAAGAAGATGTTGACTTTCAGCGCCGCCAAAAGGTTAAAGACGAAGAGAAGAGAGCTGAATTGGAAGAGAAGAAGAGACTTCAAGCTGAAGTGGAAGCTGAGCATAAGGCTGAAATTCTGAAAAGAAGAGAAGAAAGAAAAGCTGAGACAGCGAAGCGAAATGCTGCTAAGAAAGCTCAGGCAAAAGCTGAAAAAGAGCTTAAAGCTCAGCGTCAAGCGATGTTAAAAAAGAAGGATAGTTAGTTTCTACAGATTAGTTTAAATGAGGCTTCTCAGGGAAATCACACTCGCTTAGCCTAGTCTTCGCTTTACGGGGTGAGATATCTCGCTTGATTTGTACTTTTCCATAGACGGTAAGTGCTTGAGGATGAAATCTTCTAGTACTAAAAGTTTTTCACCTTTCTGGGTCTGTCTTGAAGATGTTTAACAGTCGGGAGGGTGTGCGGTTAATGGATTTTTTAAGGTTGCTCATGCTGTTGATGGTCCATTCATAGTCGTCTTTATTGCCTCGGACTTCCGCTTTCATTAATACGGAAAGAGGACTGAATAAGGTTTTAAGGATATCCACATTGAGTGGTTTAGGCAATGTAAGGATATCTTTCAAATAATGTGTATTTATATTGAATGAATACATCGTTTGGCCCCAGTCAAACCATCCATCCCCTGATAGAGCAACGAGTTTGCCATCGCTAAAGAAGTTATCGATATTGACTTGTTGATCAAAGAATTTGAGTTGTGCTGAGAGTTCTTTGACTTGTGCAGCCGATACAAAGGGTAGTATGGATTCAAGTCTATTAAAAAAAGTCGATAGAAAGGGTATTTCTAAGAATAAGCCGTCATGAATATGGATAAATCCTTCGCCTAAAATGCTATGGATTTTTCCTTTGTGACTCTTGAGGTTGAGATCAGCACCGAAGTTGACGCGACCAGCGGCGGTGTTTAAAGAATCTTTTTGGAGTTCTGATATAATTCCTGCTAAGTCTACGTCCGATGCAGTGAGCTTAAGTGCTTGCTGGTTGAGTTTCAGGTTGTCTTGATAGATGAAATGTAAATCCCCGGAGTAAAATTTAGCCTTGCGGGATGCCACCATAATTTTCTGATCACGCATATTGAAAGTGATTAATGGATTGTCAAGCTTAAGGTCGCTAAATGAGAATTCAGGAAGTTCAATATAGGCTTCGCTACGAGCGTTGAGTGGGTCTTCTAGGTTTACGTGGCCGGTTATGCGGGCGTAGCTTTTGTTTGGTAGTTCAAGGGCATTTAATAGATCTTTCCAGTCGTGGTTAGCAATGCGAAGAGTTTGGGGGATTGATAGTGTTGAATAGAATTGATAATCAATAGTGGTGTCACCGGTAAGGTTTTTGAAGCCTAGGTTTCCTCGTGCGTGGGTGTCAGTAGTGTCCGCTTGTATGTTATGGACGAGTACTTGTTCAGGGAATTGCATGTAGATGTTGGCGGAGAATTTTTGTGTATTGACGCCATTGATTGATGCGCCATCGGCTTGAAAGGATCCATCGAAAGTCATTAAGTCTTGATCTCTAATAGGGTCGTAGCGATAGTCAAAATATCCAGACCATGTAGGTATGGCAGTTCTTCCCCAGGAGAATCTATCCCATACGTTAAGGTAGTTTTTTCGACCGTTATCGCTAAAGATAAAATGGCTTATGTGGCGAGGATCGCCGGAGGCATCGGCATAAAGAGAGACTTTGTTATTGGTGAAATCGAATCGTACTTGAACCTTTCCGTTTATTTGGGGGCCTGAGAATTTAAGCGTGTCGGATTGAAAGTTCAGGTTTTTGAATTTTATAGGACCCTCAATTAAGTCAACGTATAATCCCTGTACTTTAAAATTAGACGCTCGTAAATCGCCCTTGATATCCCAGCTCTTTGGGTCTGTTACGTTATTAGAGTTAAAGAAAATATCGATATGTGGGGGCGTGTCAGTGAACTTGAGAAAATCGATGTGCGGAAGGGTGTTTGGTGCAAATAATTTTAGGTACTTCAATGGGAATAGTTGACCGGTGAGTTGACCGTTAAGTGTTTTGTCTTTGAGACTGTACTCGAGTTGACCAGAGATAAGCTCCTTCTCGTCAGCTTTGATTTCAAACTGAGTAATGGTGATAATGTTTTTCTTGAGTTCAAGGCTGACTTTAGTGCTTTTGATGAGGTTGCCTAAGTACAGGAATTCAGGTAGAGAAAAATCTATCTGGGCGGTGCTCATCTTTGGAGTTAGAGAATCATAGTAGAAGTGTATGTTAACATCTGTTTTATCAGTAATGTTTAAGAGATCTGCTACGTCATTAATATTGATAATCGCCTCTTTTATGTGCTCGGGAATGAGTTCATTGAGCTCTTGCGCGCTAGGGAGGGATATAGTTGGATCTTTGGAGTCTTTCTTTTTCGATTTGAGATTAGCGAGGTCGCCTTGGAGGGTGAGTTTTAGGTTTTTGGTGTTGCATTTAAAGCTTTTAATTTGAATATTACTTGAGTTCACGAACTTAGCGTTCAAGTTCATATTATTAAGTTTGAGGTACTCTTCTTGTGATTTATTTTTTAGATTTATGTTGAAGTTTGCATTTTGAATAACGAGAGATTCTGGGGTGAAAGTCCCTTGGCTGAGGTCGGATAGGTCGAATGAAACTTGTATTTCATCTGCTTGGTAAAGTACTTCGTTTTGTTTGTGGTCTTGAATGCTGAGTTTGTGGACTTTTAGGCCACTGATAGGGCCTAGATGGACTTTTTCTATGGTATATTTTAATTGACTTGTGTCGAGTCGCTGACGTAGCCCTAGAATGATATTTTCAGGGAGACCTTTGATTTCTAAGATAAGGATTAGAACGCAAAGAGTCATCCCTGTTAATGAAAATATCCCTCGAAAAATATGCCAAATTTTTAAAAGCATTAATTATCACTTTTTAGGTACAGTACGGATAGGGGGGCAGATCTACGCAAATACTGTTGCTATTGTTGTGTGCAGTGATAGGGCTTGAATGATAGGATTTGTTAGGGGAGTAGTTACTGCCTCCGAAAGAGCCGTCGTCAGAGTTTAGGAGGATCTGGTAGTTGCCCGCTGTTGGGACGCCTATGATGTATGAGTCTCTAGGGACAGGGGTTAGGTTCATTACGCATAGGATGCTTTCCTTAGCATTGTTTTTCCTTAGGAACGACAGTACGCTTTGTTCATTATCTTGTGCATCAACCCATTCAAAGCCTTCGTGGCTAAAATCATTTTCCCAGAAGCAGTTTTCTTGCTTATAGATATGGTTAAGACTTTTACTGAATTCTTGCATACCTTTGTGGTTGTCGTTGTTTAGTGTCGCCCAATCTAAGCTTTTTGCTTCGCTCCATTCGCTCCATTGTGCAAGTTCGCATCCCATGAAGATGATTTTTTTACCCGGGTGAGCATACATATAGGCATATAGGCATCTTAGGTTGGCAAATTTTTGCCAGATATCCCCAGGCATTTTGTTGATTAAGGATCCTTTTCCGTGGACAACTTCATCATGGCTGAGGGGTAGAACAAAATTTTCGTTGAAGGCGTAAACAAGTGAGAAAGTTAGTTGGTTTTGGTGGTGTTTACGGTGTACGGGTTCAGTGGAAAAATATTCTAAGGTGTCATGCATCCAGCCCATATTCCATTTCATTGTGAAGCCGAGGCCATTGTCGTAGGTAGGTCTGGAGACTTTTGGAAATGCGGTTGACTCTTCAGCAATAACCATTGTGCCAGGGCATGTTTCGTGAGCGAGGGTATTTAATCGCTGCAAGAATTCAATGGCTTCGTAGTTTTCTCGGCCGCCATCTTTGTTTGTGCGCCATTCTCCTTCGTTGCGAGAGTAGTCACGATAAAGCATGGATGCAACGGCATCAACTCTTAGCCCGTCGATGTGGAATTCTTTGAGCCAGTACAGGGCTGAAGATATTAAGAAGTTAGAGACCTCTGTTCTTCCAAAGTTAAATATAAAGGTCTTCCAATCGGGGTGATAGCCTTCGTCAGGATTATCGTGTTCGTAGAGTGAGCTGCCGTCAAATTTTCCCAGGGCATGGCGATCTGTGGGGAAATGGGCAGGAACCCAGTCGATTAAGACGCCGATTTCAAGTTCATGTAGGTGGTTTATGAAGTAGGCAAAATCTGCAGGGGTACCAAATCTAGAGCTTGGAGCAAAGTAGCCTGTTGCTTGATAGCCCCATGAGGGATCGTATGGAAATTCAGTGATAGGCAGAAGCTCAATGTGCGTGTAGCCCATTTCTTTGATGTATTCACCCAAAGTATGCGCTAGGTCTCTGTAGTTTGCAAATTCCCCATCGCGCTTAAGTTCGGGGTGATTCCAGGAGCCAAGGTGTATTTCATAAATTGAAAGAGGTGCTTTTAGTGGGTCAGTATTTGCTCGTTGTGACATCCATTTGTCATCAGACCATGTGATCTCACTATTATCCCAGACGACGCTAGCCGTGCCTGGGCGAAGTTCGCAGAATTTGCCGAGGGGGTCTTGTTTTTCTACTATATCACCATCTTTGGTTTTGATCGCAAATTTGTAGTATTCGCCTAGGGCCATTTCGGGCATGAATATTTCCCAGATTCCATTGCTCCCCATAAGTTTTCTCATGGGATTTATAGCTTTGTTCCAGCCATTGAAATTGCCGATTAGTGAAACTCCTTGCGCTTCTGGTGCCCAGACTTTGAAGCTTATGCCGTCGATATCATTAGATCTAAAGGATTGACTGCCGAGGACTTTATAGAGTTCAAGGTGATTGCCTTCGTGCATTAGGTGGATGTCTAGTTCTCCTAGGCTGGGAAGGAAGGAGTAGGGGTCGTATTTACTTAAGGTCGAGTCCGGGTACTTGATTTGTACTTTGTAATTCTTCTTAGGTTCTTTATCTAATTCGGTAATGAAGAAGCCACTCTCATGCCGTGTGCTGGGGTAGGTTTTACTATCGATACTTATATTAACTTGTTCAGCAAAGGGTTCGTAATTACGTACGATCCATTTTTCATCAATCTTATGAAGGCCTAGATAGTTATGTGGGTTTTCGTGGTTTAATTCGCAGATGGCACGTTGTTGTTCAGGGGAAATCATGTGGTCCTCGATTGTGTTATGGCTCCTAATATATACGTATAAAGTATAGATTGAGATTGTTAGTATACAAACATAGAGCTTTTAAGATTGTGTCAGTGTTTTTGATTTTTTAAAACAGCGATTAAAGAGCTTGCATGATTGAAATGCTCATGTATTTTTGGTAGACCTAATAGTGAAAATTTTAAATTGTAAGGTCCAAAAATGATAGTAAACAAAAGTGTTGACGAACTGATGCAGTTGACAAAATTGCAAGGGTTGACTTTTGATGACGTAACCTTAGTTACGCAGTATGCCGATTTCCTTCCTGAAGACACACTTACTAAGTCCAAGTTTAGTCGTAATATTGATTTGAATATACCATTTGTCAGTGCTGCGATGGATACGGTAACAGGATCTTCTATGGCTATAGCAATGGCCCGCCTAGGTGGCATTGGTGTTATTCATAAAAACATGGATATCGCTCTGCATGCGGAGGCAGTTAAAAAAGTCAAATTACATTCAAATGGCTTGATACAAGAGCCTGTAAGTTTCTTGGAAACTCAAACTGTAGAAGAGTTGTTAAATTACAAAGAAGATAAGCATTTGCCTTTTTCGGGTTTTCCTATAGTTGATGCAGCTGGCAGAGTTGCAGGGATTTTAACGGCTAAAGATTTGAAGTTTTGTAATGATCGTAGACTTAAATTAAAAGATATCATGACGAGTGCTATCTTGACTGCTAAAGAAGGCACCACTCTAGAAGATGCCTATAAGATCATGATTGATAAGAAAATAGGTAAGTTGCCTCTTTTGTGTAAGAACGGAGAATTGGCAGGCCTGTATAGTTTTCACGACGTGAATGCGTTGATAACAGGAACTTCGAAGCTCGAAAATCTAGATTCAAAGTATCAGTTGCGTTGCGCTGCTGCAATTAGTCCATATGATTTTGATCGTGCTGAAGCATTGATCAATGCCGGTGTTGACGCGATTGTTATTGACACAGCTCATGGTCATTCAAAAGGCGTGGTTGAGACAGTGAAAGAGCTCAAAGCAGGTATGGCTAGCTCGGTAGATGTGGTTGCAGGTAACGTAGGTACGGCAGTCGGTGCAAAAGCATTGGCAGATGCAGGTGCAGATGCGATAAAAGTTGGTATCGGTCCGGGTTCTATTTGTACGACACGAATTGTTTGCGGAGTAGGGATTCCACAAATATCGGCAATACATGCAGCTTCTAGAGCAGTGTCCTCTGATGTGCCGATCATTGCGGATGGCGGAATTAAGCAATCAGGTGATGTGCCAAAAGCGATTGCAGCTGGTGCGAGCAGTGTTATGATGGGAGGTTTATTGGCGGCTACGGAAGAGAGCCCTGGTGAAAAAATCATGATGCAAGGTCGTAGATTTGTGGTGTATCGCGGTATGGGTAGTTTAGAAGCGATGAAAAGTGGAAAAGGAAGTCGTGAACGCTATTCTCAGGGTGATGTAGAAGATTCTAGTCAGTTGATTCCTCAGGGAGTAGAAGGCCGTGTTCCATATAGGGGCACAGCAGGAAGTGTTCTACATCAATTTGCAGGAAGTTTAAAATTCTCGCTAGGTTATTGCGGTTCGAAGACAGTCCCAGAGTTACAGAGCAAAGGGATTTTATACCGAGTAACGCCCTCTGGATTGCGCGAGGCTCATCCACATGACATTCAAATGGTGAAAGACGCGCCAAACTATCGTACAGTGTAGTATGTATTTATTAATAGCACTAGGGGTATTAGTTTTCTTAATGCTGGTCTTTTTAGTGTTTGTTAATATAGGCGCCTACGTCAAAGTAAAATCAAACGGTATCGACTTAGGTTTTGTCAATATCGTTTTTTCGCGCCTGAGAGGCTTGAATCCCGATATGCTCGTTGATGCTTATATTATGCTGATACGGGCCGGTATTGATGTGGAATATGTGCGACTCGAGAGTCATGCTTTGTGTGGTGGTAATGTATTTGCAGTTGTTGATGCGTCGGTGTCTTCTTTGAAATCGTCATTAGATATAGACTTCGAGCAATTCTGTTCCTTAGATCTAGCGGGACGAGATGTGGTGGAGGCAGTTGGTAGTTATGTAAATCCAATTGTTATAAATTGTCCAGATCATCGGAATGGTGGACATATAGTTACGGTAGCTAAGGATGGGATTCGTCTTGGTATTAATGTGAAGTTAACCGTTAGGTCGGATTTAAATAAATTGATTGGTGGAGCGGGTGTTTCAACGGTGGAGGCAAGAGTTCAAGAGAAGATCTTGGGAGCTGTGGGGTCGAGGGAAACTCATAAAGAAATTTTAAATAACCCGTCCTTGTTAGTCGAGCACCTCAAAGCTGATTCAGATGTATTGAATGGTACCTATTTCACGCTGGTCTCAGTCGATGTTTCAGGTGTGCAGGTTTTAGATAATCTTAAGGCGAAGCTAGATTCAATCCAATCTGAAGCGGATAAAAAAGTTGCAGAATCGCGCGCAGAAGCGAAAAAGGCCGAGGCGAAAGCAAGGCAACAAGAAATGAAAGCAAAGTTGCAAGAAATGGGCGCGGGAGTTGTTTTGGCGAGGGCAGTGTTGCCAAGTGCTATAAAGTGTGGAATTGACGATGGCGTGATCGGAACGAAAGAATCTAGTGTAAAAAACGTCTCACAATGGCGTGCTCAGTCCCTTTAAGTGCTTGCATCATTGTTAACACAGTCTAGCTTTTTTGTGTATGTGTTAAAATTTTTATAAAAGCAAAAGGTTTAATAAGGGAAATCCATGAGAAAAATAACTTCATTTTTTATGTTCGTGTTAACTGTAGGAAGTAGTTTTACGGCGCTTGCCCAGAGTGGTCAGTCAATAATTGAGGTCGGCAAGATCGATGTCAATACTAAATTAGCACCTCCGATAACAGTTAATAATATAGTTAAAAGTTCGAATCCAAATACAGGCGAGTGGACATCAATAACAGTTCAGTTTCGCGTTAAAGGCGTCGCAAAAAAAGCAAATGCCTTGGATGATGGGACTTGGTTAAATAAAGTAAGTATTACCTGGAAGGGTTTGTATAAGGCAAGAGACGGAAAGTATAAAAAAACACAGAAAGTAGTCACGTATGAAAACATAACAAATGGTGATTATTACGCGACTATTTTAGTAAGTCCTGATGTCATCAATCGCTATCTAGGTGGTATTAAAGATGTCCATAAAATCTTAAGTGTCTATGCGGTGTTTAAAGTGGAAGGGAAAACACAGTTGAATACGAAGTTTTATGTGCAGTCAGGAAAGCGTCAGAAATCGCTAATGAAAGGTTTTAAAGAGACTTCATTTGATAGCGAAAATTTGGATTCAGTTGAGGGAATCTTTACATCGAAAGATGATAGTCCGTGGGCTGCTACTCAATCTCAGATTTTTCCCAAAATTTCAAACAAAAAATAGGTCGATTATATGGCTTCAGAATCAGTAGTCACCATTGATATTGGCGCATCAAGCTTAAAACTTGGTGAGTTTAAAGTCGATCATAAAGTAATTACACTTGAGAGATTTGGTTATCGTGAATATGACGAGTTGCAAACAGAGAGCAATAGAGCTGCTCTATTAAAATCAACCTTAACTAAGCTTATTCAAGAGCGTGGTGTACAGGCGAAAAAAGCTTACGTCAGCCTATCTGCGCAGATGGCGTTTACAAAATTTGTTAAATTGCCTCCAGTAGGTGATGATGTTCATAAGATAAGGCAAGTTGTAGAGTTTGAAGCTCGACAAAATGTGCCTTTTGAAATGAATGAAGTGATTTGGGATTACCAGTTAATTTCTTCTACGGATGCAGAAGAAGTTGAAGTGATGTTTGTTGCGATTAAAAATGAAATTGTTGAAGAGTTAGTGGCAACAGTTGAAGCGTGTGGCTTAAAAGTAGAGATCGTTGATATTGCGACCTCGAGCTCATACAACGCTATACGAGTTAATCGGATTGGTTTTGATAAATGTGCGATGGTCCTGAATATTGGATCACGTGTATCTAATTTAATATTTTCAGATGGAACAAGTTTCTTCTCACGAAATATTCCAATTGCGGGGCATGCTATAACTCAGCAAGTAGCGAAAGAATTCGGTATTGGTTTGGAAGAGGCAGAAGAGTTGAAGAGGCGTCATGGTTTTGTTGCATTGGGCGGGGCTTATGAAGAGCCTGAGTCTGAGGTAGCTGCGACAATTTCAAAAATTGTTCGTAATGTGATGACGCGATTACACGGTGAAGTTAGTCGCTCTATTAACATTTTCAAGAATCAGCAGAAGGGTGCAAAGCCAGAAATAATGCACCTCTCTGGTGGTAGTTCAACGATGCTGTTCACCGAGACATTTTTTCAAGAAAAAATGAAGATCGATGTTAAGTATTTCAATCCATTTCAGAATGGAGTGAGTTTAGGGGCGAACGTAGATAGGCAAGAGCTGGCTGAATTAGCGCATTTATTTAGTGAAGTGATTGGCTTGGTCTTACGAATAAGTGAGTGTCCGGTAGAGATTTCATTGACCCCCGAGTCTGTGCAAAAGGACTTGATTAGAAAAGGTAAAATGCCCTATAACTACGCTACGGCTGCGGTTGCTATATTGGTGCCTTTGATTATTCTAGCGGGATCCTTTAGGGAGCGTTTGCATTATCAGGGTCAGATTGAGGGTAAAGCAGCTAAGATAGAGGGTTATAAAAAGATTTTAGATAAAATCAATGAACAGAATAAGCTTCGTGAGTCAGTTAAAAATAAAGTGACTGAATTAGAAGTTTTAAATGAAGAGAGATTTGAGTGGCTAAGTTTTTTAAATGATCTTAGAAAATATAAACCTAAGCCTTTGTGGATCACCTCAATAACGCCTCAGGCAGGTCAGGCAGTGAGTGTTTTACAGGGAGAGGTTCTAAAAGACACTAAGACCTTGTCGAAGTTTGCTGTAAAAAAAGCTGAGCGAGATAAAGTATTACACAGTCAAACACAATCAACCGATGTGGGATCAGTTATTGTTGAGGGTTATTATGTTCAATATCCGGTACTAGGCAGTACAGGAAAAAGACAGAAAGTCTTGTCCAAAATGTTAGAGGATATTGCAATATCGGAGTACGTCTTAGTTGACCCTCCTGGTATAACGGGGCCTTTAGAGAAGCGACAGAGTAAAAATAAGGCCTTTGCTTATTTTAAAGCGCAGTTAGGTGTAAAGAATATTGGTAGGGTTGATTAATGAAAGATAAAATTTTAGAGATAATAAAAGATAATAAAGCAAATGTCGCATTGCTAGTTTCGGTGTTCGTTGTGAGTACAGTATTGTTTAAGCTTTCTTTTGTATATAAATCTGAGACGGCAAAACTGCAAGAAGAAAAAGCACGGTTGGGTAATGATACACAGCAGATAAATAGCACTAAATATAAGCTGGATGACCTTAATAGGAAGTTATCTCAAGATAATATAGCCTCCTTGAAAAGTGGTTTTAACGACTATTATTCCTCTTTGATCGAAGATTATAATCACGATGCGTCTGCGGTTGCTGAAATGCGGTCGGAAGATGTTCAGGATAAGTTTTTGGAGTCAATAGAGTCATTAAGAAAAATCTGTGAGAGTGCAGAGATTGTAGTTACAGATGAGTTCAATTTTTCTTTTGATGATGAGGTGTCAAGGGTATTCAAAATGGAAGCTCGAGATAAAGTTAAGGTAATGGAGCAACTTGTAGCTATTGAAAACTTGGTAAAAATCATTGCTAGTAGTGGTGTGGTTGAGATTTCGAGTGTAAGTCGCCCTAATCAATTAGAGGAAACTCAGATGGGGGAAGCTTACGCAAAAGTTTATACTTTTGTATTGGTATTAAAGGTTAAGCCTGAGGGTTTTGGTACAGTTTTAAATAAAATCACCAATGATAAGCAGTTTTATTATAGAATTAATAGTGTGAGTATGGTGACGGCTGCGCAGGTGGATAAGGATCTTGTTCCTTTGATGCTTAAAGAGGCCGCTCCAATCAAATCTCCAGATGAGGATAAAGTCACTAGTGTGGATGATTTGTTGAATCAAGTTGAAGGAGAGGCTTTGTTAAGTGAGGAAGTGGAAGTGGAAGTGGAGCCTGAGGAAAGAGTTAATATTCGTGCATTTGAGGCGCCAGAACAAACTATGAAGATTAGTTTGGATTGGATTCAATTTAAAGCTAGTTATTTGGAACAATAGAATGAAAGATTTTATAAAAGCCAACCTTGAAAAGGTGATGTTGATTGTTGTGATGGCGGTATTAGTGGTTGTAGCAGTCTTTGTTGTTGCGACGGTAGATGTGAACCCCATAGAATTGATAAAACTTTCTGGTTCTCAGCCGATAGAAGTGGTAGATGGGAAGGTCATATCGGGGAAGCCAGTGAAGGCTCTAAGGTTAGAGACCGTGTTTGAAAACCGCCAATATTTACTCTGCCGAGATGAGACGTGCAATAAAGTTTTTCATGATGATTTCAGAAAGTGTCCATGGTGTAAAACTCAAGTTGATTTTGCTAAAGAGATTGAGGATGGAGATAGTGATGGCGATGGCATACTTGACACAGTGGAAGCTGAGTACAATATGGATCCGAATAATCCGGATGATGCTTTAGAGGATAGGGATAAAGATGGTTTTAGTAATTATGATGAAATTACCGTGGGGATTAACGGTGTGCCGACTTTGATCGATGATCCATCTAGTTATCCATCGATGCTTAATTTTATTCAGGCGATACCAAAGAAAGCAAAGCCATTACAGTTTATTTATAAATCAGACCAGACCTCAGGATCTAATAAAGCCTTATGGGAAGTCCAGTTTGTGGATTCTCGTCGTAAGACGAGGTGGGTGAGAGTTGGTGGTGTGATTTTTGCTAGCGACTATAGCTTGGTAGATATAGAAAAAGTTGAAGGTAAAGTTGTGCTTTCGGTTAAAAAGGAAGGTGCGGAGCTTATAAAGGTTTATAAGGGCAAGTATGTGTATCCGCCCAATGGTAGCGGAATGGTTATATACAATAACTTAGGTGGGAAACAAGAGTTCGTAGCGGACGATTCCAAACATAATTTATTAGGCTTAGATGGTGTTAAGGAAGTGGTGGACTTTAGAGGATGGCGAAGAATTGGTAAAGAAAAGGTATTAAAGGCCATTATATTCAGTAGAAAAACAAATGAAGAGTTTGAAATCGATAGTAAGAAATCGATATTAAGCCCTGTTAAATAAAATTTATCAATAGAGAACGAGGATTTGTTAATATGAACAATACGTCATTATATAGTAGATTGGCGACGGTTGTAGCTTTGTCACTATCTTTTTCAGCACTTGCTCAAGATGAAGCTGCAAAAGTATCTGAAGAAATATTAAAAGAAAATCAAAGTGATGAAAACGGCTCCAAAGCTACTAGATCAACGGTCACACGAAATGAAGAAATAAGACGCCAGCAGCGATTGATTGAATCCGAGTTGAAGTTTAATAGAGCCATGAAGAATTTTGCCTTGGGTGATTACGACGCTGCGATAGCTGGCTTTGACGCGGCTGTTATGGGGTATGGCGGAGTTTCAAAAACTCGTGAAGACGTTTTGGCGAAAATTGATATTGCCAATAAAAATAAAGCAGAAGCTTTGGTTCTTAAGTCAGGTCAACTTATGACTAAGGCTAGGGAGGAAGTAGACGCAGATTTATATTCTGAAGCCATCTCAACATTAAATGCGGCTATAGCGGTTAACCCGCTAAGAGAAGATGAGATTAATGAGAAAATCAAAGAGTATAAAGAAATTGAAGAAGAGTTATTGTTTGTAAAGAAAGTAGACGAAAAAGGTATTAATCAAATAAGAGAAGAAGAGATTGATAGACCTAACGCCATTAAGTATGAGCAAGCAGAGATTCTCTTTGCCAATAGAAGATACATGGATTCCAAAGATGTATTGGAACAGATTTTAGTTGCGAACCCATTCGATTCCGAGGCAATGACTTTGTTGTTAAGAGTTAATGCAAGAGTCGAAGAATTGGGAAGAGTTAGGCGTAAAGCTACGCGTGAAGAAAGGTTAGCTCAGGTTGAGTGGGAGTGGAATCAACCACTTAGACCGAGTACTCAAATTGGTACTGCCGTCAATGTAGCCATAGATGGTCGAATCCGGAATGATGATGCTAGAGTTAAAGATGTATTTGATAAGCTTAATGGCATTAAAGTTCCCAGTGTAGTATTTGATAATGATTCTCTCGATTCAATTGTTGCTCGACTTAAGCAGATGTCTAAAGATTATGATCCAGACCCCGTAAAGCGAGGTGTTAATATTATCTTGCGTATAAATGAGGCTGCTGCTGCGGCAAAAGTAGAAGAGCCTGGATTTGGAGAAGACGCCGGATTTGGAGAAGACGCTGGATTCGGAGAAGATGCTGGCTTTGGAGAAGATGCTGGCTTAGACGGAGGAGCTGAAGTTGCAGCTGCACCACAGCAAAGTAATGGAGTGTCATTACGATTAAGTGATGTGCCAATTTTGAAAATAATTGAGCTTATTTGCTTGCAGCAAGACTTAAAATTCAAAGTTACTGAACATGCGGTTATTATCGCGGATAAAAGCATTCCTTTAGATACAATGGAAGTACGTTTTTATGATGTCCCAGCAGGTTTTTTAGACTTGATTGAGCCTAATCTTGACACGGGCGGAGCAAGTTTAATTGAAGACGTAGGTGGTGCTGGTGATGGTGGTGGCACAGCTAAAGGTGTGAGAGAATACTTTGATGAATTTGGAATAAAATTTGATGCGGGTTCTGAAATATCTTTTATTCAGTCGGTCAATCGTTTAGTTGTGAAGAATACGCCGGCTGAGCATAGTAAGATTGATAGAATTATAAAAGAATTAGCACCGGCTGAAAATCAGATCATTATTGAATCAAAATTCTATGAGATTAATCAAGAAGATATTGAAGAGCTTGCCTTTGAATGGTCGATTGCACGTATTGAAGATGGTTCAGGATTTACTGACCCAAATGCGGGTTATGTCGGTAGGGCTCCAAGTGATCTCTATGATGTCAATGGCGATCCTCTGTCAGATTTTTTAAGTGATGGTTTCAGCTTAGATAAAAGTGGAGACCTTACCTCAAATGGCGGAGATGGTCTAGAATCTGCCGTCAGAAGTCTAGGTAGTGTACTTGGCAATGGCTTAAGCCAGGGCACATTTAAGTTTGCCTCTATTTTAGGTGATACAACATTTAATACTTTGGTTAGTGCGATTCAACAAAGAAGTGGCGAAGACGTTTTAAATGCGCCGAAAGTAACGACGCAAAATGGTCATACTGCGAAGATTAGAGTTGTGCAAGAGCGCTATTTCCCTGAAGAATGGGAAGAGCCAGAAGTTGAGCAGAATTCTCAAGGTGATGGTGGCAGTCAGTCAAGTGTGACTCCTTCTAAGCCTGTTTTTGGCGAAGCCAGAGATATAGGTGCGGTGCTAACTGTAACGCCACAAATCGACCCAGATCAACGCGTAATTGAGCTTCAGCTCAAGCCAGAAGTGATTGAGTTTGTCGAGTATGACGAATCTTTCAATGTCGATATGCTGGTAGGGACTGAAGTTGTACTTATCAATCCTATCACAGGTGGCACTTCAGAAGTAATCGTTTATAACGCCTTTGAACAGAAGTTTAGTATGCCGATTTTTGAATCGAGAACAGTTGATACAACTGTGCGAGTTTGGGATGGTGAGACACTGGCTTTAGGTGGAATGATTAGTGAAGAAAAAGTCACCTACGAGGATAAGATACCCTACTTAGGAGATATCCCATTTTTAGGAAGATTTTTCACATCGAATGGTGAGCGATCAATAAAGCAAAATTTAATTATATTTGTTACAGCTAGATTAATTGACCCTTCAGGTCTACCGGTAAGCCCAGGAACGTTGAGTGGCCTACCTGATTTTAAAAGGCTATAGAAGAGGTTTAATATGATGAAGTTTGGAAAAGCTTTTATATACCAAGTTCTCTGCATAGGCTCTTTGCATTCGCAAAATGCAGATCTTGTGGCAGAAAATATTTTGGCTGGTGAAACTGATCAAATCACTTCTTCTACAATTAAATCAAATGAAATAGTAAGGAAACAGCAACTATTTTTAGAGTCAAAAATTTTCATTTCTGAATTAAGAAAGAAACTCAATGCTGGCTTTGTTGAAGATTTAAACAATGGTATTAAAAAGGCTAAAAATGATTTAAGTTCACTGGCATCATCTTCAGCCGCTGTACAGGTTTTGAAAGATGAATTAAAAGCCATTGAATTAGATTTTTTAATTTATAGAATCGATAATATTCTCGCGGTAGTGGATAAAGCAAAAAATAGCGCGCAAATACAGAAAGGGAAAGATTTACTCGACCTAGCTGTAGATTTGGATCCGGACAATGAAAAGAAATATCTATCGTTAAAAGCTGGTTTAGAAGAGCAGTACAAAGATATTGAATATACAGAAAGTGTGAATGAAGAAGCCATACAAGAAGAAGTTAAAGGCGTTAACCAAGAGATTAAACTCTACTATGCTAAGGCTGAAATCTTAAAGAATATAGGCGATTATATTAAGGCTTTAGAGGTTTTGGATAAAATTCTTACTTTGGATCCCTATAATCTAGATGCGAGTCATCTTAAATTTCAGATCGCTAAAATTGTGAAAGTGAAGGGCGCCCAGCGTCAAAAAGCACTTTCCCAAGAATTGGCAAGTGAAAACTCATGGAAGTGGGTTGATCCTATTGTTAAATCTGGTAATAAGGCGAACCTTTTAGTAAGCCAAGTTCAACGCAACGATGATAACTTTGGTGAAATTTATAGAAAGTTAGAAATAGAAATCCCAGTAGTTAATTATGATGGTGAGCCACTTGCAGATGTCATTGAAAAACTTATAGAAATCAGTAAGCAGCAAGATATTGAAGGTAAAGGTGTAAATATTGTATTTCTACGTGAAAATATCACTACAGCACAGCCTTCTTCTATAGAGAGTGATGAATTTGGAGAAGCTGATGATGCCTTTGCAGATTCAGGTTTTGAAGAAGAATCATTCGATGACGAGCCAGCATTAGTTGAAGCTGCACCACAAGCTACAAAAACTTATCCTGTACGTTTAAATGTTGAGAAAATTCCCATGGGTAAACTATTGGAATTGATTGTACAATCTCAGGGTTTAAATATGAAGATAGAAGAACATATGGTCGTAATTGCAGAGCCCAATGTACAGCTCGATCTTATGGAGACCAAATTCTTTAATGTCCCAGCAGGAATGCTTGAGATTATACCAACGAGAGATAATCTTAACTTAGTTGAGGAAACTGCAGGCGTAACAAGAGATAACTCTTCAGGCCAAGATTGGACGGCTTATTTTAGGAATATGGGCGTTACATTCCCCGCAGGAGCCAAGTTATCATATGTTGCGAGTGTTAATCGCTTAGTAGTGACTAATACAGTAAACAATAATCATTTGATACAAGACATTATAAATAACTTAAATACTGGCTCTGCACAAGTTAATGTAGAAGCAAAAGTTGTTGATATTACTTGGAATGCCATGCAAGAATTGGGCTTTTTATGGCGCTGGACAGGCCCTGAGACTCCGAATCATACTTTGACTGGAGATAGGATTTTTGCCCAAGGTAATGGTGGGACTTCTGTAGGGGAAAGGTTTGATAATAATATTCGCGGAATTAATGAAGTCAAAACGGGTCAAGAAGGGCCGGTGCAATTAGCAGCGGATTTGATTTTTGGTAACCAAGAACTTCAGATGATGATTCGTGCGCTTGATCAATCAGATACCAATGAGATTTTAATGGCTCCGAATGTCTTGACGAAAAGTGGTGAAACAGCCATCATCAGAGTTGTGACTTCGACTCAATTTGTAGAAGAATGGGAAGAAGGAGAATTTAGTAATAGTCAAGAAATCATTCCTAGTACACCCGTATTTGGAGAAGAAAAAGACATTGGTTTTGTTTTAAGTGTCACTCCTGAAGTCGATCCAAATAATACTGTGATTACAATGGAAGTGAATCCTGAATTTGTTGAGTTTATAGGCTACGATACGGACCTTAATACTTCAACTGTTATACAGTTACCTGGTTTAGGCGACTATAATGTAGAGTTTATTTACTCAATGCCAATATTCGAAGTACGGTCAATTGAAACCAGGGTGAAACTTTGGGATGGCCAGACCTTTACGCTAGGTGGATTGATTAGAGAGAATGTTTGGACAGTAGACGACTCTATCCCTTATATTTCTGATATACCATTTATCGGAAGACTTTTTCAAAGTAAGGGCGAAGCCTCCGAGAAACGTTCATTATTAATGTTTATTACAGCTCGTTTGATAACAGAGAGTGGCTTACCATTGAGGATCAATCAGGTGCCAGGCCTTCCAGACTTTAAGAGGATTTAGGTAAATTTATGTCTAAGATGAATAATTATACAAAAACATTTGTTCTTATAGCTTGTTTAAGTTCTATTGATGCAATTGCACAAGAAAAAGTAGCAGTGGAATCTATAGATGCGACGACGCTTGTTAATAATGAACTGATAAGAAAGCAGCAATTAGAACTAGAAGCAGACGGTTTATATTACAAAGCTATGACTGCCGTAGAAGATGGTTCTAACCATGTTGCGATAACATATCTACAGTCTGCTAAAGAAGTGTATTTACAGGCTCAAAGTTCTTCAAATCGTTTAGTTAATAAGGTGGCTAATGTCGATAAGCTTAAAATTGTTGTTTACAATAATTTAGTTGTTGAAAAATTAGCTAACTCAGATAAAGCGAAAGAAAGCAAATCATTTGATTTAGCAAAAACGTATCTTAAAGAACTAATAGAATTAGATCCTGATAATGAAAAACTTTATAAAGAAAAAATCTCGAGTTTAGATGAATCAATTACTCAAGAAGCGTACAGAAAATTAATCGGTGAAGAGCAGATTACTGAAGAGGAGTTAGTCAAGCAAGAGAGTGTTGATGTAAGAATGCAGCGCGCTCAAGTTTACTTTGATCAAGGTGAGTACTCTAAATGTCGTGAAGAATTAGAAGACCTTTTACTAATTGACAAATTTAATATCCCTGCAAGCCACTTACTTTTTAGAACCTTTGAAGAAATAAAAACACTTGGTAAACAAAGAAATAGAGTTACACAGAAAGATCTTCTTGCAGAAACTTCATGGAAATGGGAAGATAAAATCAGAGTGAGTGCTGATTTAAACGCAGAATTATTAAATTCTTCAAGCATTAATGTGAATGCTGAAAATGTAACATCTATTCATGAACGCTTGAGACGTATTTATATACCTTCAGTCAGTTATGATGGTGATGGCATTGAATCAATTGTTGAAGATTTGATAAGGAAATCTAAGGAATTCGATCCTGATCCAGAAGGTAAAGGAGTCAATATTGTCTATTTTGCATCTAAAGTCAAGCAGCTAGCACCAGTAGCTTCTGCAGACGATGGTTTTGCAGACGAAGGCTTTGGTGACGAAGGCTTTGGTGACGAAGGCTTTGGTGACGAAGGCGATAGTCCTGTTGCCGCAGTAGCAAATAATCAAGCTAAACAGGCTAGGCTATTTTTAAGTGTTGAAGATATGCAGTTGGGTGAACTAATTAATCAGATAACAGATATACTTGGTTTAAAGATTAAGATAGATAAGCATGCGGTTTATATAGCCGATCAAGACTACCCATTAGAAGAAACTGAAACTGTATTCTTTGATGTCCCTTTATCAATGATTGATGTGGTTGGTGATGCCGGCGCGGGCTTAACTGATGATGGCCTTGAAAGAAATTCTGAAGAAACAAACTGGCAAAGTTATTTCACCAATTCTGGTGTGACTTTTCCAGCGGGTTCAAAAGTTGCTTTTGTAAGCAATGTCAATCGTTTAGTTGTGACTAATACAGCGGTTAATATTCAATTGATCAAAAGAATTATCGATGAATTAGGACGTCCAAGTGCACAAATATCTGTGGAAACTAAATTTATTGACGTCGATTTCAATAGTACTCAAGAACTAGGCTTTATGTGGCGTTGGACAGGTCCAGAGACACCTAATCATACTCTGACAGGAGATAGGATTTTTGCTCAGGGTAATGGCGGCGTCGCTAATGCTGAAAGATTCGATAATAATATTCGAGGAATACAAGAAGTAGTTACTTCTCAAGAAGGTCCAGTTCAATTGGCAGCAGATTTGGTTTTCGGGAATCAATCACTGCAGATGATGATTAGAGCTCTTGATCAAACAGATACTTCTGAACTCTTAACGTCACCTAATGCAGTTACACAAAGTGGTAACACAGTGGTACTACGAGTTGTACAAGAGCGCTTTTTTCCTGAAGAATGGGAAGAAGCTCAACTTGACGCTGATGCTACAATACCCACGACTCCAACCTTTGGTGAGGCTCGAGATATTGGTGTGATTTTAGAGGTGACTCCAGAAGTATCTGCAGATAATAATACGATTAGTTTAGACTTGAATCCACAACAAGTAGAATTTATAAGCTATGATACTGATCTTAATTCAGATTATACATCACCTGTGTTTGATACTGTTATCCCCAATTTTTTCAACTATGCAATGCCTATTATAGCCGTGCGTCAGGTTGAGACACGAGCACAAATTTGGGATGGTGAAACACTCTTGATTGGTGGTTTAGTAAGAGAGAATGTATATTCAGTTGATGACTCAATACCCTATATTTCTGATATCCCCTATTTGGGAAGATTCTTTCAAAGTAAAGGTGAGCGTTCTGAGAAATCAAACCTTTTAATATTTGTAACAGGAAGATTGATAAGTCCCGTAGGTACACCTTATAAAAAAATGACAGTTCGAGGTCTTCCAGACTTCAAGCAATTGTAGATAGGAGAAATTATTATGTCTGAAAATAATAAAGATATAGAAAATACCGAGACCGTTAATATGGGTGCTCAAAATGGAGCTTCTCCACAGCTTGAAGCTGCAGAAACTGATCCATTAATGATTCGTGATACAGATACCACAAAATTAAAACGTGTATCACCCAGTACGCAAAATATTAATTTAGACGGTGAGAATTATACTGACACAGTACACCTGAAAGTTATTAAAGAGCGTAAGAAACAATTATCAGGTATTTTGACTGCTAGTCAGACAATTCGTTTACGACCACCTTCAGCGGGCACTAAATCTGCAGAGGTACGTAATACAGATTCTACTGTAATGACTCAAGAACTTCGCTTGCCTCCTCAGCGCAATGCAGCATCAACTTTAAAAGTAGCAGATTCTGTATCTACAGATACGGGTACAATTAAAGTTTCGGGACCTGCATCTGCGGGTACACTTCGTGTCAAAGCTCCAATAGCCGCTGAACCTTCTTCTGCTGGAACACTCAAGATTCAAGCACCAGTAAGCGAACAGTCAAACGCCGGAAGTACTCTTAAAGTTCAATCGCCAAGTGATGGTGGCGGAACGCTTAAAATTAAAAGTCCTGATGGTGGCGGAACCTTAAAAATCAAAACTTCAGGTCCTACTGAAGGTGCATCAGGAACACTTAAAATCAAAGCTCCTGTAGCTGCAGATGAGACCTTAAAAGTTGATCCAGATGCTGCTGGTGGGACACTTAAATTAAAGACTGCAGGAACTCAAAGAGCTTCATCTCCAAAGGTTAAAGCAAAAGCTCAAAGTGGAGTTTCCAACGAAGACTTACTAGAGTCAGATACTAAAGGTAAACCTGGTATTGTTACTGTTCTAGTTGCGATTGCTGCCACTGGCGTACTAGGCTTTACAGTATTTAAAAATATTGACCAGTATATGGAAATGTTTAAAATAGTTGGCTAGTTAGCAAGACTGATTTTCCAATGAAAGCACTGAAATTTAATTTCAGTGCTTTTTTATTTTTTGATGATAAGGGATTTTAATTCGGTCATTTCTTCAATGGCATAGGAAATGCCTTCACGGCCACAGCCACTATTTTTAATGCCTCCATAAGGCATTTTATCTGACCTCCAGCTAGGTGTATGGCCGATAATAATAGCTGTGTATTCTAGTTCATCCCAGGCTTTTGTGGCGATATTTATGTCTTTTGAATAGATACCAACATGGATGCCATAGCAAGATTGGTTCAATTGTTTAAACAGTTCATCAGTATTGGAGAATGTATCAATGATAAAAATTGGTGCAAAGACTTCTTCATCGCGTATGGGGTCGTCACTTTTGATATTAGTGAGAATAGTTGCTTCGAAAAATTTGCCTTGAGTAGTTCCACCGACTAATATTTTTGCCCCAGTACTTATACTATGGTCGACTAATTTTGTAATACGACTCAAGCTGTCCTTATTGATTATGGGTCCTAGGTCCGTTGATGGATCTAGCGGATTACCGAGTTTGATTTTGGATGTTAGTTCTACTAGTAAAGAGCTTAGTTTATCAATTATATCTTCATGGATATATAGCTTCTGTAAGCTAATGCAACTTTGTCCTGCTTGTGCAAAGGCAGCATTGACTATTTCTTTTGCGGCTAATTCTAAGTCTGTGTCAGGGTAAACTACACAGCTGGCAGTGCCGCCTAATTCAAGACAGACAGATTTTCGCTCAGCCAATGTTTTTAATTTCCATCCCACTTGTTCTGAGCCGGTGAAACTTAAAAAATTGGCTCTAGGGTCTGTTACGAGCTTTAGCGAATCTTCAATTGTACAAGGGACAACTGAAAACGCCTCTTTAGGAAGGGAGGACTGTTGTAATATCTCAGCGAATTTTAGCGCGCATATAGGTGTTTTATCTGAGGGTTTAATAATAAAAGGGCAACCTGCAGCTATAGCGGGTGCCACTTTATGGGCAATAAGATTGATGGGGAAATTAAACGGTGTGATGAAGGAGCAGAGTCCTTTTGGAAAGCGCTTAATCAAGCATTCAAAATCTTCTGAGCTTGGATGAGTATCCATGCTTAAAACTGTGCCGTTCATTTGCATTACTTCTATCGAAGCATAATCAAAGACACTGATCACCCGCTGCATTTCTGCTCGGGCTTCGTTAATGGTCTTTCCTGATTCTAAAGTGATTATTTCAGCTAAATCTTCTGAATTCTTGCGAAATAGGTCTCTGCATTCTTCTAAAATCTGCCTCTTCTGATGAGCTTTTAGCTGCTGCATGATTTTTTTAGCCGCATGGCCTTGTGCTAAAGCATCATCGATATCTTTTGACTCGGCTAAAGAGTAATGTGCGAAAATCTCGTCTGAATAGACGCTACGCGCTTCTATAAGTTTTTTGTTAGTCGTTTCTTTGCCAGCTATATAGAAAGGGTATTGATTCATCTGAGTACAATTTTTTTATAGAAAATCTGTGCTATTTGAAAGCGTGTTATTAGAGGCTGGTTTTGTAGATTCTCCAAAAGGAGTGTCTTTTGGGTGTTTTCTCGACTTGCTTAAGGCATGTAGTTTTGGGTTCGGTATAATGAAGGGGAGCGACTGGACTTGTCGATCATAGTTACTTTTAGCAATTTCTCGCTTAATTCCATTTTGTAGTGATGTCAGAACCTTTAGACTAAGTTCTTGATTATTCTCATTACGAGATTTTTCCAAAGTTTTAAAATAGTTATCAATCTCAGGACTCTGAATTAAAGTTTTTAAACCATGGCGTAGGTATTGTCGTCCATCATTTAGTATATAAGAACCTTCCCAGAGGTTCATTAAGGCATTGAGGCGTTCGTCTAAATCCCTTTGACTTAATTGTCCTGTATTGGATTTTATTTTCTCGAGTACATCTTGATGATTAATTAAGAAAGAAGTGTAGGTCCATCCGAGGAACTGCTCTTGTTTACGAGTTTTAAGTAGATGATGAAAGTTTGCGGCAATATAGGGCGACCATTCATCAAGTAGATATTTAATGTGAACTTCAAGTATTTTGTTATTGCGGCTTAAAAATGTTTTCCATTGCTCATTTTTGTGGCTAAGAATAATGTCATTTTTTGAGAGGGAATAAGTGATTGCAGGAATGCCGATGTAGATATCTTTATTTGAGCTTTCAAGGTGTTTTTGATAAAGAAGCTCTTCACTAATGGGAGTCGATTCATTAAGCAGCGTTAAGATATTCTCATCGCCATTGAACTCTGCGCTTTCAGCAAAGATAAGTTGTGAGAGATTGTGCTGTGTTTTTAAGTAAGGATAATCTAGTGGGCCGTGGGTATTACGAAAAGGGATAGTTTTATTATAATTAGTTCTCAGTAGTTCAAGGCTTTTTATGGTCGCATCGATTTGCTCTTGACTCGGTTCTTTTATTAAAAGTTTTAAATCTGATGAAAAAGCTTGATGAGAGAAGTATAAATCTTGATGTAAGTCTGACGCTGTTGTTAGAAAAGACCTGCGGAAAGTGTTTTCTTCAGGGCTTAGATTTTTTTGAGTATAGGGACCATCATGGTTCGCACAGGAAAAGAGAAGGCACAATAAAAAAAGGCCAGTGATAAATTTTGACATATGAACTCCGAATATTAATAGCTAAAGGTAATCTAGTGAACTTAAGTTTCCATTTCCTAGGGACTTAATTATCTTCTTTTACTGCGAGTTGACCACAGGCACCATCGATATCTCTACCTAAGTTTTTGCGTATGGTAACACTTAGGCCTTTCGACTTTAAAAAATTTCGAAAGTCATCAGCTTTTTGCCTAGTTGAGCCTTTGTGTGTGCTATCAGTTTCATTGTAAACAATGAGGTTGGTGTGAGTTAATTCAGGTCTCTCTAGAGATTTGAGGAAATCGCATAATTCAGCGGCGTGAGAAAGTTCGTTATTTTCACCTTCTAGTAAAACATATTCAATGAAAACCTTTCTGTGAGTTTTATCGATGTATTCATCGAGACAAGCTCTCACTCGCTCGAGATTGAAGGCATCATTTATGGGCATGATTGAAGACCGTAATTCATCTTTGGCGGCATGCAGTGAAAGAGCCAGGTTAACTTGGGGAAACCTTTCCGCCATTTCTTTGACACCCTTGAGCAGGCCTGAAGTGGAGACAGAAATGTGTCTCGAGCCAATTTTGAAAGTATCTTCCGTAGTCAGTTCTTCTATGCTTGCAAATACTTGTTTTGTATTGTGTAAAGGTTCGCCCATGCCCATATAAACTACATTATTGAGACGTTCAGTATCAATATCATTTTTGGCAATGAATTGTCGCCAAAATAGGACTTGATCAGATATTTCTTCCGAGCTTAAATTACGTGTGAGACCCATAGTTCCAGTGGCGCAAAATGTACATTTCATCGCACAGCCCACTTGCGAACTGATGCAAGCGGTCCAAAGCCCCGGCTTGGGGCTCATTAAGACTGATTCAATTTTTAGACCATCGTGAAGTTCGAGCAAGGCCTTGTAGGTCACTTTATCTGATGATGCAAAAACTTTATTTACCGTGAGGCATAAAACTTGATTCTCTTGGGTGAGTTTATTGCGTAGATCTTTAGGGAAGTTTGTGAGTTGTTCAAAAGAGCTATAATGATGTTCAAAAAAAGCTTCTTTGAGCTGTTTAGCACGAAACTTGGGGAGTTTATATTCGTCGACAATAGCCTGTATACGTTCGCTATTCATTTGTTTTTGTCCTCTTTGAGTCTATTGATGGCATGTGTGGCCGCGTTTTCTTGAGCGCTCTTTAAAGTCTTTCCTTCACCGTGCGCAAGTAATTCTCGATTTAGGTAGCAGTCGACTTTATATTTGGGCTCATGTTCAGGCCCACTTTTAGATATGGTTGCATACTTGGGTGTAGAGCCATGGTTTTTTTGCGTAATTTCTTGCAGGATACCTTTAGGATTCTGAACCAAAACTAAATCTGCGGGCTCATTCCATAGCGCTTCTAGATTTTGGATATGGAAAACCTGGGCCTTCTCATAGCCTTGATCTATGTAGATGGCGGCAATCAGTGCTTCATAAGCATCAGAGAGATTAGAAGGGCGTTCATTTCCCTTGCTAGTCAATTCGCTTTTCCCAAGGAGTAAAAAATGCCCTAAATCAATATGACGAGCACAATCAAATAGGGCAGATTCTTGAACTAAGGCAGCGCGATATTTTGTCATGTCTCCTTCAGGAGCATTGGAATAGCGGTCGAAGAGGTAGCGAGATACAATTAACTCTATGACAGCATCACCGAGGAATTCTAGACGCTGGTTATCTTTAGTTTCAACTTGGCTCTCAAATCTATAAGAACGATGAGTCATCGCTTCGTTCAAAAGTTCTTTGTTGTTAAAAAGACAATTGATTTTTTTTTCTAGGGCTGAGAGCGGCATAGTCATTTTTATTGATTCGCAAAAACTTCGTGTAGAAGTAAGCGACAAGTTTTATTTTCATAATTTCGATAAGGAGTAGCAATAATATTGTAGAGCTTCGCGGATTCAAAATCGCTATAATCGAAAGGGGTGTAATAAGTGAAGGGTATTTTAGTTGAAAATTTATCTACAACAAAGCCAGATAAAACGGCGCTGATAGGGTGGTGCGTATCTTTGATTTGAATATTCTTAAAGAGGAAGATAGGGGCATCATTGCCATTGCCAAAAGGTTCCATGGCTTCAAGGTCTGTGATGAATTTTTCATCTAAATCTTGGAAAGTGAATTCACCATCGTAGTAGTGATGTTTATGATTCTTCTCTACTTTTTCGAGAGTATCACTTTGCAATAGATTCGTCAATTTTATTTTGAATGAATCTAAATTATCAACAGCTAAAGATAGTCCAGCAGCCATCGGATGACCACCAAAGTTATTGAGTAGTTCACTGCAATGTTTTAAACCTTCCAAAAGGTTGATGCTGTTGCAGCTTCGACCAGAACCTAAGAGTTCATCTGGGTTTTTATCTTTTGATAAAACGATTGAAGGTAAGCCGAAGTGTTTGGTGAGTTTGGTGGATAGAAGTCCGATGACTCCCGGGTGCCAATTAGGACCTACGACTAAAAGTAGAGGTGGTGAACTGGCAAATTGCTCTTTTGCAATTTGAAAAGCCTCCATGTAAGCTGATTTCTCTGCGTTGCGTCTAATGCGGTTGAAATTCTTGAGCTGATTGACGAGTTGCCGAGATTCATGGATACTATTTGAAGCTAGGAGTTTAGCCGATACCATGGGATCACCCACTCGACCAGCAGCATTAATTTTCGGTGAGATTTTACGACTGATATCCGATGCAGTAATATGTGTATCAAGTGTTGTGGCTTCGTATAAAGCTCTTACGCCAGGGCGTGGATTAATGTTGAGAAGTTTGAGGCCGTTTTTAACTAAAGAGCGATTCTCACCCACTAATGGACAGGAATCTGCAATTGTTCCTAAGGCGACTAAGTCGAGACCATTTCGTAAATCAATAGTGGCTTTTTTGCCAAGTGTGGTGCCATGTTTTAATAAAGCATGACAGAGTTTAAATGATACACCGACTCCAGCAAGGGAATAAAGATCAAGTAATTCAGTGGTGATTCGAGGATTGATAATTGAAAAGGCTTGTGGGAGTTTCTCTGCAGGATTGTGATGGTCAGTAATGATAAAGTCTAAACCATTTTCGTGCGCATAGTCAGCGGCTTCAAATGAAGTGATGCCACAGTCAGTTGAGATGACTAAAGAAGCGCCTGCATCTATTTGGTTTTGCATTGTTATGGGTGTAGGGCCATAGCCATCATGGAGGCGATTAGAAATGAAAACGCTACTCTTGGCACCGTAGGACTGTAAAACCCAATTGAGAAGAGTTGAGGAGGTGACTCCATCAGTATCGTAATCCCCGTGAACCACGATTGTTTCTTCCTTGTCAATAGCTTGAAAGATGCGCTCAACAGTTTTTTGCATATCAGGAAAGCGAAAGGGGTCACTTAAGTTGGCTAAAGAGGTATTAAAACAATCATTGTTTTTTTTGAGGATAGGTCGGCTCGCGAGCACAGTGGCAGCAGGCCGTGAAAGCTCGAAGCGACTTTGGATATCATCCAGTTCTTCTGCAGTGACATCTTTTGGATACCAATCTTCTAAAGGTGTAGATTTAGACATTAGTCATCCTCTTTGAAGGGAGCCACTTTTAGAATGACTTCGCCATCTTCTAAGCTCATGCCGCGAATGAGTTGAAGATCTTCTTGATATTGCTCTGCCGCGGGCCAAAAAGTTAGAGCATTATGTTCTTTAAGAGACTCCATCGTGTCAAGCATGATTTTCTTTCCGTCATGCTGGACTTGATCAATTACTAGGACTAGATAATCTTTTTTCATTCGACCAGTTAGAAGTACTTGGCCATTTAAAAATTGTCCTTCAACGTCAGTCCATGACGCCCACTTAAGTTTATCAATGGGGAAACTAATGTCGATAAAGATCGCATCTTCAGTGATTTTGTTAAGTCGGCAGTGTTGACGAAATTGATCAAAGCTTAGGTCGTGGGCGAGCAAGCTATTAAGTTCTAGGGCATTCAAACGGAGTTCTGTTTCTTGGCCCTTATGAGCTTTATCAAGAGCAGCAGCAATCTTTTGTAGCGTAAGAGTATATTGCTCCTTGCTTTCGGGGAAAGAAAAACTTAAAGCCTCTTTGGAGCTGTATTTTTTTATGTGACGAATGCCGGAGGCAACAGAAACCCAGCCTAGTGCAATGGCAAGCACGAGGAGGACAAAAGAAGCACTGGCACCGATGACAAAGGCGCGACTAGCCCCTTTGATCTCCGGTTTTGGCGGAGGGGTAGGTGAACTGGACATGATAGGGACTCAGATAATATGTTAAGCAAACACCAGTATCATTAGATACTCGTAATCGAGAGAGGGGTAGAGAAAATTATTTTTCTTTAGTAGCTTCTTCGAGTTGTTTGTTGTGTTGCTTGTTAATATCGTTGAGTTGGGCCTCAGTCTTTTTCAATTGCTTAATCTGGTTTTTCCCTGTAAGTTGATCCGCAGTCTGGTCGACGCCTTCCGCAGCTTCCTTACAAGAAAGCAGTGATAATGCTCCTATTAGGCAAAAGCCAAAATACTTTGCTTTTAGTTTCATGTTACTATTCCTTTTTATTTATAATAAAAAAGCCTCTAAATGTGACTATGCAACCTCTGCAGTGAGGCTAATTTTGAGTAAATCGAATTTTACGGAGCAAAAATATGTTTTCTTTTGAAGGCTTTTCATCTGCAGATGATGAACATCGCAAGCGCGAAAAGAATAAAGCACGAGAAATGCGCCAGTCGCAATGGTGGAAGAATCAGAAAGGCAAGGGTTTATGTAGTTATTGCAAGCAAGAGTTTCATCCGTCAGAACTGACGATGGATCATTTGGTCCCCATTGTGCGGGGAGGCAAGACTTCCAAGAGCAATTGCGTTCCTTGTTGCCAAGAATGCAATAGCCAAAAAAAATACCTTCTTCCCATAGAGTGGCAAGAATATCTCAAAAACTTAAATGACAAGAAATAAGTTTTATTTATCTAGCTTGGGGTGTTTGTTTTTATAGATTGAATAAAGTGTTGCGGCAGTCCAGAACGGCATTGCGGATATAAGTGGGAAAGTTTCTACTAAGGCCGAGGGGATGTAAATAAATTTAAATCCCAGTAGTAAACTTAAAATTCCCACGAGGATCATATTGACGGGAATCGCAATTTCGGGTGCAAAAGACAAAAATATACTTAGGATATCTGCAATGATCGCAATAATGATTGCCGTGATAGTCTTAAGGCGACTATGAGTTTTTGGTGGCTTTGTCGTCAGGTGTTCTTTATGCTTATTTATATTTTTAAAATTATCCATGTTGATCGCTCTCCTTGGATTTCTCAACAATATTTTTGAGATGCTGATCAAAATTTCTTAGGGCAGAGCCTTGGATGATACTAATGTCCAGGTCTTTGGCACGTCGTAGGTCATAGTCTTCTAAGGGCCTGTATGAGGCAAGAATTCCTTCAGTATGCAGGCCTGCATAGTCAACTAAAGTATCCATTTTATAAAGAGTTTGAGTTCCTTTGCCTTCACGTGCTAAATGGGAGGTTTTACATTCAATCAAATAGAGTTGATTTTCATAAAGGAAAGCTCCGTCAATTTCATTTTTTGATCCTTGCTGATTAGTGATCTCGACCGAGATGGCAAAGTCTTGTGGCTTGAGTTTTTTTAAAGCTAAATAAGCGGCATCTTCAATCCAAAAACCTCGACAAAAATCGATGGCATCATGATCGACAAACCTTACTGTATTGGCATCGTAATAAGAGAGCAGGTTTGATGAATAAAGTTTGCCCATAAGTTTGACTTGTGCGTCGTTAAACTTTCGGTGATGTCTCATTTCGAGGACACCATCATTATCGGCGTCATGAGCGAGTTTATTAAGAAGTCCGATAGCCTTTTCGTAGGTACTAACATTTTCAAATAATTCATCAAATAAATCGTCGTGGAGAACGGTTTTTGTTCTCACTAGGCTTTGAACGTTCCAGCCATGTAAAGCGAAGTAATCTTCAAGTTGAATTTTATTAGCTAAATCATAAAAATTGAATTGGTCTGGAGAACTTATGGGGTAGAGTGAGTCTTTCTCTACACAGAATCTAAAGATATCATCATCTAAAAACTCGTATGCGGCCATGCACATGAGTTTGCTTCCCCCAGATAAGTTGAGCGCGCAAGTTTTGGGATCGAGTTGCAATTGCAGAAAGCTCACTTGGAGCTCACTCAGATTATCTCTTTTTGGCAGTGCAAGTAATTGCACCTGCAAGCCTTTTTCTAAGCAAAAATCTCGCTGTCTTTCCGCATCCTGTAGATGACTAGGAGAATAACAAAAAATAACTTTTTCGGGAGCTATATCAGGGTCTATGAGGGGCAGAATATTTCCTAAAGCATTTTCATTGACTAAGCAAATATGTATTTGGTATTTTTTCATCCATTCTCCAGTTCTCCAAAAGTAGCTTGAACTTAGCCTCTCTTCAAGTTCGAGCAGTCTGTCGGACTTCTCTCCGTTCTACTACAAAACAGCCGAACTTTGCCGGATCTATGCCCGAAAATCGTTAAATATGTCCAATATTCGTCTCATTTCGGACAAAAACCTGCTTTGTTCGGCCCCTCTTTCGTTACGAAGCTCAAAGTCCGACAGACTGCTAGGCTTTTAGGACTAGTAAGCATAAATGAAAAAGCCCTCTAACTATAGAGGGCTCTGAGATGTATCAGCTTTTAAGGAAGCGAGTACTTTAGATAACTTTGTATTGTCCTGGCGTAGGTATCTGGTAGCTCATATCAGCGTTTGGTAGCGTCGGTGGATTTGCTGCCCAGTCATAGCCTTCTGGGACAAGTGCCTCAGTAGAATTTAAAGCCTGTTCCCAAGTGACGGTTTTGCCACTGTAATTCGCCATGCGACCCATGATTGCCGTCATCGTAGCGACGGCCCCATTGTAGCCTTCGTTATAAATTTCGCCGCGATCCAAAGCTTCAATCAAGTGATACCATTCTTGTTGATGGCCACTGACGCGTTTTCCTGAGAATTTCCAATTGTTTGCACCAGTGATTTTATGAGCTCCGAAATGGCACATTCCCTTGTCTCCATAAGCGTATTCATCAACCTTGTTGGTACAATTTTTCATGTGTCTGGCTTGACTAAACATTTGCGTGCCATCGGCATATTGGTACTCAGTAGAGAAGTGATCGAAGATTTCGCCATGATCTTTACTTGTTCTGACTTGGCGTCCACCCATGCCGCTACAAGAAACGGGATGTGAGCCTTTGAGCCAGTTGATAACATCTAAATTATGAATGTGTTGTTCGACAATATGGTCACCGCAGAGCCAGTTAAAGTAATACCAGTTTTTCATTTGGTACTCCATTTCAGACATGCCTTCTTGGCGCTTGCGGGTCCATACGCCACCACTGTTCCAGTAAACTTTTGCATATTGGAAATTGCCAATGTCGCCATCTTTACAGCGTTGAATGGATTCGCGGTAATCGAATTGGTGATGTCTTTGTAAACCGCAAGCAAGCATGAGGTTTTTTGATTTTGCGACTTCCGCAGATTTCATCACCGAACGAATACCAGGGCCATCAACAGCAACAGGTTTTTCCATGAAAACATGTTTATTTTTGCTGATAGCATACTCTAAATGAATGGGACGAAAATGAGGTGGAGTCGTTAAAATGACGAGATCGCAATCAGAGTCAATCGCTTTTTTATAGGCATCGAAGCCATGAAATACGCGTTCTTTAGGAAGGTCAATTTGAGGATTTTCTTTACGAGTTAAACGCTTGTGTATAGCTTCGGCCTTATCTTGAAAGGCATCAGCAACGGCGACAAGTTGTACTCCTTTTCGTACTTTCATGGCCTGCATTGCTGCGCCTGTACCACGACCACCACAACCCACTAAAGCAATTTTAAGTGGTTTATCATTTCCGAGTTTCTCTTGAATATTAAAAGCATTGACGGATGAGCTAGCTCCTAAAATGGCGGCGCCCTTAACAAAATTTCTACGATTAAATGAATCCATAAAATACCTTCCTTAAATTACTTATATAACTAACATGTGAGAGTTTCTTATATAAGTACTACGCATTTTTTTTATAATCTTGCACCTATTTTGAAGTTTTCAGGACTTTTTTAGGCAAATAAACATTTTCACCCGTAAAAACAGAGGCTTTTGCGGATAACTTCAGGAAGCTAAAGGAACATAGTAGGAAACAAAAAAAGCCTTCATGATCTACATGAAGGCTTTCTGTGTCTACTTAATAAAAGTAGCGGTCTAAGTAATGATGAACTACTTTTTCTCTAAATGATTGAGAACTAACAAAGCAAGATCTCGTTTAGTTTTAGGCAGTTCGCCTTCAATATTTCGATTGAATAAATCATCATCTTTTAGTGAGTCTTTAACTTTTCCCGATTGCGCAAAAGTTGCACCTGGAGTTACTAGCTTGGCAGGGACTTTTGCGGTGGCCGCCGCCGCTACACAGATACCTCTGATTTCCGCAGTATGTAGATGAGCTAAGTTCATATCTTGAGTTGAGGCACTGCCCTTTATCAAAACATAATTAACTTGCTGTGTTGCCATGAATTTTTTGACTAGCTTGAAGAGTTCACCAATATCGGAAGCTCTAGAAGTATTTTTTACTAATTTTAATGTGCCTTGATCAAGTAAAGTGAGTTTTTCTGAATCATCATTTTTGATGAGGGTATAGAGTATTTCTTTACCTGCAGGACGAAGTGATAATATTGTCATTTTGGTATAAATCCTTTAAGGTGAGATTATTATTTAGATAAATGAATAGTTATTTAGTGACCCATTATACAAAAGGCATTAAAAATAACAAAGCCGAACACCTAAGTAATGGATAGATTATCCAGAAAGTGAGCTTACAGGCTTAAAGTCATTCAGATAGAATTGCCCTGCTTTAGCTTGGCTCAGATGTCTTTAAGAGAGTTTTTTGAATTGTGTGGTCCATAGAGTCGCGTCGGAATTAGCTTATTTGGAGCTCTTTTTTGTCCCGTATAAAATCAATATGCCTACAATGTAACAAAAGGGGATATCAATAATATGCGTAGGATGCAATTGAGCGTCTAATGAATTGTTATAAGCGGAAAATAATAAAACGCTTCCAATGAAGATCGATCCATAAGCTAGTAAAGGAATGATAACTGCGTATTTATTCATCTTGACTAAGCAGGCTAGAAAAAGTAAACCAATACAGCCAAAGAGAGCTGAGGCCATCTTAAGCCAGTAATCGAGTAAAGCTTGGTGCTCAGCGCCCATTCCATATAATAAGTCAGTACTTGTCTGCCAAGAGCTGAAGGTAAATGCGAAAGAGATTGACCAACCGAGTCCTCCAAGTAAGAGGGCAAAACGCAGTGCAGCGTATTTGAGGGTGCTTTTAGCAGGAATCATGGGAGGGTCCTTTTCGCGGGCTTGAGAAGCTGATTTACTAATGGTCTGCTTATGATTTGGTTTTTAATTTATCTAAGGATAGTACAGCTTTGCACTTAGCGCATTTTTCATGAGTGAGTTGTTCAAGGTCGGCGCTTATTTGATACTTTGATTGGAGTGCTACCGGAGATTCGCATGCAGTGCATAAAATCATATATTTTTTCATTGCGAATTTCTTAAAGATGACTAAGTAAATCGGGTATAATAACCATAAGCCAAGTAACATTCTATTTTCTGCATTAGCATTGGCACCGATGTATCTATCTTGATTGAGTAGGACGAAAGATATAAATACCACAGTGAATATTATGAATTTAAAATTAATTATATTGCTTTCAGTTCTTTGCTTTTTTTCATTTAATAGAAACTGGACTTCGTTGATCATGGGAGGCTCTTTTGTGAATTGAGTTTTTATACTTGCTGAGTGATCAGTGAGTTTAATCCCAAAAAGAATAATAATCACTCCTGATAGCGACGATTCATTAAGTTTTATTTTGCTTTAAATTACGTTGCTTTGGAGGTCTGTAGATAAATTGATCTCGCTCATAACTCTTCTTTCCCTTATAGAATGAAACTGAATTAGCAGTGAGCCTAATTCAGTTTCATCTAAGTCCTAAAATTTATTAAAAGTTAAGCTTTAGGGATTCAGGTACTACTTAGTCGAAATGACTTTCGTTTTAGAAAAACGGTCATGCCAGCCTTTTGCACCATCGGCATATAAGAAACTAAAGGCCTCAAAAGGAATGAAACGAGCAAAAGTTCTAATGATAATAGCAGAAGCTTTGGGTTTATTTCCCTCTTCATCAACCACTTTGGTGCCGAGTATCATTTTTGCGACAGTTCTACCCCAAAGCACTTCTTGAGGGATATAATAAGATGTCACTAAAAATATTCCAAAGAGGAAGTTAGGGATGGGTTTAGCCAAAACTTCTAGAAAAGCCATGTTATCGGTCATCGCGAGAACAATGCCGAGGATAACACCTATAATAACTGAATAAATCAAATAAAAAATTGTATCCAAAATTAGAGTTCCAAAGCGTTTTCCTTGGGATGCTAAGTTGGCATCGTCGACAACTTCTAAGTCAGTTTGTGGGGCTTCATACGCGTTTACTTGTTCCATTTTATGGATCCTTTGTTTGTGTTAATATGAATGTGGAGTTTTTGATGGTTGCAAAAAGCACTTTGATGCATGAAATAAATACTTATAGAGCACACATGCATGGAGTGTGACTAAGGCTATCGAGAGCCTGCTATGTAAGTGATTCCTACCTCCAAGTAAATATCAATGCTATCCACTAGATCATGTTTTTGCAGTTTTCGCAAAAATAAAAGCCTTTTAAGTATTCAAGCAGAGCCTTTCTTAACGTTTTCTTAGTTTAAGGCGTCGGTAGTGAGTAAATTGAAGCTCAGTTAAGCTGCATCCGTGAACAATATCTCTAAGAGTTTTTTTCTGAACTTAGCTCACGTACTCAGCTTAAGCGCCATTTTTTGTTGCAGCTTCAGCAATGTCTTTGTGTTTTATATAAATAACTGATCTTAATTTACTTAAGCCTAGGCCGTGAGTACTTTTTTATCATAGTTAGAGAATTATTGTAAAAGAGTATGTGTTCTCTTGAATTAAGATCGAGCCTAATGATGTCAGAAAATGAAATTATTTTTAATTGTTTAGGCTGTAAAGAATTACTTGCGGCTCCCTTAGACTATTTAGGTCATAAAGTTCGCTGCACGGGCTGTGATTTAGCGATGTTAATCCAGGACGAAGGGGGAAAAGCCACGGTGTTTAACGAATCTTCCGCAGAGACTCTACAGGGAGAACCTGTAACTGATATGGATCCACTCGAGACACAAGAACTCAAGACTTTGAGACGCCTAAAACCCAAAGTGGCTGACTTGGCCCAGCCTTTTCATAGAAACGATTCAGAAGAGAGTACGAGTCAAGATTTAGGTTCGGCTCAGGATCAGGGGCTCAGTCAATTGCCTACGAATATCAATGTTTTAGATACTCATGAAATTAAATCCTTGAGTCTTTTAAGAAAGGAATTTATTGAGCAAAATCCAGACGCTGTAGCTAGTGCAGAAATAAGTGAGGTCGATTTAGATCTATTGATGGGTAGCGAAAGGATTCATCCTCCTAATGAAAGGACGCAAGGAGATGAAGACCTACAAGAAAAGTTTCATGATGAAGGACTATTTGAAGATACCTACTTGCAGCCCACGCGAATTAATCCCTCGAAGACTATTCGTGGGGGTAAGCGTCGACCTCAAGTAAAAAGCAAGAAAAATAAAATAAATTTTTTACTTGGACTTCTCAGTCTTTTACTTTTTGGGGTACTCATTTTTTTAATGTTTAAAAAACCATCTCAAGAAGAAGTGCTCATTTTTTTAGGACTAGGGAGATAGCACTAAAATCAGCTTATATTAATTTTTTGGAGCGAGTTGTTTAATTTCCAGTTCTTGGAATTGTGGACTCTGTCGATAATAATACATGGCTTTTGGAAGATATTTTTTAATTTCGTCAATGCGTCTAATATCACCTGGGTGAGTCGATAAAAATTCTGGTGGCTTTTCAGCACTACCAGCCTTGGACATGTCTTGCCAGAATGCAATGGCTCGCTCGGGGTTATAGCCAGCTTTGGCCATGAAGACAAGGCCCATATAGTCGGCCTCGAGTTCTTGTGTTCGTGAATTCGGTAGCGCTATACCGACACTGGCTAAGCCGCCTGCACCAATAAGTATGGCTTGTCCCATTTCATCATCGACTGTATCAGTGGTCTGAATACCAATTGCGGCAGCCATCAAACTCCCTTTGATGAGCATAGCTTGGCTCATGCGTTCGTTTCCGTGCTCAGCGACGGCGTGAGCAATCTCGTGGCCCATAACTACAGCCATGCCAGCATCATCTTTTGTAATGGGTAAAATTCCGCTATAGAAAGCAATTTTGCCACCCGGCATACACCAAGCGTTGACTTGCTTATCTTCGATGAGGTTGAATTCCCATTTAAAGTTGTTCTCGAGTCTGCTTTCTTTTAAGTAGTCATCCACAGCTTTAGCAATTCGTGTGCCAACGCGCTGGAGTCGAGCTTTTTCTTGTGAGCTGTTTGAGATTTTAGATTCTTTAAGAACATTGGCATACTGTACTTCAGATAGATTGAGCATCTTGTCACTTGAGTACATTATTAATTGACTGCGTCCAGTCATAGGATTTGTTTGACAAGAAAAGAAAAATAAACTTGAGCAAATGAGAATTAGAAATTTGAATTTATTTTCCATTTTTATCCTTTAAAGCAGTGATTTCTTCAACGCGTACATGAGTTTCGTTAATTGTTTTAAAAGATATATCAAAAGCATTAAATTGGAAAGTATAAACTTTGCCTTCGTTCTTTTTTTGGTAGGCAGGACGTGGGTCTTGGCAAAGGATTTCTGTTAAGCCATCTTCAAGTTGATGTTTGTCTAAAATAGCGCGTGCTTGTGGCGAATAGGAGACTTCTAAAATGGGCCAATCGCCGTCAGCCCAACCTGCAGAGCTATCTTCAATAGCATCGGCGTAGGGGATGTAGGGTTTGATGTCGATGACAGGAGTTCCGTGAACAAGGTCACAGCCATCAATTTCAATGATAATTTCATTTTTCTTAAAAACGATGCCGTTGAGAGCACACGCGGAAATGCTAATGGGGTTTGGGCGGTACGGAGATCGTGTTGAAAAAACGCCTACTTTTGTGTTGCCACCGAGTCGTGGTGGACGCACTAAAGAACGTGCTTTCATATCTTTATTTTTGTGAAACCAAGCCAATACCCATAAATGAGAACAGTTTTCTAAGCCCGTAATAGCTTCGCGATTAAAAGCTGAGTTTTCCAAAATGATACTACTGGCCACGGAAAGACAAAGTCCAGCTTGGCGTGGAGTGCCAAACTTTTCTTTTAGATCACTGGCAATAAAGCCAATAGGCTGAATCGAGAAACTATTCTCTTCCGGCGAGGGCGTAGATGATGTGTCTTGTGACATTTGGATACTTCATAACTTTGTGTTTAATAATTTGGTAACCGATAGCTTTCATTTGTGGACTTAAATCTGTTGATGAAAAAAATACACTCTGATAGACAAGAGGAAAGAGTAAATGAAGATTTTGCAGTTCTTCTTCTTCATCTCTTGCACAAGAAAAGCCATAAGGAAAGTCAATTACGGCAGAGTCATGTGTCTTTGTCCAATCTTTAAGTTCTTTGTGATGCAGTTCTGCAGAGTAATTAAAGTACGCTAAGTTCTCTTCAGTCATGGAAACAGCTTGTGCTGAGCGATCTATAGCAGTGACCTTAAGTCCGGAATGACAGGCCTCTAAACTAAGGCTTCCCGAACCACAGCCACAATCCAAGAAATTGTTGCCCGCATTTTTGAGGAGATTGATGGCTACGCGTGCACTGATGGAATTGAGTGCAGAAGAAAAGGTGGCAGGTTTTTTACTATGTTCGAACAGGCGATTAGATTTTTCACTAAATATTTTGACGAAGTACCAATTGTCATGATCGCGACAAATAGCATAACGTTCCTTAGGGGAATTCAGGTTGAAACTACCCTCGATGTATTCTAAGACTTGGAAAAGAACGTCTTTATTGACCTTGGGATGATTGCCTGCAGAGGGGGTTTCAATGCGGCCTTCGCAAAGACTAAACTCAGCATTTTTGATCGTTTCTAAAAATTGTTCGAAATCGTTTTCTTGAACTAAAATTTCTGCCCCCCAATCAAAGAAAGCTGAATCACTGATATCAACCTTTTTTTCACTGAAAACAAAGCGTTGATCCCGTTCAATTTCAAAACCAAAGAAGCTAGAGCTTTCGAGCTCAGCTAAGGGGTGATAAAATTCTTGCAGTTTAAGAAAGTAAATGTTTGTGTGCTTGTTATTCATTGAGAGTCCGTAATAAATCAAAAAGTCACAATGACCTGAGACAGAGAATTTTCTAATTCAAATCGAGGCTTTACCAAACTTTGAAGAGGTCTTTTCGCTCAAGCCAAATTTTATCTTCACCCTTAATGATGAGGACTCGTTGGGATGCTTGAGCTTGTCCAGAGTAAGTTGCGAGATATTTGACTGCAGTAGCATCAGGCTGTGAGCCGTTGACAGATGAGTAGCTTTTTGCAGATTTGTTTATGACGATATATTGATTATCACGCCAATAACTTTGCGTGAGAAGGTAGGCCCAGACAGATATTAGTAAGGCACTAGAAAAGATGACCGTAATTAAGGTTTTTGAGATTTTGCGGTAGATGCAAAGTAAAAAGAAGGCCGTGATCCATAAATAAATGGCCATGGTCCAGAGCTCGTCTGGGCGGAGGAAGGGAGTTGTCGAAGGTACTTGTTTTAAAGTTTTTCTTAGTTGAGTGGCAAGTTCATTATTGCGTTCAAGACGTGGTGCCATGCGTGTGATACGCTGAGAGTAGGCATAAGCTAAACTATGATTTTTTTCTTCGACTAAAGCGAGCGCGGTATTTAAAGTGTAACTTATATTTTCAGGCTCTTTTTCAAGTAGTTTTATATACTCAGTACTCGATTTTAAGGGCTCGTTTTGAGCTTGGCTAGCAAAGGGCAGCATACAGAGGAAGAAGAAACTTAAAGCTTTCAAGGCTTTGCTGAGTGATTTGCCATTGATGACTTTGTCGGCGCCTTTTTGGAAGCGCTGATTTTCGTAACGTGTTAAAATTTGTTTGAGCTCCGTATTGGATATTTTTTGAATGACTTGATTGTTGCTGTCTCCCGAACTAAACAAGTAAATTTGCTTGAGCAGAGGTACGAGGTGATCTTTGTAAATATTGTGGGACTTTTCGGGATTCGACTTTTTGAGGATGCGACGGATTTGACGTAACTTTTTTTCTTGCATCGCTCGTGTGGTGGGTTTGACATGAATGTAGGCTTTAAGAAAAAAGGCGAGGGGCAGTAAGCTCGCTAATATCAATAAAATGGGATGGATATTAGCGATCAGGGGGAGTCGAATACGTTCATCGACTTGCACTTGTAGAGTCCTGTCGGTATCTTTTTTCACAGGGCTTACACGTGGAGCTACTTTGGGCGCTTCTTTGAATTTTTCACCCTTAAATTTTATCGAAGAGAAATGGGCTTTTAGGCTATGGTATTTTTCTTGGATGGGGTCAAATGTCACAAAATTAAAGGCTGGGATTTTGACGTCGCTGCCCAATGCCGCCAAGATCAACTTTTGCTTGGCAGATAAATTTTCTAACACCTGATTTTCAATTGTACGTTCTTCGCTCAAAAGGCGAAAGAATTTAAATTGTTGCTGAGGGATAAGGAAACGTTCTGGGTCACCATCTTTTGAAGAGAAAGTAAAGTTGAGGGTGAAAGGCTTGCCAACTTCAACTTCTTCTTTATCAGCACTAGAACTCAATTGCCAAGTTCCGACTAAACGTGTGTTTATAGTATCTTTCGGTGCAGGAGGGAGAATAGTGATCTTTATTTCAGGAAATGAGTGCTGCCTTTGCAGGCTGACAGGGCGGCCAGTCCCAGGAGTGGTTGAGCGCTTCGCCAGACGTGCTTGGTGATTGACAGTCGCCTTGTAGTCGCCGCTGATGAGAGCACTAGCGACATAAGTTAAGCTCACGACGTTGAATTTATTACCCATAAATTCGACTTCGTTTTGTTCGACTGATTCTATGTGTTGATTGCCCGAGCTCCGATTGGCAAAAGTTCTAAGTTTAATGCCTTCGGCTTCTAATTCAGGGAAGGAGAAATCTCCTTGTATAGCATAATCCTTTTGGAAGTAGAGATTAGTTTTTAGACGAAAATACTGCCCTGGATAAAGTTTTTTGCTATCCTTGATGATTTCAGTTTTAATAAAATAGATCTGGTCATAAGGGCTTTTTTTAATTTCAAAATTGATGGAAGCAATTTCGTGGGTAGCCAAGGTTAATTTGGGGATGGTAAAAGGTCCAGGTTTCAAGACTTTAAAAGGGATCGTGATACTACTGGTATAGGAGCGACGACCGTTAAAAATACTACTTCGACTTGAGACAGAAGGGCGTCCCCAGAGTAAGCTATCAATTTTGGGTAAACTTGTGAATTTTAATTCAGTATCACTACTGATATAGAGCTGACCCAATTCATCGGTATTATTTGGCAAGGTGTATTGGTGGCGTATTTCTGCAGATAATAAGCAAGAAAAGAACAGTGAAATCAAAGCGAAATATTTCATTATTATTTATCCTGTTCTGGATTGAAGTGTTGGCGTTTATTTCGTTGTTCACGACTTTGGCGGATTAGATCTCGTAATTGTTGTTGTCGCTTAAGTTCGTCTTGGAATGCGGCGTTTGCTTCGTCCTCAGTCATTTGACTCGCTTTTTGTTGCTGTTGACCTGGCTTTTGTTTATCATTTGGATTCTCTTTGCCGGGATCTGTTTTTTGATCTTTGTCCTGCTGATCTTTGTCCTGCTGATCTTTGTCCTGCTGATCTTTGTCCTGCTGATCTTTGTCTTGCTGATCTTTGTCTTGCTGATCTTTGTCCTGCTGATCTTTATCCTGCTGATCTTTGTCCTGCTGATCTTTATCCTGCTGATCTATTTTTTGTTTTTGCTGGAGTGCTAGGTCAATATTGTATTGTAAGTCTTCGCTATTTGGGTATTGGCTCAAGAGAGTAATATAATCATTGATTACGGTCTCTAATGCTTTGCTTTGATTTGCGGGCTCACTAAGCAAGGCCTGCTTGTGCTTGAAGGAATTTAAATTTGCTAAGGCCTGTAATTTAATTCGTGGATCTCGTGCAGCTGCTCGATAGAGCTTGTCTAAATGCTCGAGTATCAAAGCTGGATATTCATTGAGTTTATTTTCGATTACTAAAGCACAATTATAGGACTTCATTTCAGTGATGGGATGAGTAATGTGTACACATATTTCATCAATTTTCTTTTTGAGTTCTTCCGGGGAGATTTTGGCTTTTTGAGTTTTGGTGGGCGAGCTTGCTTGAGGCGGGAGTTGTGCCTGAGCAGGTAGTTCAGGACTTAAAGCGAATACAATAAAGAGACTCAGTAATTTCGTAGAGATCTCTTTAGTTTTTGATTCTGAAATCCAAAGGCGAATCGTCAAAATGAGGATCGCAAAAGGTATAAATAGAAAGTAAAGTTCCGTACGAACTTTAATATTTTCTTTTTTACTTTCATCAAATTCCAAATCGTGAATGAGTGCTTCGATCTCACGGTGACCTGACTTGAGAGACTGTTCCGGATCCCATGGGATATATGTACCACCGGTTTCATCTGCGATTTGTTTGAGGGTACTGGTGTCGCTTAAGCTCATGACATAGTCTCCTTTTGAATTGCGGATGGGACGACCTTTTTCATCCAACACTAGCCCTTCGCGCTTGGGATCTCCTAAGCCAATGACATTGACAGGGATATTTTTCTTCTTCAAGGCATCGAGTGACTCACGCCACTTATCGTTCTCGGTTTCGCCATCACTTAGCAAAACGACGACACGACTATCGCGTTCATTTTCTTTGAATTGTTTTTGGGCGTTATCTAAGGCGTCTGCAATATTGGTTCCTCCACCCGGTAAAAGTGAGCTATTGAGGTCTGCAAGATAGAGCAAAACCATTTCGGGATCGGATGTGAGGGGGCATTCAATATTGGCAATTTTGGAAAAAGTGATAAGGCCAAAACGGTCACCAGGGATATCGCTCATCAATCTTTTAGCCCACCATTTTGAATACTCTAAGCGGCTTTGTTCATTCATATCTCGAACATTCATACTTTTGGAGATATCAATGAGAAAGAGTATTGAGCGACTGGAGCTTTCTTTTTCTTGGGCGATTTCTTTCCCTTGTGGACGCAGTAAGCACAGGCATAAGATGGCAATGATAATTATCAGTAGCGAATAGCGCATACGGCGGCGTGACTGTGAGAGTTGACTCATTTTAATTAAGTCTAAGCCATAGTCGAGCTTGAGTAATTTAATAATTTTACGTCGGTAGCTATTACCAAAAAATAGGCACAAGAGTGCAAAGGCGAAAATGGCAATGAGGTAGGGAAGTAAGTCGATATTTTTAAAATAAACCATTAGGGATACCTCATGAATAGGGAGTGAGACAAGAGGGTGGCAATCAATAAGCAAATCAAAGACGCCCAGACAAAGGGCATGAAATGTTCAGCATAATTGATATTATGAAAGTGCTTGAGTTCAACTTTTTCGAGTTGATCAATTGTTTTTAAGACGTCTTCCATTTTATCTGCTTGGCGAACAGAGAAATAAAGGCCACCAGTTTTTTCTGCGATTTCTTTGAGCAATTCTTCGTCAAAATCGGCATTGCTGGCGCTCAAACGACTAGAGCCAAAGAAGTTCTCAACATTCCAGGCGATTTCATTGCCGACGCCAATAGTATAGATCACGGCGTCAGACTTCTCTGCAGCTTTTGCGGCCATTCCTGGAGTCAGGTCGGTGTTAGCGGTATGACTGCCATCGGTAACGAGAATGATGATTTTTTTGGAGCCCGGGACTTTCGGAGACGAGCTAAGCCACCACTGATGGCAGCCGTTATATTTGTCTGACGATTGTAGTCGCCAAGATATTCAGTACTGATTTCTGTAAGCCTATTCTGAAGGTATTTATGGTCATTGGTAGGTGGGCACACACTATAAGCTTCGGCGCCAAAGACAACGAGGCCTAAGCGATCCGATTTGCGTTTTTCGATAAAGGCGGCGATGGCTTTTTTAGCATAGTACAGGCGAGGATGGAGTTCTTTGTTATCAATGGCTCTGGCAATGGCATTACGTTCAGTGGGGAGATTGTCTGGTTGATCGTAAGAACTCATACTCCCAGAAATATCTAAAGAAAATACAATGTCGACGCCATCTTTATAACTATAAGAATTTTCTTGGCCCGTTCTAGGCCGTGCGAGGGCCACAATCATTAAAGTGAGAGCAAGGAACTCGAAAAATATGGGAATGAGAAAGCGCGAGAAGGGCCTGTGTTCAGTTCCTCTTCTACCAGTGAAATGGGGAAGTGAAGAGACTTTGACAGCAGGTGGCTTTAGCTGGATTTGACGCCAAAAAAGTGGAATCAAAAGGATGAGTAGCAAAAGCAGCCAAGGGTACTGGAAACTCATTTCTGAACCCCTTCGACTAACTGGCTAGACCAGGATTGAAGTTGATGGAGCATGTTTTGGAATTCTTCCTTAGTAATGGCCTGCCGATGAAAGCGAGCACGGAAAATTTTATTCAGAATTGAACTTAAAAGCTGAGAATCATTTTCGCTGAGATTCTCCCAGGGTAAATGATTAACGGGACTCGAAAGAAAGGTTTCGCCGTGAATTTTTGCGAGAAGTGATCGCAATTCATCCTGGACAGTCATTAAAACAAAATGAGAGGGCTGATCATCATTGGCAAGCATAGTTTGTATGAATTGCAGGAATTTTTCTTCTTCAGTTGCACTTGCTTTTGGCAGTTTTTTGAAAAAAGCTAAGCTAAAAATTAAGCTAGAGAGAAGGATGATGGAAATAGTCACTGGAGATGAAAGGTATAGGCCAGAACTTGGGAGCTCAATTTCGCTAAAGGATTTCATTTGTGCTTCTTGAGGCAATGATCGTGCTTTGACTGAGAATTCAGGATACTTTATTTCTAGTTTTTGCATTCCTCGCGGGCCGTGAATAAGTAGCGTACGGGATAAGTTTTTGTACTCACCTTCGCGAATCGCAAAAAGACTTTCAGTCATAATCATGCGATTGATAAGTTGCGGTGTGAATTGGATGCCAGTTTGATGCTCTTTAAGGCCTTCTTCGAGCTCAAATCCTTGGATCTCATAGGAGGCGTGAAGAGGGATTTTGATTATAGTTTGAAATTTTATTGCTTCGGCAATTTCAAAGGATGCTTTATTTGTGCTGACCTCAATGACTTTGCTCTGCAGCTTTGTTTGCCATTTAATCCAATAAAACAAGGAGCCTGTGAGCAGGGTGAGACAAAAGAGAATGAGGATGAGTAGTTTTGTTTTTTTCATTTTCGGAGATTCCTGCGCTCAAAGAATTTCATGAGTTCGGCCACAGGATTACTCGTGTTTTTTAAGAGTATCCAATCGGCGCCAGCTTTTATACAGGATTTTTTATTGCGTTCGATAAATTGTTGTGCAGCCTTATGGATTCGAGCATTGGGTTTAAAGAAATCTACGAGCCCAGTTTCGGCATCTTGCATTAATAAAGGGGGGAGACGCTTTGGGATGTTGATTTCAAATTCATCTAAGATATTGATGACGATCAGGTCGTGCTTTTTTCCTACAGAACGAAGACTTTTCTCGTAGTTGTTATCCATTAAATCAGAAATGAGGAAAACGACGGATTTCTTTTTTTGAACCTGCATTAAGCGATCGAGTAGTTTCTTGATATTAGTTTTTTTACTTTTGCGCTGATGTACAATGAGCTCACGAGCCATGCGTAGGATGTGTTGCTTGCCGCGCTTGGCACGTAAATGCAGTTCTTCTTCATCACTATGCAAGATGAGGCCGACGCGATCGCGATTGCGGATAGCGCTAAAGGCAATGAGCATGGCAATTTCAATGGCATTTTGCATACGTGTTTTATCTCCACCAAAGTCGGCAGAACCAGAAATATCCACTAAGATATTAATAGTCAATTCGCGTTCTTCAGTGAATTGCTTGATATAGGGATGGCCCGCACGAGCAGTGACATTCCAGTCAATCGTACGCACATCATCGCCGGGGCTGTATTCGCGAATATCGCAAAATTCCATGCCACGACCCTTGAAAACCGAATGATAAGCTCCACCCGTTAATTCATCAACATTTTTGCGCGTTTTGATTTCTAGTTTTTTAACGGCAGAAATGATTTCCCGTGAGTTAAGCATCTTTAGGGTGCTTTAAGTTCACTGAGGATAAGTTGGATGAGGCGGTCACTCGTTAGGCCCTCTGCTTCAGCTTCATAGGAAGGGATGATGCGATGGCGTAAAACGTCGGGAGCTAAGGCAAGTATATCTTCAGGCAGGATGTAATTGCGTCCTTGGCAAAAAGCGCGAGTTTTTGCTGCAAGTGTAAGGCTCAGAGTCGCACGTGGAGATGCCCCGCAAGAAATAAGATCGGGAAGTGACTTTAAATTAGCATGTTGTTGACGTGAGGAGAGTTGCGCGGTCATGCCTGGGCGTGTGGCCATGATGATATCGACGATGTATTCCTGTAGGCTCTCATCAATGAAAACTTTATCCAGTAAATTCCGGGCGCGTAAGATATCTTCGGTGCTACAAATAGCCTCAGCTTTCACATCAACTTTTGGGCGAGCCATATTTCTTAGGATATTAAGCTCGTTTTTACGATCGGGGTAGTCAACTAATACTTTCATCATGAAGCGATCCATTTGCGCTTCAGGCAATGGATAGGTTCCTTCCTGATCGAGTGGATTCTGGGTGGCCATGACCATGAATGTTTCGGGGAGTTTAAAACTTTCACTACCAATGGTGACCTGCTTTTCCTGCATCGCTTCAAGTAGCGCGGACTGAACTTTCGCAGGGGCACGGTTGATTTCATCAGCCAAGACTAAGTTGGCAAAGATAGGGCCCTTTTTGACGGAGAAACTATGTTCGCGCGGGTCGTAAATTGAAGTGCCTACAATATCTGCGGGCAGTAAATCGGGTGTAAACTGTAGGCGACTTGAGTCGGCTTTGATCGCTTGGGCTAGAGTATTGATTGTAAGGGTTTTTGCTAAGCCTGGTACACCTTCGACGAGAAGATGACCTGAACAGATAAGTCCAATTATTAGTCGATCGACTAAATCTTCCTGCCCTGAAATGACTTTGGCAATTTCATTTTTTAAAGGCTTTATGAAAGCTGAGGCGGCAGCAATCTCATCTTGTGTTTCTGAGTCTCGATTATCCATATGTACTTTTAAATTCTTTGTGAGTTAAGGTGTTTATAAAAGATTGTTATGATTTGTGTTAAAATTATTACACTAATAGGCCTAGAAAATACAATTCATATTGATGATTTCAAAGTCTTAAGGCATATTATGCCCTTTACTAAAAAAGAGAAATGAAATGCGAATAAAAAAGAAGTCCTACAATAAAGCTGCGCCGATTGAGAAAGCCGTAGGTCTATTTATGCCATTTCATTGTGATTCCTGTCTACATAAATTGCGAGTTTCACAAGAGAATTATGGTTACGGGATGGTTTGTCCCTATTGCAAAGCAGGTGTTATTTGTCCTGCGCCATCTTTTCACGCAGGTGAGCAAATTGGCCCTTATTTAATTGATGGCTGGTTGGCAAAGGGTGCAATGGGAGAAGTTTACTACGGGCACGCAATTAAATCTGAGCGAGTTGTGGCGCTTAAAATTCTCAATACGGATGTGGATAGTAAGTATGCCTTCAGGCTTTTTGAGCAAGAAGCTTACATCATGGACCATTTCGAACATGAATGTCTACCGCGCTTAGCAAGCTTCAATCAGCATCATAATTATTATTACTTAGCCATGAATTATGTCGAAGGCGAGGGTTTGGATACACTTCTGCTTCGAGAGGGATCTTTTGATCAGATTTACGTACTTGATCTCATTATTCATCTCGCAGATTTATTGGATCATGTGTGGAGAAAGTTTGGAGCGATTCATCGGGATATAAAGCCAGCTAATATAATGGCAAGTGAAGATGATAGAATTGTTTTAATTGATTGGGGACTTGCTCACATTTACAATCATCCAATAGAAAATGATACTGATATTACTTTTGGAACGCCAGAGTATATTTGTCCAGTCATTGTCAGTGGAGAAACTAACCCTGATTATAGAACCGATATTTATTCAATGGGTGCAACCTGTTTTCATTTGGTGACGGGACAATTTCCTTTTCATAGTGAAAATGCTGAAGAAGTGATTGACCAAGTACTTCATGGAGAAGTCCCCTTAGCTCATGTTGTTAATTCTGAGGTGAGTCCTGAGGTGTCAAAAATTCTACAGAGAATGATGCAACGCGATTACGATGATCGTTATCAGAACTGGACAGACTTAGTTGAAGATGTGGAAAAAGTTAAAATGTTTATTTCTCTATAATGAATAAACTCAATCCTGAGGAAGAATTACAGCAGCTCAAAAAGTTGTATTCTGAACAGGATTATATCGAGAAAATACTGAATCAAATGGCGGCAGCTTTTAATATACTGCAGGTACGCAGTCAAATGATACTTGGCTTGATTACTGTCTGCCTCATGATTAGCGGATTTTCTGGTGAGCGCATTGCTGCCAGCGGTAAACTGGAATCGGCCTTGATTATCAGTGGCGTACTATTGGTACTTTTGTCAGGGGTTATCCTATTCAGGGGGCCTTTAACGCTAAATTGGATGACTGCCATACCCAACATTCAAGAAGATGAATCCTTGCAAAAATTGATAGAAATTCGCAATCTACGTACGAGAAAATATCACTTGGCAATTAAGCTTTTATTATGTGGCCTCAGTCTCTATGTACTGAGCCTAGCTTTGTTTATTGCATCTGGAATTTAGCTCAGGTCTTCTTTAGTTTTTGAATTGAGAGTGATATCAGTCATCACCATATTTTTATCCACTGCTTTACACATGTCATAGATCGTGAGTAGTGCTACCGAGACTGCAGTAAGTGCTTCCATTTCAACGCCTGTTTGACCATTGCAACGTGCGAGAGCTTCTACTCTGACGCCATCTTCGACGACTTCGGTGTCTACAGATACTTTGTTGAGCAATAGCGTGTGGCAGAGGGGGATCAGGCTGGAGCATTGCTTAGCAGCTTGGATGCCCGCAATTCTTGCAGTGGTTAAGACATCGCCCTTTTTCATTGAGTTATCTTGGATTTTGCTTAAGGTCTCGTCGTTTAAGCTGATTTTTCCACTGGCAATAGCGACGCGTTTTTGGATGCTTTTGTCGCCAACATCAACCATGTTGACTTTGCCTTCTTGATCGACGTGAGAGAATTCAGACATTAGTGCTCCTCGTGGTGTGCGTGTTTTGAACATTCATGGCATTCAACCCAGCCACTAGAGCCGTCAGTGTAATGTTCATTTTTCCAGATTGGGACGCGGGTTTTAAGCTCGTCAATAATGAATTCGCAGGCTTCAAAAGCGGTGCCGCGATGTTTGGCACTTACAATGAGTCGGACTGCAGATTCACCAATCTTTAGATCACCCGTGCGGTGAATGCAAAAAACTTTGTGGATGTTGTAGCGTTCGCCGGCTTCTTTGATGATGCGCTCACCTTCTTTAACCGCCAGGGCTTCATAGGCTTGGTACTCGAGGTGAGTCACATCGCGATTCTCATTGTGGTCACGTACACGGCCATCAAAAATGACATAGCCACCTGATTGGGGAGTGGCGACTTTTGCAACGATATCAATATCTTCGATGGCCTGTGCAGAGATATGGAAGTTTTGCATATTAACCTCCTGCTACTGGTGGGATGAAAACAATTCTGTCACCATCATTGAGTGCTGTATTCCAGTCACTAAATTCATCATTAATAGCGACACGGAACTTATCCTTATCATAAGAAAATGAATAGATCTGCTCTATTTCAGCATAGAGTTCCTCTGGGCTTTGAGCTTCAGAATTAAGGGCTTCGGAACTTTTTTTTGTGAAGTCGCCGAGCAAACTGAAGTATTGAAGATGATAGCAGTTCATTTTTTAGCCTTGGATTAATTCTTCTTTGATGCGTAAAGCATCTTCCGGGGTATTAGCATTATCTAAGTAATTATAGTCCCCTTGCTCAATAAGTGCTATCGAAGAGTTCAATAAAACTTTGCGTGGGCACTGGCGATTGGTTGCTAAAAATTGATAAAAACGATTCTGTGCCTTGGGTTCATAGATCGCAAATAAAGGTTCGGGCATGCCATCGTACTGAGATTTAAAGCAAGTTGCATAGCGTTGGGCATTGCGACCATCGCAAAGTTTAGCGAGGGCTTCGCTGTTGACTAAGGGTAAGTCACAGCCCATCACAAGCCAGGCGCTTGTGGAGTCATTTTTGAAGGCGGATAAGATTCCGCCAGTGGGGCCCAAATCAATGAATTTATCAGTAATCAATGGTAGGCCTTGGCAATCTGCTGGAACTTCTTGGTGCAGGTCTCTTACGGATAAATAAACTTCATCGCATTTTTCTTTGAGTAAATCATAAGCTTGGCGCGCCATGGATTGAGTCGAAAACTTCATGCTAGCTTTATCTTCACCCATGCGACGGCTCTTGCCGCCGACAAGTACAAGTCCCTTAGTTTTGGGGATTCTTGCTTCCCATGTAGCTAAAATAAGTTTTTTAATGGCGGGGATATTATCTCTATGTAAGTAGGGGATGGCTTCGGGTAGTTCTTGTGGTCGATCTTGTGCAGGGCCTACAAAGGCAATGACGTTCTCTAGATCTCTGTCGGCAATTTCTTCAAGCATTTTTTCGTTAACCAAGAGGATGCGAGGAGATTGTGTGTGGTTTTTATAGCCTTCGACAAAAACGATATCATATTCTAAGAGATTGAGGCTACGCCAGATTTCATTTGCAGGGCGTTTTTCTAGTTTAGCTCGTGCTTCAAGATTATTGATGACGACGGCTTGGGCACCCGCCAGTTGTGCTTGATGAGTATCTTTTCGAGGTTTATCCATTTCGAAACGGTGAGCATCAGACTTTGCATAGGCAATATCAAAATCCTCGTGCATTTCGTTGATTAAACGGCAGATTAATGTTGTTTTTCCAGAGCCAGAATAGGCACTGAATTTGATTTCAAAGGGATTGAATAGCCATGGTAGGCCACCGCGATGATGATTTTTGCTCATTAAAATATCTTCCTGGGGTTATTTCCGCCAAGATGTATCTCAAAAATGATTTGTCCACAAAAGAAAGGTGAAAACTCGCCCAGAAACTTTTTATAGAGGTGGCAAATGCAGTTTAGCAGAGGCTTGGCTTTCGCTTGAAGTGGAAAAACTATTCAGCTAAATCACTTAGACTTTTGAAGAAAAGAGAAAGTCCATTATTTTGGATAAATAATTTAAAGTAAGAGACAAGTAAAATGAAGACAATTGGTATCATTGGTGGTGGTCAGTTAGGGCGCATGATGACGCAAGCGGCCAAAAAGATGGGTTTTCACGTAATCGTGTTAGATCCAGGTGAGAATTCTCCTGCAGGACAAGTTGCAGATTCACAGATTATTGGTTCTTGGAATGATCCGGAAAGTTTAAAGAAAATTGTCGAAGAGACTGATATTTGTACTTATGATTTGGAACATGTCGATACCAAGGTCTTAATTGAGCTTGCTGATCAGGGCAATAAAATTCATCCCGATCCTCGTGTTTTGTCAGTGATTCAAGATAAGCTCTTACAAAAGCAGTGTATTGCAGAGGCAGGCATTAGTACCCCTGCCTTCATTGAATTAAAAGATGATGCGGACTTCGCCACTTTCGGTTTCCCCCTAGTACAGAAAACTCGTAAGGGTGGCTACGATGGCAAGGGCGTATTAGTGATGAAAGACAAAACGGCCATGGCAGAAAAATTGCCAGGAGCTTGCATGCTCGAAAAAATGGTAGATCTCGAGATGGAATTGGGAGTGATGGTCGCACGCGGGATTGATGGAGATATCGTCTCTTACCCCGTGACTGAAATGACTTTTGATGATCGCTCAAATATTCTCGATCTATGCATTGTCCCTGCAAGAATTTCCCCTGAACTCGAAGCGAAGGCACGTGATCTAGCGGAGAAAACTATTGAGGCACTGGGTGGTGCAGGTATTTTTGGCGTAGAAATGTTTGTGGACAAAGCAGGTGAGATTTTTGTTAATGAAGTCGCACCACGTCCTCATAACTCTGGGCATTATACTATCGAGGCTTGTGTGACGAGTCAGTATGAACAGCATATTCGCGCGGTAGCAGGCCTGCCCCTAGGCTCGCCGGATCAAACGCGTCCCTGTGTTATGTACAACCTTTTAGGTGAGCCAGGCTACACGGGTGAGCCATACCTCCATGGCCTTGAAGTTTGTCTCCACATCCCTGGAGTTTCATTGCATATGTATGGCAAAGCAGAGACCCGCGGTTTTCGCAAAATGGGTCACGTCACAGTGACTTCCACAGTTTTAGAAGATGCCTTAGATAAGGCTCTGATCGTTAAGAAAAATTTAAAAGTTATCTCGGAGTAAATTATGTCGAAGCCAGTCGTTGGAATTATTATGGGTAGTGATTCAGATCTACCAGTTATGGATGCAGCACGCGAAATTATGAAAGAATTCGGCGTGCCTTACGAAATCTCTATTGTCTCTGCACATAGAACACCTGATAAGCTATATAAGTATTCAGAGTCAGCAGCCGACCGTGGCTTAGAAGTGATTATTGCTGGTGCCGGTGGTGCCGCTCACTTGCCAGGTATGGTGGCAGCTATTTCTCCGCTCCCAATCATCGGTGTCCCGGTGCGCAGTTCGAATCTTCAAGGTTTGGATTCTTTGCTCTCCATTGTGCAAATGCCCGGCGGAGTTCCAGTTGCGAGTGTTGCCATTAATAATGCTAAAAATGCAGGCCTGCTCGCGGTGCAAATACTCGGTGGGAAATTTCCTGAGTATCGTGAGAAAATGATTGCCTACAAAAAAGGCATGGATGAAATGGTTCTCGAAAAAGCGGCAAAAATGGAAGCTGAGGACAAAGCTTAAAAAAATGGCGATTTTCCGAGGGACAGAGGAAAACATTAAAAAAGCTGCCAAGCATTTACAAAAAAATAATTTGGTGGCTTTTGCAACTGAGACGGTTTATGGTCTCGGTGCGAATGCTCTGTCTGCAGAAGCTTGTGAAAAGATTTTTAAAGCCAAGAAGCGGCCCAAATATGATCCGCTTATTGTTCATATTGCGGAGATGTACCAAGTCACTGACTTAGTTCAAGAAGTTCCCAAAGTGGCCTCGGATTTAGCCGAGGCTTTTTGGCCTGGTCCAATTACAATCGTTTTCAAAAAAACTGATTTAGTGCCTGAACTCATTACTGCTGGTTTAGATACGGTGGCAATCCGCATGCCTGCCCATCCTTTAGCATTAGCGTTATTAAGTGAAGCAAAAATTCCCGTGGCCGCTCCTAGTGCGAATCCCTTTGGCTACCTCTCCCCGACCACTGCGGAGCATGTGGATTCTCAGTTAGGTGAAGAAGTAGATATTATTTTAGATGGTGGTGAATGTGATTGGGGTATAGAGTCGACTATTGTGGATTGCACCAGTGGTGAAGCGATCATTTTACGTCAGGGTGCGATAAGTGCAGAGGACATCCGTCGCATCACCGGTTCAGTTCAGTACGGTAAAGCGGTTTTAGAAAGACCTCTCGCACCAGGGCAATTAGCGAGCCATTATGCCCCGAATACCAAATTAGTCATTTTAAAGAAGGATGAAAACCCTGGCTTTGCGCAATCAGTAAAAATCGGCTTTTTACAAATGGGGAAAGGGACTATTGAGGCGGATGAGGTTGAAGTCTTAAGTGAGCAGGACGATGATTTTAAATCTATTGCCCATAATCTCTTTTCGGCCCTGCATCGCCTAGATTCTCTAGGGCTCGACATTATTTACGTCTACGAACTCACCGGCAATGACCTCGCCGCCGCCATCATGGACCGCCTCCTCAAAGCCGCCGCCAAACGTTCCTGATTAGTTTACGCCCTTCGTGCTGAGTTTACGGACTTAGTGCTGAGTTTACGCCCTTCGTGCTGAGTTTACGCCCTTCGTGCTGAGTTTACGCCCTTCGTGCTGAGTTTACGCCCTTCGTGCTGAGTTTACGCCCTTCGTGCTGAGTTTACGCCCTTCGTGCTGAGTTTACGCCCTTCGTGCTGAGTTTACGCCCTTCGTGCTGAGTTTACGCCCTTCGTGCTGAGTTTACGCACTTCGTGCTGAGTTTACGCACTTCGTGCTGAGGTATTTCTTTTTGTCTATATTTAATTCAAAATTAAAAATTCATTATTTACAATTATCCATCTCCGTGCACTCCGTCAAACCATCGCTCTTCACCATGTCTTAGTGTGCATTAGCGAAGATTAGTGGTTTAAGCTTTTTCCTCTGTGTGACTCCGTGCATTCCGTGGTTCAATTCCTTTATTCAACATTAAACATTCATAATTAAAAATTATCCCCTCATCTGCACTGTCTACTAGGTCTGTGGTGAAAACCCTTACTCCCTTACTCCCTTACTCCCTTACTCCCTTACTCCCTTACTCCCTTACTCCCTTACTCCCTTACTCCCTTACTCCCTTACTCCCTTACTCCCTTACTCCCTTAAGCTCTCATCTTCAGCTGAGCTTCAAACTAAAATTTGTTTCGACTTATAGAATCCTTCACTTGCTGATAGGCCATACTTAAAGTAACTTGATAAAAATCAATTTTATCAAAAAAGGCATCATTATGAGTTTGTCAAAAGAAAATAATTTAGTTCCCGTCATTTTAGCAGGTGGTTCAGGAACGCGTCTGTGGCCATTATCTAGATCTATGTATCCCAAGCAATTTTTACCATTGTTAGCGGCAGATGAGAGTATGCTCCAATTAACCATCAAACGGCTAAATGGCTTGGCGAATTTAGCGGAACCCATTTTACTGTGCAATGATGAGCACCGTTTCTTGGCCGAAGAGCAGTTACGTCAAATAGCTTGCGAGTCAAATGGATTAATACTAGAGCCAGTAGGTCGCAATACAGCACCTGCCATCGCCGCCGCGGCTTTTCATGCAATGAAATCCTCTGAGGATGCCTTATTATTGGTTTTAGCAGCAGATCATGATATCAAAAATATTGGGGCCTTTCACGAAGCGATTGCTAGAGCCGTAGATTTAGCTCAGCAAGGTAAACTTGTGACTTTTGGGATAGTGGCAGATGAGCCAGAGACGGGCTATGGCTATATTCAGCGTGGCGAAGCTTTGGGTGATGCGAGTTATGAAATTAATAAATTTAAAGAAAAACCGAATCTTGAAACGGCGAAAAAATATTTAGCGAGTGGTGATTACCTTTGGAATAGCGGCATGTTTGTTTTTAAAGCGTCAGTGTATTTACAAGAACTCGAAAAACTTCGACCTGAACTTTATGAAGCAAGTCGCTTAGCTTATGAAGCTTCGGAGCAGGATTTGAATTTTATTCGTCTCAATGAAAAACTCTTTAGTGAATGTCCATCAGAATCAATTGATTATGCAGTGATGGAGAATACAAAAAATGCAGCGGTTGTCAGTTTGGACGCGGGTTGGAATGATCTTGGTTCTTGGGAGTCAGTTTATAAAGATGCAAATTCGGATGAGAATGGCAATGCCATTACACCTCAGACGGATGCAGTTTGTGTTGACACGAAAAATTCCTACATTAATGGCGGCTCACGATTAATTACCACTTTAGGCGTGGAGAATCTGATTATCATCGATACTCCCAGTGCTTTATTAATTGCGGATCGTTCAAAAATTGACTCAATTAAGTTGCTACTGACTGAACTTAAAGGTCGTGAAGAACTAGATCTGCATAGTACAGTTCATCGTCCTTGGGGTTCTTATACAACCGTGGACGAGGGTGAGCGTTTTAAAGTAAAAAGAATTACCGTAAAGCAAGGTGCCAAGCTCTCAACCCAACTACATCATCATCGTGCAGAGCATTGGGTAGTGGTTTCAGGGACGGCAAAAGTGCTTATTGGAGAAGAAGAAAAATTTCTTCATGAAAATGAATCTGTTTATATTCCCAAGGGCACAGTTCATTACTTAGAAAACCCCGGTAAAATACAATTGGATATCATTGAAATCCAATCCGGCGAATATCTAGGTGAAGATGATATCATTCGTCTCAATGATAAGTACGGACGTTCAGATAAGTAGATTACGCACTACGTGCTGAGTTTACGCACTACGTGCTGAGTTTACGCACTACGTGCTGAGTTTACGCACTACGTGCTGAGTTTACGCACTACGTGCTGAGTTTACGCACTACGTGCTGAGTTTCCGCACTTCGTGCTGAGGTATTTCTTTTTGTCTATATTTAATTCAAAATTAAAAATTCATTATTTACAATTATCCATCTCCGTGCACTCCGTCAAACCATCGCTCTTCACCATGTCTTAGTGTGCATTAGCGAAGATTAGTGGTTTAAGCTTTTTCCTCTGTGTGACTCCGTGCATTCCGTGGTTCAATTCCTTTATTCAAAATTAAACATTCATAATTTAAAATTGCCCCCTCATCTGTCCTATCCGCTAGATCTGTGGTGAAACCCTTACTCCCTTATTGGAGTGACAAGCTATATCAGGACAAGACACAAGACACTGAAACCTGAAACCTGAAACCTGAGACCTGAGAATGAAGCAAAAAAAAAGCCCGCATTCAAGCGAGCTTTTTTGAAGTGATGATGGATTAGTTGAAACTAAGCGTCATTACCAATTGAATCAACAGGGCAATCTTCTAGCTGCTCTTGGCAGAGCGCGATTTCGTCGTCAGATTCAGGTTGTTTGAAAACGTAGGCATTGCCTGCATCATCTTCTTGGAAAAATTCTGGTGCAGCTCCGTAGCAGAGACCACAAGCGATGCAGCCTTCGCCGTTATCGTCGTCAGCATCGGTGCAATAAAAAGCGCCGGTAACACTCTCAGCGTGTTTTGCGTCAATATTAGCCATTGTGTAAGTGTCCTAATTATCTAATGTTTGTTATATAAGTTCGCAAAAATACGCCCTAAGTCAAAAAATAAAAGTTCTTTTGTGAAAATGTGTTTTAATAAGGGGCGGAACGGATGGTCTTCGTCCTGAGAAAACGCGCTACGCGCTGAGAATGTTGTTCATTAATTCGTGGTTTAGGCTTTTGATTTTCTACAGGTCCATATATTATTGCGTATAATTCGGGGATCTATATACAATTCAAAATTTGCTTGCTCGGGACCGCGGACGTCCCGTCCGCTCCAAATTTAGGCTCCACAGCTGGGAGCACCGAATTCCATTCGGAATCGAACTCAGATTCAGGACATACCGAAAACTGCCAACTGAGTACCCTACAAAAAAACCTAGCACAGATCGTACAGATAAAACAGATTTTATTCTCACCTTGCTCCAATTCAAAATTAGCTTGCCCGGGACCGCGGACGTCCCGTCCGCTCCAAATTTAGGCTCCACAGCTGGGAGTACCGAATCCCATTCGGAATCGAACTCAAATACAGGACACACTGAAAACTGCCAACTGCCAACCCTACAAAAAACCTAGCACAGGTCGTACAGATAAAACAGATTTCATTCTCACCTTGCTCGAGATATACATATCCAATTCAAAATTAAGCATTCAGAATTTAAAATTGTCCCTTCAGCATCTGCACGATCTGTTAGATCTGTGGTTTCCCTCAACTTGCTTTTTCAAATCTTCATGACTCCGTCTTATATATGGATTGACTAGTACTTAGCTTGATATACTAAAATATTAGTATATAATAATCAATAAAGGTCATTTACAAACTATTATATTGGTAATTTTATGTTTTATGAGATCTACAAATTTGATAATTCTTTACAGAAATATGAGAGCATAGCGAAGTTCGAAAAAAATGATCGTGGGATTTTTTTGGAATATGATATGGACTATGTCTTTAAGCATATTGATAACGAAGCAGAAGCGCGAGTCAGTCTCGGCTTAGATTGTAGCTTTGAATTCTTCACTTATAAAGATTGGCCCGCCTTTATTTTAGATTTAATGCCTTCAGGCAATGGCAAGCGTTTTTTGCTTGAGAAATACGGGCGCGGAGATGATGACTTTCTTATACAAGTGGGTGCATGGAATCCCATTGGCAACCTACGAGTGACGGGAGAGTTGACCACAGAGTTTATCAAAAATATTTCCGGACAAGATTTTGTTTCTTTTACGGAAGATGAAATCATCCAGAAAAATGAAAACTTTCTTGCTCATGCCAAGGCTTGTGGAGTGCAGATTGATGGCGCCACGGATGTGCAAGGGGATGCACCTAAGTTTTTAGTTGCCAAGGATAGCGAAAATCACTTCTATGTTGATTCAGGCTTGCTGCCAAGTAAGCTCATTCAGGAGCATTTCATTGTTAAATTTCCGAGGGGTAAAACAAAAGCTGATCTTGAGGTCTTGAAAAATGAAGCCGCATATTACGAGGTGGCGCGTAACTTAGCTTTGAATACGGGCAAGCCGCTTATTTATAAAGATGGGGCACTCTTTATACCGCGCTTTGATCGTCAAGTAAAAGATGGGAAGCGCTATTGTTATGGCTTGGAATCTTTGTACTCTACTGCGCAAATTACTCAACGTGGGCAAATATCTGATAATTTCCTCTTTTGTGAATTGATTGCTAAGTATTCCACATCACCTGAGCAAGATATTATTGAGTTTTTGAAACGAGATCTGCTGAATGTTTTATTGGGCAATCCCGATAATCATGGCAGGAATTCAGCTATGCTGAAAAAAGAAAAAACGATTCGACTTTCGCCTCTCTATGATTTTGCCCCGATGTTTCACGATCCTAATGATATTTTTATGCGCCGTTCCATTTGGTTTAAGCATGAACAAGGAAGTCAGCCTCATTGGCGTGAAATTGTAGCTGAGCTTGGGCAGTACGGTGACCATATCTATGAGGACTTTTGTCTCTTTATTAAAAAACTGAAAGATTTAGAGCAGATTCTCAGGGCTTGTGATGTGGATGAATTCATTATCAAAAAGCGCTTGCCAGTGATAAAGCGAGAAATGAAAAAACTGGAGGCACTGTGAATTTAGCGAAGGATAGGAAGGCGATTATTCAGCAACTTGAAGAAGATTTGTTAAATAATCAATGCGAAATAGGGGAGGCAATCAAAACTATGCGCAAGAGTATAGGCCTCAATCAAAATGAATTCGCCAAACTCTTTGGGCTCACCGTGAATTCCTTAAGTCTATTAGAGAATGATAAATCCAATCCCACGCTCAAGACACTCAATAAAATTGGCTCAAAGTTTGGCTTTAAAATTAATTTTGTGGCAAAATGAAACTTGATTACTTTGTTAAGGCAGTCTAACTGTCTTGGCTGAGCGAAGTTCATTATTGTCTGATCGAGGAATGGCAATTTCTCGCAGGGGACGCCTTTTTCATCTGCACTATCTGCACTATCTGCACTATCTGCTAGATCTGTGGTTTCCTAAATCTACTGCCAACTGAGAACCCTACATAAAAACCTAGCACAGATCGTACAGATAAAACAGATTTTATTCTCACCTTGCTTGAATGATCTATACCCAATTTAAAATTAAGCATTCAAAATTCAAAATCATCTCCCCCTGCCGACACCTTTTTCATGCCCTTCCGTGGTTTAAATCTTTCCCGATTCACCATTAGCCTTTTTTTATCTGCACTATCCGTTAGATCTGTGGTTTCCCTCAACCTGCCAACTGCCAACTGAAAAACCTACCACAGATTGTACAGATAAAACAGATTTTATTCTCACCTTGCTCGAGATATACATATCCAATTCAAACTGCCAATAATTCAAAATTAAGCATTCAAAATTTAAAATTAAACTCTGCCAACTGCCAACTGCCAACTGAGTACCCTACAAAAAAACCTAGCACAGATCGTACAGATAAAACAGATTTTAATCGTCACCTTGCTCGAATGATCCATATCGAAATTAGCTTTCCCTGGGGTCGTGGACGTCTCGTCCGCACCAAATTCAAAATTAAGCATTCATAATTAAAAATTATTTTCAGCGTATTCAATTTTTAAAAAATACGGCTGAAAATTGAAAGTGGCTCTTGACTTCTATCGTTTATTTTATTATCTTTACCAAAAGAAACGATAATCAATGCTGTGCTCAAGAAAGTCAGTTTTGATGCGGAGCCTGCCTAGCTCATATTCTAGCTTGATTCGAGGCCGAAAGCAATAGCACTGCTCAGTAAATTATTATGATAGAAAAAAAAGAACTTCACGAACTCGAAATACTGAAACATGTGGAAGAGACGCCACATTTGAGTAACCGCATTGCCGCTCAAAAGCTTGGCTGCAGCATTAAGTTGGCTCATGAAGTTTTAAAGAAAATGGCGAGTCGAGGCTTGTTTCACATTAATAAAGTTCATTCCCGCCGCTGGGATTATTTTTTGTCTCCAAAGGGCATCGCTGAAAAAACTCGCTTAACCATGGGTTTTTTGAATTTCTCTATGTATTTCTATCAGCAAGCGCGCAAACTCAGTTCGCAGGTTTGCCGCGATCTATCGGAAGCGGGCATAAAAAAAGTTTCCTTCTTAGGCGCTGGAGACCTGGCTGAAATCGTCTACCTCGGTGTCAAGCAATGGGGCTTGGAATTAGAAGCGATTTACGATAATGATCATCAAGGTTTTTTGGACTATGAAGTCAATGCTCTTGACGACTTAAATAATCATTCGCACGGGACTGTATTAGTTTGCATGTATGACCCCAAGCAACCAACGCAAAAAAAATATTTGCCTGAGGGAGTAGAACTCGACAAATCCTTTCATTGGATATTCAATTAAAAAGTTTAAACAAGGAATTACGCAAATTTAACGAATGAAAGAGATTGTTTTAAAAGAAGAGAGTTATGTAATCATTGGGGCGTGTATGAATGTGCATAATGAATTGGGACAAGGCTTTCTAGAGTCAGTTTATCAAGAAGCCCTGGAGCTAGTTTTGAGTAAGGAAACTATCGCGAATGAACGAGAAAAAGAGCTTCATATTTCATTTCAGGGCCAAGCCTTAGCAAAAAAGTTCTATGTTGATTTTCTCTGTTATGATCAAATTGTTGTAGAGCTCAAAGCCGTAAAAGCCTTAGATCAAAACCATGAGGCACAAGTTATTAATTATCTCAAAGCGAGCAACAAACCCTTAGGTATTCTAGTGAACTTCGGAGAAAAGTCCCTTGTCTATAAACGTCTTATTAATAAGTATCATAATTCGTTTAATTAGCGAAATTCGCTGTTGGAGCTTTTAAAAAACATGCAACAACTAATGACACAGATTCCACGAATAAAAACACCAACTGAGAAGTACTCTAACTCAGGTCACCCTTAACTCATCTTCATTCGATTTAGTGTCGATTAGCGCAGATTAGTGGTTAAAACCTAAGAAAACTTTAAAAAAAATATAATCATGAAACACGAAACAATTATAGAAGCAGGAAAAACTGAAAGTCAGTACATAAAAGATATCTGGCATTATAAAGATCTCTTTTATTTCTTGGCTTGGCGCGATGTGTTAGTCAAGTATAAGCAGACCGTTATTGGAGTTGCTTGGGCGGTGATTCGTCCGCTTTTAACTGCAATTGTCTTTACTATCATTTTTGGTAAAGTAGCCAAGCTTCCTGCGGATGGCAATGTTCCTTACCCGGTTATGGTATTTGCCGCAATGCTGCCCTGGCAATTTTTTGCGAGTTCGCTCTCGGAGTCGAGTAATTCGGTAATTGCTAATGCTAATATGGTCTCAAAAATTTATTTTCCACGACTCATTATTCCCATCTCAGCCGTGATTGTTTGCTTCGTCGATTTTATTATATCTTTTGTGCTTATGCTGGGGGTAATGGCTTGGTACGGCTTTATGCCCGATATTAAGATTTTCTTGATGCCATTATTCCTCATTATGGCGATTTTAGCCGCGATTGGACCAAGCCTCTGGCTCGCGGCACTCAATGTGAAATTCCGAGATTTTCGCTATATCGTTCCCTTCCTCGTTCAGTTCGGGCTCTATGTATCACCCGTGGGTTTTAGTACTTCAGTGGTACCAGAGAAGTGGCGATTACTTTATTCACTCAATCCCATGGTAGGAGTCATTGATGGTTTTCGTTGGTGTCTACTTGGTGGAGAATCACAAATGTATTGGCCCGGCCTCTGGCTATCTCTAAGTTTAGTCTTTATCATGTTTTTCTCAGGCCTGTGGTACTTCAGGAAAACTGAGAAAAGCTTCGCAGATTTTATTTAAAGCTAACAACGAATTTCACAAATTGTACGAATGGAAAAGATTTTATTAAAAGAAGAGAGTTATGCAATCATTGGTGCGTGCATGACGGTTTATAATGAGTTGGGTCAAGGCTTTTTAGAATCGGTTTACCAAGAAGCCCTGGCAGTCACGTTTAATAAGACGGGTATTTCTAATGAAAGGGAACAAGAACTCGCTATTTCTTTTCAAGGACAAGTTCTTCAGAAAAAATTCTATGTGGATTTTTTGTGTTACGATAAAATCATTTTAGAATTAAAAGCGGTCAAAAGCTTAGATCACAATCATGAGGCTCAAGTTATTAACTACCTCAAAGCAAGTAATAAGCCTTTGGGTATACTTGTCAACTTCGGCGAAAGATCACTCGTCTACAAAAGACTTATCAATAAATATTATAAATAATTCGTTTAATTTGAAAAATAGTTATTAAAACTTAAAAACCTCAACAAGGAATGACACAAAATTCACGAAGAAAAACATCATCCAAATAACTTATGATGATAAGGCAATTTTTCCAGAACTCTTCCCTTATTCATTCTGTCAGACAAATAACCTAAATTAAATTCGTATAATTAGTGAAATTAGTTGTTAAACAGAGAATGCCACAGATTGTTAACTTCGCTTCGCCACAAGAACTCTAATGAAAACACCTTGCGGTACAAATTATTAATCCTTAAATTTTGACTCAATAAAATGTTAAAAACCAACCAAGTTTTATCAAAAAATATCTTTATTAATTCGTTTAATTCGAAAAATTAGTTGTTACCTTAAATTATGTCAGAATCAATTATTACAGTAGAAAACCTCTCTAAGTCTTACACGCTGAAGCATCAGCAGGAAGCTCATTATAGCACCCTGCGGGATACGCTTGTCAATGGAGTGAAGGGCTTTGGTAAAAAACTCTTAGGTCGCTCCGACCCCGACTTTCAAGAAAAGGAAGAATTCTGGGCACTCAAGGATATCAATTTCGAGATCAAGCAGGGCGATAGGGTTGGGATTATTGGACGCAATGGCGCGGGGAAATCAACTTTGCTGAAAGTGCTTTCACGGATTACCGAGCCCACAATGGGTCGCATTCACCTCAAGGGGCGTGTCGCATCATTGCTTGAGGTAGGAACTGGCTTTCACCCCGAGCTGACTGGACGCGAAAATATTTTCCTCAATGGTGCGATCATGGGTATGAGCAAATGGGAAATCAAAAAGAAGTTTGACGAGATTGTCGCTTTTGCTGAAGTGGAGAAATTTTTAGATACACCCGTGAAGCGCTATTCATCTGGCATGTATGTACGCCTCGCTTTTGCAGTTGCCGCTCACCTCGAGCCCGAGATCCTTGTTGTCGATGAAGTTCTCGCCGTAGGTGATGCTCAATTTCAAAAAAAATGCCTAGGTAAAATGGAAGATGTCGGTAAAGAAGGGAGGACGGTAATATTTGTAAGTCACAATATGGACATGATTAATCACTTATGTGAAAATGCCATTTTATTAGAAGAAGGAAATATTATAGATTACAGAGAAACCGAGGTAATCACACAGAAATATTTATCTGACAGATGTGGAGTTAGAGAAAGTGGTATTTTTAAATTTAAAAATAACCGGGAAAAAGGTGGTTTTCACGAGGTCATTTTTGGTGACGGGAAGACAAATTCTGTTCAGTTTGGTAATATGTTAACGATAAAAATTGTGTTTGAATTAAAGGAAATCATTTCCGGTTTTCATGTTGCGCTACATTTATCGAAAAGTAATGGAAGTGTGATTTTTACCACTGCAGATACAGATCTAAATAAAGAAAATTTCACTACTCGTCCAGCAGGTATTTATACGACTACATTATTGTTACCAGTAAACTCCCTTAATACGGATATTTATTATATAAGGTTATCAATGGGAATACCTGGGACAGAAATTATCGATGAAGCAAAGGAGCTGCCATTAGAGGTTGTAAGTAATGACCAAATGCTTTATGATGCAGGAAATAAACGTGGTGGACTATTAGTAGAAAAAATCGGATGGACTTATGAATAAAAAATATCTCCAACATTCTACATACTCATTACTTCTTGCTGATGAATGCAGTAAAATTCAAGATGTATTAGATACATTTGAGTATGAATCACTTCCTTGTTTGTGTGGTCACAACAGCGATTATAATGTAATCGCTAAAGTGGATCGTTATGGGTTGAGATTGGATACGATACAATGTTTACACTGTGGTTCCTTAAGATCTTCTCCTTATATGACTCAAGACTCGTTAGAGATATTTTACCAAAAATATTATAGAGATTTATATTCGTCAAATTTAGGTCCAGAACGTATATTTTCATCAGCTTATGAGCGAGGTGTAAAGTATTTGGCAATATTACAAAAGAATCTATTTTCGGGTGATGTATTAGAAATAGGGGCTGGCACAGGGGGAGGACTGATGCCTTTACATGAAAATGGATATAAATGTGTGGGCTGTGATTATGGCGAGGATTTTTTGGATTATGGTCTATCAAAAGGGTTGAATTTAAAAGTTGGTAGTTATGAGCAATTTATTGGAAAAAAAAAGTTTGACCTAGTGATCTTAAGTCATGTCTTTGAGCATTTTATAAAGCCTAAAGAAGAAATTAAGAAAATCAAAAAGTTACTTGCCCCTAATGGATTACTTCTGATAGAAGTACCAGGGCTGCTGAATATTAAAATATCTTATAGGGGCAATTTTTTAGAGTTTCTTCAAGGAGCACACCCCTATCACTATACAAAGAATTTGTTACATTACCTTGTCGTTAATTCAGGGTTTCAAATTTTAAGCGAAGATGAGGGGGTTTGTTGCTTATATAAAAAAAATAATTTAAAGCAAGATAAGTATGAACTCCAAAATGAGTATGAAACAATAACAAAGTACCTTAGAGATTTAAAATATTATAATATCTTAAAATTTGTCGATCCGGAATATATCATTCCAATGATTAAACATTACACTAAAAAATTCTCCCGAAAATAATTAAGGATAAATTCTGTAACTCATGAATATTGTAGCCATAATCCCTGCTAGGGGGGGATCGAAAGGCATTCCAGGAAAAAACATTATTGATTTTTGTGGTAAACCTCTCATTAACTGGACAATAGAAGCCGCACTAGGTTCGAATATTATTACTCGGACTATTGTTTCAACAGATGATATGAAGATCGCATCAGTAAGTGGTGAGTGTGGTGCAGAAGTAATCATGAGACCGGATGCACTTAGTGGTGATATCAGTTCTTCTGAGGTAGCTTTGCTACATGTATTGGAAGAATTGAAAAGCAAAGAGAATTATCAGCCTGATTTAGTGGTTTTTTTACAATGTACATCTCCATTGACAATACCCGAGGATATTGATGGAACAATTCGGGCGCTTTTAGAAAAGAAGGCAGATACGGCTCTAGCAGTCACAGACTTTCATTACTATTTATGGGAAGAAAATAATAATGAAGTATTGGGCATCAATCATGATAAATCAGTGCGTCTTATGCGACAAGAAAAAGAACCCCAGTATTTAGAAACGGGAGCTGTTTATGTAATGAATTATAGTGGGTTTATTAATTACAAACACCGCTTTTTCGGAAAAACAGTCATCTACAAAACACCACCCGAAAGGTGTTTTGAAATAGATGATGCTCATGATCTTATTATAGCAGAATCAATCTTTAAAAATAATAATTAAGCATAGGCTACTAAGGCCTATACTTGGATAAATATAAGGAGTATATATGGAACCGAAAATAATAGCAGAAGTCGGGTGTAATCACAAAGGTGATATGAATATCGCAAAAGAATTGATTTTGACGGCGGCCAAATACTGTAAAGCTGATGTTGTCAAATTTCAAAAAAGGTGTAATCCAGAGTTGTTGAGTGCAGAGCAATATAGCTCACCTCACCCCAACCCTAATAATTCTTATGGTGAAACCTATGGTGCACATCGTGAATTTTTAGAGTTGGACTTAGAACAACATAAACAATTGAAAGCATGGTGTGAAGAATTTGGAGTTGTTTATAGTACTTCTGTTTGGGATGTGACATCTGCAAAAGATATAACTTCCCTGAATCCAGAGCTTATTAAAATTCCATCGGCGTGTAATCTGAATTTTGAAATGTTGACCTATCTTTGCGAGAACTATACAGGTGAAATACACTTGTCTTTTGGTATGACAACCCAAGCAGAAGAAGAAGAAATTGTACAGTTATTTGAGAAGCATAACAGGGCAGATTCTTTAATTCTTTATAGTTGTACATCGGGTTATCCAGTTCCCTTTGAGGATATCTGTTTGTATGAGATAACTAGACTGAGAGAAAAATTTGAAAAACGAGTTAAAAATATAGGTTTTTCAGGTCATCATCTAGGAATTGCAGCAGATATAGCAGCCTTGACACTTGGGGCAGATATTTTTGAAAGACATTTCACCTTAGACAGAACTTGGAAAGGGACCGATCATGCTGCTAGTTTAGAACCTGATGGGATGAGGAAACTGGCGCGTAATTTAAGAAATATTAAAAAGTCATTGACATATAAAAAATCGGAGATCCTTGAGATCGAAAAAGTTCAGAGAAGTAAACTTAAGAGAGTGTAAGTGTCTTGCGGCTTTTATTGAAAAAATGTATGCCTCCTATATTTCTTGAATTAAAGCGCAAAATTCACGAGCTACGCTATTGGAGAAAGATGGAAAAAGAGCTTTTGTTGGGATCAAGTTTTTCTCTGGATTCAAGTAAAAAATGTTTCATTATAGGAAGTGGACCGTCGATAAAAGATCAAAATCTTAAACTTATTAGGGGCCATCAGCTTATTTTTTTGAATAACATGTTTGTGCATGAAGACTTGATTTCTTTATGTGATTACAATGATGTATATCTACTAGCGGCGCCACTTCATCCCCCTCAATCTAGAGAAGAATGGAGGTCTTGGCTTAAAGAAATGAACCAAAAGGTTCCCTCCTCGGTAAAACTTATTTTTGGTTTGTCTGATTATAAAGATAACGTAAAGTCGATTATCGAAGAAAATAATTTATTTAAAAATCACGCAATACGATATTACTTACCTTATTATTATTTTAGTGCAAATAAAATTTCGTTTGATTTTGATAAATTCGTATCTCTCGCTTCAACGGCGAGTGTTTATGCTATTATGTTTAGTATTTATTCTTCGGTTAAAGAAGTTTATTTATTGGGAATAGATCACAGTTATATTCTTTATGAAAACACCTCAGAAATGAGGTATTACTCTTCAGCAAAACATCAAAAAAATGAAGAGGAAAGATGTCAGGAGACGGCCGATTTTAGTGCGTGTAGACATTTTTTTAAGTCAACGGCTGAAATAATTACACAATATGAACTTTTAGGAGTAAATGATGTACAGATTTATTCAATTTCGAAATCCACGTTATTGAAAAGTTTTCCAATCGTTGATTTAGAAACAATGAGTTTGGTGTGAATATTTGGGAACCGTCAATATTAACTTTTATTGAGCTCATACTAAAGAGATGATTATATATCACACCATGTGGTACAACGTGAGATATTTTTGCGTATGATCAGCCTGAAATGATTACAAAGTAATTTTGGGTGAGCTTAATTCTAGGGTCTCATTTAGCGACGCAAAAATTGGTTTGAACGAGATTCTTTGCTCAGAAGAGCTTCATTGCGATTATAACTTTAGAATACTAAAAGGATGAGATATAGTATACAGTGAAAAACTTAATAAAAAATTTATGCCCACCACTCTTATTGGAGTGGTATCAGGCTTGTCGCAGTCCCAAAGTAAATAGTTTTAGCGGAGATTATGATTCGTGGGAATAAGCTAGAACTATCTGTTACAATCTAGTGATTAAAGTAATTTAAATTCAGGGGATTAGAATATTTTGAAAAGATATATAAAAAGATTGTTGAACAATATAAGTCCTCAAGCACCTAAGACAGAAGAATACCATTTACTCTTAGGAAGAGTACTCTCGGAGGCTATTAAAAATAAAAAACAAATCAAATCATTAAAAGAAGTCGAATTCAAAGTTTTCTCTCAATTTGGAGATGATGGAATCATACAATGGTTAGTTAATAATTTGGATATATCCTCTACAAGTTTCATTGAGTTTGGTGTTGAGGATTTTAAGGAGTCAAACACTAGATTTTTGATGATGAATGACAATTGGTCAGGATTTGTTATGGATGGCTCGGAGTCAAGTATTGATAAGCTAATGGGTGCGGAGTATTTTTGGCAATATCAATTGACTGCAAAAGCAATATTTATTGATAGAGACAATATTAGCGGCCTATTGAGCGCTGCAAATTTAGGGAAGAATATCGGACTCTTACATATAGATTTAGATGGCAATGACTACTGGATTTGGGAAGCGATCACAGAAATATCTTCCGATATCCTTATTCTTGAGTACAATAGTGTATTTGGAAAAGAGCGAGCCATTACAGTCCCTTATGATAAAGGTTTTTATAGAACAAAGGCACATACAAGTAATCTTTATTTTGGTGCGTCGTTAAAAGCATTGTATAATCTTTCGAAAAAGAAAGGGTACGCTTTCATAGGATGTAATAGTGCAGGGAATAATGCCTATTTCATAAAGAATGAGAAACTAAACGATGTGGTGCGCGAATGTTCATTGGAACAGGGCTTTGTGGAATCAAAGTTTAGAGAAAGTCGCGATAGTGAAGGCAAGTTAAGTTATTTAAATGGCGAAGCTAGATTAGCAGAGATTAAAGGCATGCCAGTTTATAATGTAGAGACTAACGAAATTGAAGAATTGTAACCACACGAGTACATAATGATCAAAGAATTTTTTCATGAAGGGGAATTGCTTGCAATAATTATTAGACCTGAATTCAAGTAGTAAGTGCAACACCTACTGATTTTCTTAAGTTAATTCCAGTTAAATTTTCAAAAACTTCATATGGCGTCTTAAATTTCAGACATTTTCGAGGTCTACTATTAAGTTTATCAACCGCAATAATGACTTCATTTTCACTGATACCATCAAGCGCCATAGACTTAGGAAAGTATTGCCGTAACAATCCATTAGCATTCTCGTTTTGGCCTCGTTCCCATGAGTGATATGGTTTAGCAAAATAACTATTACATTCCAATTCCTTGGAGATAGTCTCATGCTGAGTAAATTCTTTTCCATTATCAAATGTAAGAGTATGAACCAAATCTTTGATCGGTGTTAGCAAAGAGATTATTGCATCTTTCACAAGCGTGGCTTTCTTATGAGACACAGGCAATGCTAGACGCAGTTTTGATTTTCGATCATCCATAGTTACAATGGCTCCTTTATGAGCTTTTCCTATAATAGTATCCATCTCCCAGTCGCCTACACGCTCTCGCTTATTAGCTGCCTCAGGTCGTTCGTCTATATCCACACGATTGGGAATCCCATTACGACTATGCTGGTTGCCATAACGTTTGCGATAAGTTTTATTCTGATGACGTAGAAGCTTATATAGCTCACCTCCTGATTCTTTATCTCTAAGAATATATTGATAAACTGTTTCATGATGAAGTAAGATGGATTGGTCATCTTTTAGTCGACCTACAATTTGTTCGGGGCTCCAATCCTTGAGTAAATGCTCATCTATATAGTCCTTAACTTCTTCAGTTAGTTTAATAGCCTTTGGTTTCACTTTGTGTCTTTCTTGAGCAAAGTCATTGGCTTGCTTGTTTCGATAACCACGGAGACCTTTATTACGTTTAAGTTCTCGTGAAAGTGTGCTTGTACTACGATTTAAGTTTTTTGCTATTTTAGTGATCGATGTGCCTGCCTTTAATTCAATTTCAAGGTAGTGTCTTTCTTCAAGACTCAGATGTTCATATGTCATTTCTGACTCCTCTGTTTTAGGTTTGGTCGCTTATAGCAGAGTACATCTGAGTCTTGTTATTCTCAATAGATGTTTATGCTATAAGCAATTAACAGAAGTGTTGCACTTATTATACGAATGCAGGAGACATAATTATTCCAAAGAAGGCATTAGTTTTTTTACGCCAGATGAATTTTCGCAACAGTTAGCTTATATGAAACACCCCCAAGGGAAATTAATAAAACCACATGTGCATAATGCGGTAGAACGCAATGTTCAATTTACGCAAGAGACCTTAGTCATCAAGTCAGGTAAATTACGAGTGGATTTTTATACACAAGAACAAGATTATCTTGAGAGTTGTGTACTTGAATCAGGTGATGTTATTTTATTAGCTGCAGGAGGTCATGGCTTTGAAGTGTTAGAGGAGCTTGAAATGATTGAAATTAAACAGGGCCCTTATGCGGGAGAGATGGATAAAACTCGCTTTGAAGGAATAAAATCTAATCAAGTTAGAATTAAAGGTCATTAAATGATTCCGGTCAATACACCACTGCTCAATGGCAATGAAAAGAAGTACTTAGAAGAATGCATAGAAACATCATGGATTTCTTCTGAAGGTCCTTTTGTAAAACGCTTTGAAAAAGATATGGCTGAATATGTGGGGCGGGATCATGGTATTGCCGTTTCAAGTGGTAGTGCAGCCTTAGACGTGGCGGTTTCGGCGTTAAATCTAGAAAAAGGCGCGGAAGTCATTGCTCCAACCTTTACCATCATTTCACCAATTCAATCAATCATTAAAGCCGGTTTAAAGCCCGTCTTAATTGATGCCGATCCACAAACCTTCAACATAAATATCTCTTTGATGGAAGAAAAGATTTCACCGAAAACAAAAGCTATCCTAGTCGTGCATATTTATGGTTTGCCAGTGGATATGGATCCAATTTTAGATTTGGCTAAGAAATATAATTTACGAATTATTGAGGATGCGGCAGAGGTCCATGGTCAGACGTATAAAGGAAAAAAATGTGGGTCATTTGGAGATATTAGCATATTTAGCTTTTATCCTAATAAACATATCACTTGCGGTGAGGGTGGTATGGTACTCACTGATGATGACGAGCTGGCTACACGTAGTAGAGAACTGCGAAATTTATGTTTTAAAGGACCACGAAGATTTATCCATGATGACCTGGGTTGGAATTACCGGATGACTAACATGCAAGCCGCATTAGGCTGTGCTCAATTGGAAAATATTGAACAAGCAATCAAAAAAAAGAGAAGAATAGGAAAGCTGTACAATGAATTGATTGATCCTCAATATGTGCAAAAGCCTGTGATTAGCACGGATTCTGCGGATAATATATATTGGGTCTACAGCCTAGTAGTCAAAGAGAATTATTTACGAGAAGAAGAATTTCCTGCAGATTATTTTTGTAAAAAATTAGGCGAGCTAAAAATTGGGACGCGACCATTTTTTTATCCGATGCATCAACAGCCCATTTTTCATAACATGGGATTATTTTCAAATGAAGTCCATCCTGTGGCAGAATCAATTTCCCGAAGAGGGTTTTATTTGCCTAGTGGTTTGGGGATTACTGAGGAAGAACAAGTTAAGGTAGCAGAAGTATGTAATGAGATATCAAAGTCAATAAATTCATAGTCTTACTTAAAACTAATGTATGAATTTTAAAGTTGGGATCAAAAGTACACAGATGTAACAATCAAAAAGATAACTCTATTGGACTTGTTACGGATTTTCAGAGCGGGGTGAAGAATTTAATAATAAACCGCATATTAGGACTCTATGCTGTTTAGGTTAAAGGATAAATTAATTTATGAAAAATTTTGATAAATATGCTACATACTATGACGTGATCTATAATAATAAGGATTATAGTCAGGAAGTTAGCTATATAGATAAGTTATTGAAAAAATACTCAAAGGCTAAAACTAAAACAATATTAGAACTTGGTTGTGGCACTGCGGGGCATGCGAAAGAACTGTTGAAACATGGGTATCAAATTCATGGCTTAGATATGTCCGAAGGAATGATTGAGATGGCTACATCGCTTAGTCAGGAAAATAATTCTTTTACTTGTAAGAAGGCCGATATAAGAGATTTTAACTTGAATAAAAAATTTGACTGTGCTATCTCACTTTTTCACGTCATGAGCTACCAAACCCAAAATAATGATTTTCTTAATGCTCTCAAGTGTGCAAGGAAGCACTTAAATAGAGAAGGCCTTTTAATTTTTGATTTTTGGTATGGACCAGGAGTTTTAAGTGATCGGCCACAGACGAAAACACGTGACTTTGAGACCCCTGAAATTAGTATTAGACGATTAACGACACCACACATGCGGGTGAATGAAAATATAGTCGATGGTTCTTTGCTGTTGAGGCAGCTTAGGAAGCAGCAGTTAGAGAATAAATTTGATTTGAATGGTGCCTATGGATATACCCAGATGTTAAAAGAGCAGATTTCGGGAAATAATAACTCTTGGGCAATACGCTGGTACGCATCAACTTTTTTGAAAAACAAACTGGGTTTATATGTAGGGAAAAGTTTGATTCAGAATATAGGTAATGATAATTCGGGAACACACTGTGGTAGCTCAAATGAATATGATGTTTCTATATCGCAGCAAAGAGTGACAGAATTTACTGAGGATTTCACAGAAGATCAAAAATCACAAAGGCTCATTGAGGATTATTTTAATAAAAAGAAAGTCACTTTTTTTTCAAAACTCAAGAGCTTTCTCAGCAGGAAATCACAGTGAAAAGTTTAATAAAAAGTTTATGTCCACCGATTTTGATGGAGCTTTACCGCAGCTTACAAAAATCGGCACACAATCAATTTTCAGGGGATTACCAATCATGGGAGGATGCCCGAAATAGTTGTACAGGTTATGATGATGAGGCAATTTTTCAGAAAGTTAAAGAAGCGTCTTTGAAAGTCAAAAATGGTTTCGCAGTTTTCGAGCGTGATGCGGTTTTATTTGATGAGATTCAGTACTCGTGGCCGGTACTTTCGGGACTTCTGATGGCATGTGATAATAATAGTTTATCAGTTTTAGATTTTGGAGGAGCTTTTGGCAGCTCATATCATCAGAATAAAAAAATATTACAAGATAGTGGAGTTGAAAAACTAATATGGACTATTGTTGAACAGGAAAAGTTTGTTCAATGTGGAAAGGAAAACTTTCAAGATAAAGAATTACAGTTTTTTGAATGCATTGAAGCATGTTGTGATAAACAATCAGTAAATGTAGTTCTCTTATCAAGTGTTTTGCCTTATGTGGAGAACCCACTTGAGATTTTAAGAGAAATTTCCCGAATGGATGCACCTTATATTATCATAGATAGAACACCCATTTTGGTTAACGAGGAAACTCCTTCACGTTTAGCAAAGCAAAAGGTTCCAGCATCCATCTATAAAGCGTCATATCCTGCCTGGTTTTTCCAAGAAAGCGAATTGTTGAACATAGTGGAACATGACTATGAAGTTTTAGCCAAATTCGCTGCACTTGGTGGCGAAGTCAACTTGGCTGAGCCAGTAGCAAAAGCAGAGTATGTTGGCTATTTACTAAAGCGAAGAATCAAATGAATTTCATTACGCTGTTTGACCATAATTACCTTCCTCAGGGAGTAGCGCTATACAAATCGCTAGAAAAATACTGTAAACCTGATTTCAAACTGTATGTATTGTGTATGAATGATTTGGTATATGAGCAACTCCTGAAATTTGAACTTGAGAATTTAGTTCTATTAAGACTTTTGGATTATGAAACACCTGAATTACTTGAGGCTAAAAAAGATCGCACAATAGGAGAGTATTGTTGGACTCTATCATCTCATACTTTTGCCTTTGCCAAAAGACACACACCAAGCCTGAAAGAAATAACTTATTTGGATACAGATATATTTTTCTTTGATCACCCGGAAAAACTAATTCAAGAATTAGATGATCATAATAAGAGTGTACTCATTACCGAACATGCTTTTGGGCCCGGGTATGAGCACAGTATTGCCAACGGTCGTTTTTGTATACAGTTTTTGACCGTACGATATAATGATGAATCGGCCAAGGTCATTAAAAAATGGCAAGATCAATGTACGGAATGGTGCTACTTTCGGAATGAAGAGGGCAAGTTTGGAGATCAAAAATATTTAGATGAATGGCCCACACTTTACCCTGATACGGTGTATATACTTGAGCAAAAAAATAACGCTCTAGCACCTTGGAACGTAGAGAATTACCTGAAGAAAAATGAGAAACCAGTTTTTTATCATTTTCATAATTTCCGATTCATTGAGTCGCATAAAGCACGATGCTATCACAATTATAAAATATCTAAAAAGAATCAGTGGATATATCGAGAGTACAAAAAAGTACTTCAGGACATTTTTGTTGAAATGGATTCATTAAAAATGGTTCGGCCTTTTTTTCCTCGTGATAAACAGACATTTCAAAGCTTAAGAGATTGGAAGCATGTTTACCTCTCTAAAAACACCTTATTTCAAACTTATTCCTAAAGCAGGGAAGGCGGACCATAAGTATCGGATCGTTAATATTAAGTGCGGACGCGTAGCGACTAGCTTTGGGATTCTCAAGGGGTGTTGCCACACAGGCGGATAAAAATTATTGGCCCGTACGGCAGTACTTTGAGCGAGGCTGAGGCAGAGCCCCTCTCTATTAAAACCTATAAATGCCTCGGTTGGGCGGAGAGCCTCCGCCGGCGAACTAGCTTCGCAAAAACCCACCTAAAACCCTTAAGGTCCCTGCCCGTTAGGACTCACTCGAAGGACTTGCCAGCCTTTCACCCGCCAGTTATCTCTTGTCATAGAGGGTCTGAAAAATAATTTAAAGAGTACAAAGGAGCGTATTTTGTTATCAAAAGAAATATTAGTTAAAAATAGTGGCTGGGTTGAGTTACCGCAGATTAGTGATGAGCGTGATGGTGTGCTCAATATCATGGAAGTGGGCAAGAATATTCCTTTTGATATAAAGCGCGTGTATTACATAAATCATTTAGAGAATTGTGTGAGTGAACGTGGAAAGCATGCCCATAAAGCTCTCGAACAGGTAATTTTCTGTATTAATGGGAGCTTTGTACTTACATTAGATGATGGTGAAAAGCAACAGGATATTCTCATGAATCGCAGTAATCAAGGCGTAATTTTAGGAGTCAACTTGTGGCATACAATGCACGATTTCTCCAGTGGCTGTGTACTGTTAGTGGTGGCTTCTGATGTATATCGAGAAAGTGACTATATACGTGACTACGATGAATTTAAACAATATGTAGAGAATAGTTGAATGGTTAAGTTTAATAATTTTGATCGTCAGTACCAAGCTCTGGAAGACGAGATCGATATGGCGCTGAAGAAGGTACTAAAAAGTGGTTGGTATATCCTAGGTAAGGAATTAAGCAGTTTCGAAAAGTCACTTGCTTCTTACGTGGGCACGAAATATGCCGTCGGTGTGGCCTCGGGAACGGATGCCTTGATACTCAGTCTAATGTGCATTGGCCTTGGTCCTGGTGATGAAGTGATTACGAGCGATTTAACTGCCTATCCCACAATAACGGCAATTCAAGCATTGGGAGCAATACCAATCGCCGTGGATGTAGATGTAAAAACTGGCCTGATTGATGCTCAGTGTATAGAAGCTGCGATTAGCAAAAAAACCAAAGTGATTATACCCGTACATCTTTATGGGCAAAGCTGTGAGATGAATCAGATTATGGCTATTGCGGAGGTACATAAACTGGAGGTAGTTGAAGATTGTGCCCAATCGATAGGAGCGCAATACAAAGGACGTACTACAGGTACTTTTGGGCGCCTATCGAGTTTTTCATTTTATCCAACCAAAAATTTGGGTGCCTATGGTGACGCGGGTGCGATTTGCACGAATTCTAAGCAAGATTATGAAACGTTGCTCGAGCTTAGGAATTATGGTCAAACGCGACGTTATGTTCATGAAAGGCGCGGGTTGAATAGTCGCCTAGATGAAATGCAGGCTGCAATACTGAATGTTAAACTTAAGTATTTAGATGCGGGGAATTTGAGACGAGTCGAGCTCGCAAAAAAGTATTTAAAGGGCTTGCCAGAAAAATATTTATTAGATTTCAAAGAGGGTTCGGTATTTCACTTATTTCCCATTAAAGTCAAAAACCGAGACGCATTTATCAGCTTTATGGAGAAAAAGGGTATTGAAACTTTGATCCACTATCCTTATCCAGTAAGTGAACAGGCTGCCTTTGGATATGCAAGATTAGATAACCCCAAAGTAGATGAACTGACAAAGAAACTTGTGTCCTTACCAATTGCACCGGAGTTGGAAGATGAGGAAATTGAACGAGTTATTGAGGCAGTAAGGGCTTATGGAAATGAATAGAAAGGGCATTATTTTAGCGGGTGGTTCGGGGACACGTTTACATCCCGTCACCCTAGGCGTGAATAAACAGCTTTTGCCCGTTTATGATAAGCCGATGATTTATTATCCCTTGTCGGTTTTGATGTTAGCAGGGATTCGTGAAATACTTATTATTACAAGTCCAGAAGATTTAAATTCATTTCAAAAATTGTTAGGTACAGGAGAGACCTTTGGAGTTCATCTTGAGTATGAAATCCAGGAAAAGCCCGAGGGTTTAGCGCAAGCCTTTATTATCGGAGAAAAATTCATTGGGCAATCACCCTGCACCTTGATTTTAGGAGATAATATTTTTTATGGCGAAAGTCTCATTAATATTTTACTAGAAGCAGGCAAGCAGGAAAAGGGAGCCACGGTCTTTGGCTGTTGCGTACGCGATCCGGAAAGATATGGGGTGGTATCCTTTAATGAAGCGGGAGACGTTTTATCGCTTGAGGAAAAACCGCAATCACCAAAGTCTAATTATGCGGTTACGGGCCTCTATTTTTATGATAATGATGTGATTGAAATTGCCAAGAAGGTGAAGCCATCAGCGCGTGGTGAACTGGAAATAACCAGTATTAATCAAGCCTACCTCGAACGTGGCGATCTGCAGGTAGAAATCTTTGGTCGAGGCATTGCCTGGTTAGATACGGGCACGCATCAAAGTTTATTGCAGGCAAGTCAGTTTATCCATACTTTGGATGATCGACAGGGCTTAAAAGTAGCTTGTTTGGAAGAAATAGCTTATATGAATGATTGGTTGAGCAAAGATGATATAGTTGCCGCGAGTGAACGCTTACAGAAAACTGACTATGGTCAATACCTAAAAAAAATCGTTACGTCCCCGAGAATCGGTAAATGAAGTGTACACTTTGTAAGGCAGCGTTAAGATTACTACATAAAAATATGTATGATGATCGTTTTGCTTATCCCAAGTATTTTGATATTATGTATTGCAAGCAATGTCAGTTTGCGCAAACAACTCCGCCTTTAGAGAGCCGAGAGATACCTGAGTTATATGAAAAATATTACCCGCATAGTAAAACCAATGCGGCGCAAGTACGCAATAATTTCACAGGGATGAATCCAACGCAAATCGCCGATAAGAAAGGTGCCGAGGGCTTCCCCATCGATCTCCTAAAGCCAAGTGCCAAGCTCTTGGATGTGGGCGCGGGGGCCTGCTATTTTTTATACGCCATGAAGCTTTTGGGCTTTGAAACCTTTGGCTTAGATCCCGATCCGAGTGCAAAAAAAATTGCTGCAGAATTAGATTTAGAAGTGGAGAGTGCATTTTTGGAAGACAAACCCTTTCCTGGTATGAGCTTTGATGTCATTACCGCAAATCAAGTCTTGGAGCATACGCCAGATCCAAAAGCTTTTTTAAATGCGGCCACCGAGCGCTTGAGTAAAAATGGCTTGATCGTGCTTTCATTTCCAAACTTAAATTCATGGCATCGACGAATCTTCGGGCGATTTTGGATTAACTGGCACGTCCCGTATCATATTAACTTCTTTACAAAAAAATCTATTAGCGCTTTAGCTAAGATGAGCGATTTAGAAATTATCGATTATAAAACTGTGACACCACCCATTTGGAGTCGCATGCAAATTAGGTCCTTATGGAAATACCCCAAGAAGGGAGAGGCGAATCGTATTTGGGCAGCTGAGAAAGCGGTGCTTGAAAGTGCTACTAATCATGATAGCGCACCAGCTAAAAAAAGTTTAAAAGGCCATCTAAAAAATATGGTGTGGGCGACGATATCCTTAATATGCCTGCCTTTTGATTATTTAGCAGATAAGCTTGGTCGAGGCGACTCGATCACCGTCGTGCTCAGAAAGAAAACATCTGATTGAGTTAAATAAATGAATGAAGTTAAAAGCTCAAAACTATATGTGGTGCTACCATTTTTTAATGGAGTTTCCCGAGAATTTTTAGAGAGTCTAAAAGCTCAAAGTTACGAGAATTTTCAGCTCATTTTAGTTGATGATGGATCAACGGATGAATCACTTTCATTATGCCAGGAATATTTTCCGGATAGTATTCTGCTTCAAGGGCAGGGCAACTTGTGGTGGGGTGGCTCGCTACATCAATCCTACAAATATTTTCAATCCAATAGCGTTAATGACAATGACTTAGTCATTTTTTTAAATAATGATGTAGAATTAACAAGTGATTTTTTTGCCATGGGCGTGCAGGGCTTAGAGCCTAATAGCCTATTTTTGGCCGAGGCCTACTGCAAAAAAAGTCGCGAGAAAATTGATGCCGGCGTGCATGTTGATTGGCGACAGTTTTCCTTTAAGCAAGCGAAAGAAGCATCAGAAATTAATTGTCTTTCGACTCGCGGACTCATATTAAAGCTTGAAGACTTCCTAGCGATAGGGGGTTTTTATCCCCGCTTGCTACCGCATTACTTATCGGATTACGAATTTACTATGAGGGCATTCACGAAGGGATATAAATTGAAGACGGATGAAGCCTTCCGACTTTATTCGGATAGCTCAATATCTGGTTACCATCACCCTGAAAAAGGGGCGGAAAATTTACTGGATTTTCTGTGGCGCTTATTTTCGAAGAAGTGTCCGATCAATCCGATATATAGGACTAGCTTTCTTGTACTAGCCTGTCCTTGGCCCTATTTACCCCAAAATTTATTTAAGGTTTGGGCGGTTACGCTTAAGCTGATTATTTTAAATGTGATGAGCAGAAAATGTGATGAGTAATTTAATTATACGCTTTAAAACTACAATCAAAACGGATCCACGATTAGGTAGATAACGCAGTTATTGGTTTTATGGGGCTTCATCCCCCCCCGCCCCTCGACAAGGATTGTCATTTCTTGATCAGGCCATATGAGTACATTGCACTCATCTTACAGCTTAGTTGATTAATCGTGAAACGAATTCAATATTTAAGCTTACACAGTCAATATAAACTAAACGTTAGGGCATCATTGAAAAAACAACTCAGAAACTTGTATCATAGAGAGCTATTTTTGCCTAGTTTTTTAGGCTTATTTATAAATCCTTTTTATTTCGTACGTAATGGACTGCATAAAAAACTTAAGCTACTCAGCCATGAATTAAAGGGAGATCTTATTGATTTCGGTTGTGGAGCTATGCCCTACAAGGAATTGTTTAATGTAGCTACTTATACGGGGCTCGATTATGCAGAGAGTGGTCATGAGTGTGAAGAACAAGAAGGGAAAATTTATTATGATGGCAAAAAAATACCCTTCGAGGAATCGAGTGTAGATGCCCTTTTTGCTTCCGAGGTTTTTGAACATATATTTAACCTAGAGCAAATTCTGGAGGAGCTCCATAGGGTGCTAAAACCAGGAGGGAAACTTTTGTTTACCATTCCTTTTGCTTGGGAAGAGCATGAAGTACCTCATGATTTTGCTAGGTACTCATCTTATGGGATAATATCATTGCTTGAAAAACATGGCTTTAAAATACTTCAAGCCCATAAGAGTGGAACAGCCTTTGAAACCTGTGCACAGTTATTTATTGCTTATGTATATGGATTATTTCCAAAAATGAAGTGGTTGAATTTACTTTTGACTTTACTACTGATAGCACCCTTGAATATTATGACTTTATTCATGAGCCTATTATTGCCCAAGAACAATAATTTATATTTAAATAATGTCATGCTCGTAGAGAAGGTCACTGTATGAAACTAGTTCACGGCAAAAATTTCAAACGTCATTCTCTAGCGATGCAAGTGAAGTTACACAAGTCATCCAAAATGTGGATAAATAAATATGCCTAGTTATGCACCCATAGTTATTTTTGTCTATAACCGTGTAAATCATACACGTCAAACTATTGATGCCTTAAAAATGAATATTGAAGCTCCACTGAGTGATTTAATTATATTTTCGGATGCGCCTAAAAATGATGATCAGGTTGAGGAAGTACAAAATGTACGAAAGTATATCAAGACAATTAATAGTTTTAAGTCGATTAAAATTATTGAACAGAAAAAAAATTTAGGGCTGGCGGAGTCGATTATATCGGGGGTTAGTAAAGTCGTAAATGAGTATGGGAAAGTGATTGTTTTGGAAGATGATATGGTCACTTCACCATTTTTTTTAAAATATATGAATGAGGGTTTGGAACGTTATCAGTCGGATGATGCAGTCGCCAGTATAAATGCTTATATGTATCCAGTTAAAGAAACACTTCCAGAAGCCTTTTTCTTACAGATGTCAGATTGTTGGGGTTGGGCGACCTGGAGGGAAAGTTGGGAGTTGTTTGAACGCGATGGAGCAAACTTATTAGAGAAATTAACAAAAGATCATTTGGGTAATAGCTTTGATTTGGATGGAAATTTCAGATATACTCAAATGCTCGAGGAGCAAATTTCTGGACATGTTAACTCATGGGCAATACGTTGGTATGCATCAACTTTTCTACACAATAAACTGGGTCTTTATCCGGGTATTAGCTTAGTGCATAATATAGGTGTAGATGGTACGGGGGTTCACTGTCCATCGCTAGCAGAATTTGATGTGAGTTTGCGCAAGGAGCCCATAAGTTATTTTCCTCGAGAGTTGCAAGAAGATGCTTATGCTAGGGGCATTGTGGCAAAACATTTAGGCGGCTATAGCAGCTTCACATCGAGGCTTAAACGTTTTGTTTTATCTAAATTCACACCAACGGCAAAGAATAAAATTTAATGAAAGCTTTGATAAAAAAAGTTTTGCCTCCGTTCGTGACAGTCGCACTGCAGCGCTTGATGGCAGCTTATTCGATTAAGGGTCATTATTCTTCTTGGGAAGATGCCACGCGTGCTAGTGGTGGTTATGATAGTCAAAATATTTTTCAGAAAGTACGTGAAGCGATGTGGCAAGTACGCGATGGACATCGAGTGGCAGAAAGAGACTCGGTGTTACTAGATGAAATTCCGTACTCTTGGCCAGTACTTTGCACGGTTTTACGCGCGGTGGAAGACAATAAACTGCACGTGGTCGATTTTGGGGGCGCACTCGGTTGTTCCTATTATTATTACCGAGACTGGCTAGAATCTATAGATCATCGTTGGACCGTTATCGAACAAGAAAAATTTGTCGAATGTGGAAACGCGGAGTTTGTGACGGATCGCTTGAAATTTTCTAGGGCATTTGCAGATGTGCATAAGGTTGATATCATTTTGATGAGCAGTGTTCTGCAGTATCTCGAAAACCCTTGGGAAATTCTGGAGCAAGCAATGGCTACACGCTGTCGCTTCATTTGTCTCGATCGGACATTGTTTTCGCCGAGTACACAAGAGCGGATTGCAATACAAAAGGTCTCATCAAAAATCTATCCTGCTAGTTATCCCTTACGGTTATTGACCGAAGCTTCCGTACATACTTTTTTAGAACCTTATTTTGATCTGATAGCGCAGTATGACTCACCAGAAAGTACTAGCGGGTTTAATTGCAAAGGTTTTATTTATCGGCGGAAAGATTAGTTATGCGACATTTGTGTACCTATTTTGATCATAATTTTCTGTCGAGGGGTCTGTTACTCTATAAGTCATTGAGTGAACATGGCGATGAGTTTACTCTTTGGGTACTTTGCTTGTCGGATAAATGTTATGAGTCAATGCTAGAGCGGAATTTGCGTCATGTTAAATTAGTTCGCTTAGAAGAGCTTGAAATTTTTGATCCTCAACTTAAAAAATGTGAATCAAGCCGTAGTCGCGTTGAATATTTTTTCACAATGAGTCCCTGTCTACCTCTTTATGTCTTAGCTACAGGAGAAAATATAGGAAGCATTACTTACTTAGATGCAGATCTTTATTTTTTTGATTCATTTGAAAAGGTTTTTGAGGAAATTGGGGATGCCAATATTGCGATTATACCCCACAATTATACAGAAGGTATGCTGAAAAAGGGGGCAGTTAAAAATGGAGTCTATAACGTTGGCTGGATTACTTGGAAGTATAACGATGAAGGGCTGAAATGCTTGAATGAGTGGCGGGAGAAATGTATTGAGTGGTGTTATGATAAACATGAGGATGATCGTTTTGCGGATCAAAAATATTTGGATACTTGGCCAAGCACTTTTGACGGTGTGAAAATCATTACTCATCCTGGTGCTAATTTAGCCCCTTGGAATGCGGGTAATTATCATTTGGAGATAGTGAGTGAGGCAGTGGTAGTGGACACACAAGCTCTCCTGTTCTACCATTTTCACGGATTAAAGCAACTTAATATGAGGGAGTTTGACTGTCACCTTAGTACGTATTTTGTCGGAACGAATAAAAACGTACTCATCAATGCTTTATATATTCCTTACATCAATCGTTTAATCGAAATTTCGGATGTGCCCATCACCTCGATTCGTGGGCAGCAAGTGGGCTTAATAGGACTTTTTAAAAAGCATTTGAAGCTATTTTTGAAAAGACGGCAGGGAGATATCATTCATGTTGATTCACCGATTCCTTAAAACTCTGGCTAGATAGGCAACTCGCGGTATACAAAGAGGGCCGTGCTTGAGCGCTACATCACGCGTTTCTTGTCGAGCACGAATGCGATTGGCGTTGGCCATACCGCCGGCTTGCATATAGGTGAAGACTTCGTTAACACTTTTAAAGTGGCATTTAGCGTTTAAGCAACGATAGATGAAGTCGTAATCCATCGAAGTCTTGAGTTCTTCGTCAAAGCCACCAATTTCATCATAGACTGATTTTTTGATAAAGCAGGCGGGATGCATGATCGGCATCAGCACTGGAAAGAGTTTCAATGACCTCGTTCTCATTAATTTGGGGGCGGGGTCATTTTCGTTTTGGGTGTAAAGGATGGAGCCCGAGAGAATATCGCTGCTTGGATCGTTGTTGAAGTGATGAAGCACGCGGGACATGGTATCATCCAACCACCAATCATCACTATTGAGCAAAGCCACGAGTTCGGATTGCAAGTAGGGCAGCGCCTGGTTCCAGGCTTGAGAAATCCCTTTGGCCCTTTGTTGTTCTAAAATCACATCAATTGCGGGGTGAGCAGTCTTGAACTGTTCAATAATTTTACAGGTATTATCTTCGGATCCACCATCGATGAAAATATAGCGATGAGGCGCTTGTTTCTGAGCGGCTACGGAGTCGAGTGTGCGCTGTAGTGTTTTTTCTGAGTTCCAGGTGATGGTGATGAGATCGTAAGTCATAATAAATGATAATAAAAATAATGATAATTTAGTGTAAAGGGACAAAGCTTAAAAATCGACTTGAGCTAAGGAGATTTTGATTTAAATAATTCTAATCAAGAGCCTGATGAGGTATTTCTTTCTTATCAGGGACTGACTTTTTCATGATATTAAAGCCTTGGCGATAAAATCTCGTGCAGCTAAAGCCGCCAAAAAATAATGAGAGGCCAAGCTCAAACATGCGATAGATAATCAGGCAAGCAATCATGGAGCCTTGGGGGATGTGAAAAACATGGCTAAAAAAGAGTGCGGGAGCTTCGAAAAATCCTATAGCGCCAGGGGTGATGGCCAAGGCCGTGAGTAAGCCAGATAAAGAGAAAATAAGTAGGCAATGAGTGAAGGGGAGAGCGGAATTGAAAAAATCTAAAAGAATATAAAAAAACAGGGCACCGACAAGAGTGTTGAAAACAGTGAAAGCTATTGCCTTTAGTAGTGGGCGTTTTCGTGAAATTATATCACTAAAAGCTTGGCTAATCTCTTGGCTAAAAGGGAATTTTTTTAAGTGGATTTTTTTAATATGACGATGAAGGCAAAGAGTTATGAAGCAGAGGCTGCTCAAGGCGATGCAAAGGTAAAAGACCTTGAGTAGTTCTTGAGGAATAGCTTTCATAAAACAAAAACTTAGGCTCGCAAGAGAAACTTGTATGGCAGTCGCTAAAATTAAAACCACAAGAGTGAGCGCTATATAGGATGGGTAAGGGAAGCCTTTCTTTTTTAAGATGAAGGCACGCAGGGCTAAACCTGATTTAGGAGGTCCAAATAAATTCCCAAAGGAGGTGCCCATGGCTAGGTGCCATGATTCCTTAAAAGATAATTTAGATGAGGGAATTTGTGTTAGGCTATCGTAGATATAACCATTGCTAAAAATGATCAATAAAAGAGATAAACTTGCGAAAAAATAGAGCTCTATAGAGAGTTTAGGCAGTTGCTTAAGTTCATCAAGATGATTATAGATCACAGAGCCCATGGTACAGAGTACGATGAGAAGTATGAAAATATGGATTTTTTGTTTAAGCTTAGCAAAAAAGGGCATAACTTGGAGGGGTTTTATGTGGCTTGTCGTGGTATATTTTGGCTTCTAGTCAAAATAAAAAAGTAGATAAAATTGAATATAAGTATAGTTATACCAGTATACAATGGAGAGAGCTCGATTGTAGGCCTCTTTGATGAATTGCGTAAACATCTTAAGGAGCGTTTATTTCAAGTGGTCTTGGTTAATGACTGTAGTCCAGATAATAGTCATCAAGTTTGTTTGAGCTTACAAAAAGACAATCCCGAGATTATCACTTATGTAGAATTAGCCCGTAATTTTGGCGAGCATAGTGCGGTTCTCGCGGGCTTGCACCAAGTTAAGGGTGATTGCGCCATTATTATGGATGATGACTTCCAGAATCCACCACATACGGTTTTGTCTTTAGTCAATAAAATGGAAGCAAGTGAAGCTGATGTGGTCTATTCCTATTATCAGAAAAAAAAGCATCATTGGTTTAGGAACCTAGGCAGTCAATTTAATGATTTCGTTGCTTGTGCTTTACTTAAAAAACCTAAGGATCTTTATTTATCAAGCTTTAAATGTATTAATCGTTTTCTAATTGATGAAATCATTAAATATGATGGTCCCTATCCCTATCTTGATGGCTTAGTTTTAAGAAGCACCAAGCGCATTGCAAAAGTGCAAGTTGATCATGCGGATCGCGGTGAGGGTGAGTCTGGTTATACCTTGAAAAAACTCGTGCGCTTATGGCTTAATATGTTTATCAATTTTTCGGTCTTGCCTTTGCGAATGTGTACTTATTTGGGGCTTGTGATCAATTTAGGTGCACTTGTTTTTTCACTGATTACTTTCTATGAGAAATCAGTGAATCCGAGTATGCCCTTGGGATGGGCGTCCTTGATGATTGCAGTCATGCTTTTTTCTGGTGTGCAATTGCTTATGTTGGGTCTAATCGGAGAGTATGTGGGTTCATTATTTATGACTATTAATAAAACACCACAGTTTATTGTACGCCAAAGCTGGGATAAAAACTAATGGAAGAGCAAGAGTATGTGACTATGGCTCAGGTGGAAGCCGAGCATTGGTGGTATAAAGGGCTTCATGATTGCTTGTTGAATTTCATCCCCTCAAATCATGCAAAACTTTTAGATGTGGGCTGTGGGACGGGACAGTTTCTCAAGCTACTGAATGATGCCAATGCCGTGGGCTTAGATTTTTCCGAGCAAGCCTTAGACTTAGCAAGTGCCAAGGTGGCAAATAGCTTAGTGAAAGGAGATATAAGGGACTTGCCCTTTGGCGATGAGACTTTTGATACAATCGTAAGTTGTGATGTGTTAGATTGTTTTGATGACGAAGAAGAACGTCGCCAAGCCTTAGGTGAATTATACCGAGTCATGAGCCGAGATGGATTGTTGTTGTTAAATTTACCCGCTTTTCCCATTTTAAAAAGTTCCCATGATAAGGCGGTGCATGTCGTACATCGTTTTCGTAAAGAAGAATTAAAAAATCTATTGTTAGCGGAGGGCTTCGAGATTCAGCTACTTTCTTACCGCAATTGTTTTTTATTTCCTCTAGCGGCCATGCTTCGGCTCATTAGAAAGAAATCTCGCCGAGGCGCCATGAAATCCGATGTGGAACTTCCCCATAAATGGCTCAATAAATTACTCAGTCAAGTGCTGTATCTGGAAAATTCTTATTTGTCAATGAAAGGGACTTTTCCTTTTGGTTTATCCTTATTCGCCCTAGTGAAAAAAGTTTAGATATGTCTACTAGAAAATTATTTATTATTCTATCCTGTGTTATAATCGCCTTACTTGCAGGTACAGGGGTGTACTCGGATGATTATTCTTTTATCCTGCATCAAGAAAGCAAAGCCTCATTTATTGAAGCTTTTGAATTAAGTAATTCTTTTCTAAGTCTACCCTTTGAGCAAGTGACACATGTCATTTTTTATTATTTCTGTACAGAAGAGAGTTATTGGTTGCTGAATGTAATGAAGATTTTTTACGTCATTGCTTGTCTTCATATGTGTGCTCGTTTTTTCTCTCTTTTCATGGAAGAGAAGCGCGCTCTTTTAATTTCTTTTCTGTTTATTTTCTACCCATCGCATGAAGCGACAGTCTATTGGTTTTTAAGCCAATATTTGATGGTGACGATCTCGATGTACCTCTATGCTTATTATTTATTAGAAAAAAAGCATAAGGGCTATGCCCTAGCTTTTGCAATCATGGGAAGTTTTATTAGCTATGGATCGCCAGCGCCAGCAATTGCTTTGACCTTTTTAGCGTGGAGAAAGATGTCATGGCGAGAAAGCTTGATTCTGTACGTGCCTAATTTTGTTTATACCCTTTATTACTTGTATACGACAAAAATAATGAATGTGGGAATACAGAGGATCCCTGAAGGGACTGGCTTCGTACACTTGTGTAAGCAGGTCTTGATGCAAATCTTAAGTTGTATAGACGCCCTTATGGGGCCCTCGTTTTTCTTGAAGCTCTATTACAGTTATCAGGAGAGCTTCATTTTAACGCTTTTAGTCAGTCTAATCTGTATAGTGCTTTATAAATACCGAAAGAAAATTTCATGCTGTACAGAGATGAAAATAAAATTAGATAAGGATTTACTTCTTGCCTTAGTCCTCATTATGTGCATTAGCTTTGGCATGTTTGCGATCACGGGTCGTTATCCTAATATAGCCTTTAACTTAGGAAATAGAACCAATATATTTTCTTGTTTAGTCTTGGTCTATGGCTTGTCGTTTTTAAATAATAAAAAGTTTTATCTAGTCTTTGCCTGTCTATTTATTAGCATAGTAGGGATAAGTTTTCACTGGAAGAAATGGACTCAGATCCAAGATGATTCATTAGAGGCAATGAAGTCATCTTTAGCAAATTACCAAGGGTCGAAAACACTCTATTTCGTCGGCCATCAATATAGTGAAATGGGTAGTATTGATCATATAGAGCTATTCTCTGGGGATTGGGTGGTGAACCCAATGCTCAAGCTGACTTGTGGAGATAAATATACGGCTTACCCACTCAATCATAATTATCGACTTAAGGGTAATGATTATATAGATATTCGTTACAATACTTTAGTTTCTACAGTAGACGACAAAATAACTGTATATGATGTAGAGAAAAGGCAGCTCTTTGATTTAGAGAGGGATGCAATAAATACTTATATAGAGAGTTGCGATAAGCCTAAGCGCCATTGGACACAGCTCTTGGGAGAGGGTTTTATTCGTGATAGTATATTGAAATTAATGCCACGACTCAAATATGCTTTTGAATAAGTTCTATTAGGGGCTAGCAACTCCAGACTCCACATGACCATCAGGGTAGAGTTTGTTGACGTTATCACCAAATTTGTGTGTGACACGATCCTCAAAGATAATTGAATCATTATCAGTAAGCAAATCACCCCATTGCCTATTCCCTGTGGTGATATTGTGGTAGTTTTGGGAGCCATTGCCATTTTTACTTGCAGCGCAAGAGAGAAATTCCTCTGGGAGATCAAAAGTTGTCACCCAAAGGTGAGTGGAGTTTAGGTTTGTTTTTGTAGCGACATCGGGTATCATTTCATTGGGCTGGTCTGAAAAATAGATACGAAATGCCGTTCCTAAACTTTTTAAATTATTCTTACAATTTGCTTGCTTGGCTTTGTCGCGTGCTTTGGCAAGATTGGGGAGGATCATTGATGCTAAAATTCCGATAATAGCAATGACGACGAGTAGTTCAATAAGTGTGAATTTTAATTTTTTCATAATTTGATTGTAATGAAATTTTTCTTACTTGTCAATGAGAAGATTGTTATTTAATAGAAAATTAATACTTAGAGGTGCTGATAACTGGAAGATAGCTGTCCACTAATTTATAGGATTTACACAGATGGGTAGGAGTAATGTTTAATTCTGAATTTGGAATGGGAACAGCGAATTTCGCTAATTATACGAATGCAGTAAGGGCAATTTTTAATTATGAATTCTAAATGGAGGATAAGAGGAGGATAAGATAGGAACCACTAATAGGCGCTAATACACACTAAAAGAACTTTTAACTCAGCGCGAAGCGTTAACTCAGGTCAGGAGCCGTAAGCTCAGTAGATAGTACGTCCACTTAGTTATAGGCACAAAAAAAAAGCTTGCCTCCGAAGAGACAAGCTTATTGAAACTTAAATTCTAAATGACTTTAGAATTAGAGCTCAGTATCAACTTGTTGCCAGCCACCGTTTGTTGGCTCTACGTGACCGTCGCCAGCAAGAACGTTAGCTTTTTTACCTGAAGAGTGGATATCAGAGCCATCATCACTAGCGCCAGCTACGAGGCCGTCTGTAGCAATACGAGTTTGCGGGTCTTCAAGTGAAGAGAAAGGACCTCCGCTTACATTTTCACAGTCGATGTAGACTTTTCCGTCGGAGTCATTTATCCCCTCACGTTTAGCGTTACAAGAAAGAGTGCCGGGTGTGAGTTCCCATACATTACCAATAGTACCAGCAGTAGCAACCGCGTTTACTGGACGGATGTAAGTCCCACCAGTTGGGATGTCATTCTCTGTGCCGTCAGAGAAGTACATAACCATGGCAGTACCAAGCTGCTTGAGATTGTTCGTACAAGTTTTTTGCTGTGCTTTATCACGAGCCGTACCAAGAGCTGGGAGGATCATAGCTGCGAGGATACCGATGATGGCAACAACAACGAGAAGTTCGATTAATGTGAATTTTTTATTCATTTTTTATTTCCTTGTTTTTTGTTTAGGTTATTTAGGACACTTTCATTCTAGAAAGAAAAAGGAATCACCGCAAGAGCTTAATTACATTTTTTTTAAAAAAAGTTAATTTTTCTTTGTTTTGAGCGGGAAAGAAAGATAATTTTAAATGAAGGGCAAAAGAATGGGAACAGCGAATTTCGCTAATTATACGAATTGGACTGAGAGTGAAGATATTGAACCACAGATCTAGCAGATAGTACAGATAGGGGGGGGAGATAATTTTAAATTGTGAATTTTTAATTTTGAATGGAAAAGCAAAGGAAGAAGAATAAAAGAGTTGAACCACGGAGTGCACGGAAAGGCACGGAGGAAAGATGAGAAGGGGTAATTTTAAATGTTGAATTTTTAATTTTGAATGGAAAAACAAAGGAAGAAGAATAAAAGAATTGAACCACGGAGTGCACGGAATGGCACGGAGAGATGGGCAATTTTTAATTATGAATGGAACAACTAATTTCGCTAATTATACGAATTGGGCTGAGAGTTTCTAGGGTTTTATACTGTAACAAGGCTTACTTGGACTTAAGACTATCACAGTAATTATTTACATTAGTGAAGATCAGTGTTGATTAGTGGTTCCATTTTTTTATTTAAAAGCACTAATTCACACTAAAGAGCGTGAGGACTCAGCAAAGCGATACCTAAACTGCAGGCGCAAGCTATTGCTTTAGAGAATCCAAATAGAATTTCTGCCACTTGGGATCTTTGGGGAGTTTGAGATAATAAATAAGTTGTTCATAAGTCTGTTGGATTCTTGACGAATCATTTGTATTGAGCGCCGCTAAATACTGTTTGTATAAAATTTGAGTGGGAGTTGAAAATTCATCACGGAATTGATATTTTTTCTCAAAGTATTTTAGAGCAGTGCTTTTAATCTCCTTTTCTTTATCGGGAAAGTGCTCTTGAGACAAAGAAATAAATACAGGATAGCGCGTTAAATCCCATGGGCGATCTTTGCAACTCGCTTCATAAGCAAGGAAAGCTTGTTTGAGTAAGTGAGTACGGCTAGCGGGGTCATGTTGTTGAAGGGCGAGATTTTCGAAAAGTTTGCCCTGCTGATGGAGACTAAGGTTGTAATAGGGATAGCTATTAATAATAGGTTCTAATTTATCCCAGGCATTTTCGAGTTGTCCCAAATGAATCTCCAAGCGAGCACAGTGGTAGGCATAGTTAATTTTTTCTGGAGCTAAGTGATGAGCCCTTTGTAAATGGTAGTGGGCTTGCTTAAGTTTATTTTGTTCGTTGGTATGAGAATACTCATCGGCTTGTTTAAAATGCCATGAGGCTCGACTCTGCTGTATTAAAGCAGGTGTTAATAAAGCTAAACTTAATAAGGCGCCAAGATGTTGCCAAAGCTTGAAGCCTGAATACGGATTTGTTGTACTTAGATAAGGAATTAAGGCCCTAGCCAAGAAGAAATAAAATAAGAGCAGGCTGGCACCTTGTTGCAGGCTTTTATCGAGTAAGCCAAGAGTAAATAAAAGGATACAAGTAGCCAAGTCTATGGAGAAGTCCTTATTCTTAAGGGATTTTTTTAGAAGAAAAATCAAGAGACCAAGGAAAAGGATCGTGAGTGGAATGCCGCCTTGGCTTGCCATGTGAAAGACTTCATTATGGGGGTGTTCGTAGATGGGCGCACTATGGAGACGAATATTGAGTTCGTCACTAGGGTAATCGCTGAATTTGGTAATGAACTGTCCTGGGCCATGGCCGAAGAAGGGGGCATCGGCAATCATGCTGGCGGTATCTTTCAGCAGGGGCAGGCGAATATCTTTGAGGCTGAGGCGATAGAATTTGTCTTGAAAAGTGAAAGCCAAAAAAGCTATAGAGACAAGACTGAGGACACAAAGATGAATGCGACGTTTTGGAAATCGGCACAGCATAAAATAAAATAGAGAAACCGCCACGGCAGGAATAAGAGCACGGGTCTGAGTTTTGTAGAGTACCGCCAAGCAAAGGATGAAAATAAGTAAGATACTTAGGCTGAGCAGGATTTTTTTATTTCGCGTGAACGGGTGTTTATCTTTGAAATGAATTCCGATATGATGAATTAAATAAATCGAGCAAGTCACAATGACGGCACTCAGCCAATTTTGATTGCCATGTATACCGACTTTTTGATTAAAAAAATAACAGACAAAAGCATTAATTACTAATAATAGACTTATAGGAATCCACAGCGGAAAATGAGGAGAGTTTTTAAAAGCACTAGCAAGAGCCACGGGACAAAGAAAATAGGAGAAAAGATGGGCCGAGGAAAGGAGATCGGAGCCATTAAGATAGGCGGACAGACTAATAAGAGAAAATGAGCTTGCTAGAAAATATTGAAAAGCTTTGTTTCTTGGTGGGTAAAAGCATAAATAAACAAAACTTAGAATGAACAAGGCAATCGAAGGGGAGCATTCAAAGGAATGAACTTTATCACCTAAGGAAGATCCGAAAGGAGAGATAAGTGCCAAAGGAAATTGTAAGAATACTAATAAGCTTGTAAAACATAGGAAAACTCGGCTGATTATTACTTGCTTACGGAGTTTACAAAGCGATGGAAAGCTCATTATTCAGCAGTGGGAAGAGCACAATCAGTAGAGACTTTGGGAGCTTTGATTGATTGACTCGTTTTGAATAGTAATTCTAAATTATTAAGCTTCTTTTTATTGCCTCCATAGAGATTTTTCTTTGCGGATTGGTCAAGCTCTCCAAATTTGGGCAGACGCTTAGAGGATTTACTGTATTGCTTTTGATAAATTCGATACATCATCATCGCTCGATTACGTGAACCCATCGACATTTCGTGGTTTAACGCTTCAGCAGCTTTGTAACTGGAGATAAGTAAAGATTCGATTAATGACTTAGTTTCTTTTACAGTACTTGATCTGAGCGTGTTAATCATTGAGCCTAAAATAAATTCTTCAAAGGTGGCGTCTTTTTGCCCGCTAGCGTATTTGTAGATTGAGAAAAGTTCCTTGGCAGCTTGAGTCTGATTCATATTATAGCAAATAATGGCGGCGCGCTCAATAAAATAATCGTGTGCTTTTTTATTGCGACGGCTAGAGTCGACGGCTAAAAGTTCATCATAGAAATGGTGGACGCTTGGGAGGGCTTGGACATGGGTGGTTCTAATGAATGAGTCAGTTGATTTATTATAAATGATTTTGCCTTCATAAAAATTATCTTGCATGAGTCCTAAGGTCATACGAGTGTAGTTTAGGCCTCCAGTTGTATAGTTTTCTAAATCTTTTTCTGCGCCCCAATAGAGAGCCGTTGCAATGTGGGACCTCCAGTCAAAGGGGCCATAAGTTTCATCGACTTGGATCATACGTTTTATATCAAAATTCAAATCTTGTTCAATGCGTAAACGTTTGTCGTGAAAGTAGAGATTGATAACTGCGGCTTGGACTGCAACGAGTTGATTTTCGCTGGGGAATTTACCACCAAAAAGGTAGCCAATATAATTGGAGTTGAGTTGTGGAGGGTTTTCTTTGAAATCATAGAGGTCAATACCATTGGATTTCGCCACTAACGCCAAGTCTTTTAGGTAAGGGCGTTGTTTTAACTCTTCAAGATTAGGAGCCGCTTTGCGAAGCCGTTGGAGTTCTGCGTAGTCGCCATCATCAAAGTAGCTTAGCATCAACTTGGTCCATTCATTCTTCATGAACATCGCTTCTTGGTCCGTTTGCTGAATTTTATCCTTAATGGTGCGCATTATCTCGTGGCGGATTTCAGCATTATCGGGATTATATTTGAGGCCTTCGTCACGCATGAGTTCTATACCGCGTAAAATCCATTGCCAGCGTTCATCAGGGCGGGTATAGGATGCGGCTACATTAAATGAAAGAGTAAAACCCTGGAAAGTCCAGATCGAAGGGTAACGTGGTTGAATCGCCGTGATCATGCGAGAGAGTTGGTAGGATTCCATGTATTCTTTTTTATCTTCTTTCTCCATCGCACGCCATAGCAAGCCAGAAGTGATGATGCCCTTTAGCGGGCCTAAGGCTATACTTGTGAACGCTAGTGATGGTGGCAGATCTTCATTGAGAATAACCATTTCTTGTTCGCTTTGCTTCTTCTGCAGAAAATTCTGATTAAAGAATAGAGCCCCAATGAACAAAAGTGTAAAAAGTTTTTTCATTTAGACCTCTAAGATAGAAAGTTCTTTTTTATTGAAGAGGTAGATGCCGAATAGGCTGATGATTAGAGCATAGATAATTGTAGCAGGTAACCAAGTTCCCCATAAAATATTATTTTCTATAAGACGGTGATAAGCGAGGTTTTCAATCACGGGGGGAGCTTGTAAACCTTTGGCAATCCATAGTAAAGTTTCAATTGTCTTTGAAGCAATAATCGTACTCGTTGGTGGTTCATACATGAAAAGCATGTCTTTGGCAATGTTTTCAAAGAAGGCGTTTGAGAGTGATATGAGAAAAAGTGAGAAGCTAGTGAAAGTGGCCGTTGCAAAAGTTAAGGCCGTTCCACAGGCCATGCCTAAGAGGATGAAAACGGCAAGGTGGATATTATGAGAAAAATAAGCTTTCATGATGTTGCTTTGGAAATTGGAACTAGCATATGAACAATGAATGCCATTGTTGCGCTGAATCTTAACTGTTCCTGAATGTAGATTACTGAGCTTGACGAAAAAGCGACCATCTGCGGGGATGGCAGAGCTGGGGATTTGGAGATAAGTTTTACGTGCTTGAGAGCTTTCGTCAGTTAAAGTATAGTTGGCAGGCGCATTGCTATCCGGGAGGATATCAATCTGGAAATCGGCTTTTTTACCGCCGAAAAAGGGCCGGAAATAGAAAATAAAAAATTCGCTATTGGGTCGTTCACCAAAATTAAACTCGTAGGTTTTTGAACCTTGACTTGGGGTATTTTGTTCCTCGCTAATGACTTTGAGGTGGATTGCATTCCAAATTTCAGGAGGCATACCGGCTTGCAGTTTACCGCCACGTTCACTCACCTTTTTGGTGATGAGATCATAGTCGCTGAGTAATTCGGGTTTCACTTCTTTTACAGGTGATTGAATACTTTTATAGAGGACTTGCTTTTCTTCGGGTGAAAAATCTTTTTGATAAAAGTAGCTTGCCCCCCAATGCTTATATAGAGAGTCAAAAGCAGAAAAAAAGCGATAATAAATAAGGCCATAGCTTGTCCTAGCCAGATGTTAATACGACTGAGGGGTAAGGAGCAGAGTTGATGGATATTGCGCGAATCAATTTGGCGGCGAATAGTGAAGCATGTGAGTGCGATGATCGCAATACTTAAAAAAGTATAAGTAATACTAAATGAGTAGAGAACTCTGACTTTTAATTCTTCCACTAAAACACCATTATGTTTAGTTGAAAAGAAGCTGAATAAAGCAATAGCAACTATCAATAAAGCGAGTCCTTTATTACTGCCTTTTCGAAGTAATAAGCGTAAACAGAGTTTGCAAACTGTAAGGGCTTTCTTCATGTGCGGTGAATATGCTTTTTGATTTTCTTCATTTTTATCGAGATTTGCTCATGTTCACTGAGGCCTAATTTGGGGACAGGGGGGAGGGAGCCTAGAGCTTTCGCTTCTGGGGTGTCTTCCGGCAATGTTGGATTTTGGTCAGCTTGTTGATTAAAGTTTTCAGTTGTCAGTTGGCAGTTGTCAGGAAATTTAGTTTGAGTTGAGTTAGAGAGAACAGGTTTCAGGTCAGAGGGGACAGTTTTCAGGTCAGAGTTTTCTGAATTTGAATTCGGTTCCGAATGGAATTCGGTACTCCCAGCTGTGGAGACTGAAGTAGGAGCGGACGGGACGTCCGCGGTCCCAGGATTTGACTCGTCAGTTGAGTTAGAGAGAACAGGTTTCAGGTCAGAGTTATCAGTTGGCAGTTGGCAGTTGGCAGAGGTGTCTTTCTCTGTGTTATTCTGTGAAATCTGTGGATTACTTTCTTTTGAATTGAGATCTGAGTTCGGTGCCGAATGGAATTCGGTGCTCCCAGCTGTGGAGACTGAAGTAGTAGCGGACGGGACGTCCGCGGTCCCAGGGTTTGACTCGTCAGTTGTGTTAGAGGGGACAGGTTTCAGGTCAGAGTTGGCAGAGTTTTCTGGCTCTGTGTTGTTCTGTGAAATCTGTGGATTACTTTCTTTTAAATTGAGATCTGAGTTCGGTGCCGAATGGAATTCGGTGCTCCCAGCTGTGGAGACAGAAGTTGGAGCGGACGGGACGTCCGCGGCCCCAGGGGTATCTAATTTTGAATTTTGAATGTTTAGTTTTGAATTATTCGGTTCAGAGTTTTTTTGCTCTGTGTTGCTCTGTGAAATCTGTGGATTAAGTTCTTTTGTAGCTCCTGATTCCTGAATCCTGTCGCCTGCTACTAGAGATTCTGATGATTGATCACTGTCATCTTTGAGGTAGTCAGCGACGCCAGAACCTGCGGAGGCGCCAGAAGTGGATTCGCCTTTTGCCGTGGAAGTGCGAACCAGATTGAGGAAATAATCTTCGAGGCTTTGATTCGGTGAAGTAATATTGATACTGGTACTGGGGAGTTCAGTTTTGAGTGAAGCCAAAGTTTTTTGTAATGTTGCCTTACTGACATTCGGGAACTCAAGGCGAGTTTTATCTTGGTCCTGTAAAAGTGATTTCGCTTTGCCACTTGCTTGGACTGAGCCACCAAAGAGCATCAGTAAATCATCGGCAACATCTTCGACGTCGGCAAGTAGATGACTCGTGAGTAGGATAGTTTTACCCCGTTGACCAAGGGTGAGGATAAGGTCTTTTACTTCACGACAGCCAACGGGATCGAGACCTGCAGTGGGTTCATCAAGAATAAGCAGCTCAGGATCATTGAGCAAAGCTTGAGCTAAACCCATGCGTCGCGTCATGCCATGAGAAAATTGTCCCACTTGACGGTGAATAGCATTTTTGAGTCCCACCATTTCGAGGAGCTGTTCTGTACGACTTTTGATTTGTTTTTTGTCAAGACCTAAGATCTCTCCAAAATAATGCAATGTTTCAGTGGCAGTTAAATTCTTGTAGAGGTAGGATCGCTCAGGTAAATAACCCATTTTTTGTTTGATTTTGACATCACGGGGATCTTTTCCTAAAACCTGTATGCGACCCGCTGTCGGATAGAGGTGGCCAAGAATGATTTTGAGGAGAGTCGATTTTCCTGCGCCATTGGGACCTAGAAGACCAAAAATACTGCCTTTGGGCACAGTAATATCAATATTCTGTATCGCTTTGACTTTGGGGCGACCCCAGAAATCTTTAAACGTCTTTTGTAGACCAGCACCTTTGATGACAAATTCTTCATTACTCATGGCTATCTCCGGATAAGTTTTCGCCTTGGCGAACGAGGCGAGCTGAATTCATGACCACGGCAAGTGAGCCAATGACCTGAAAAGCCGCGGCGATAACAGGCTGTAACATGCCCATGGCGGCAAGAATCATACCACCCAAAATTATAAAAATACCTAAAACAAGATTTTGTAAAACTACGGAGCGCATGGATCTAGAAAGTTGAACCAAAAAAGGCAAGCGATTGAGGTTGTCATTCATTAAGGCAATTGAAGCGGATTCGACGGCGATATCACTGCCCGCTGCTCCCATGGCAATGCCAATGTCCGCAGTAGCTAGTGCAGGGCCATCATTGACACCATCACCTACGAAAACAACGTGATAGCCTTTTTCTTTGAGAGCTTGTAGATGTTTAACTTTATCTTCAGGAGAGCATCCACCATTGCGACCATTGAGCGCGAGTTTTGAGCCTACCATGTCGACCACAGATTGGCGATCACCAGAGACAATGCCCAGATAGCGAATGCCACGGTTTTTTAAATCGTTTAAAGTGTCAGCAGAGTCAGAACGTAGGGAATCAGATAAACCAAGCCAGCCAGCAGGGATGCCATCAATACTGATGTAGAGTAAGCTCATGCTAAGGGCAATGTCATCGAGTGCGGCATCAAAGTATTCAGTATTAATACCATTGTCTTCCATCCACTTGAAATTACCTGCGAGGATTGTATGGCCATCCCAATCGGCACGAACACCTCGACCAGGTTCTTCGTGAAGGTTATCAGGGTGGACTCCTTCAAAGCCGGCATCTTCTGCGAAGCGTCTGACGGCACGAGCCACGGGGTGAGAACTTGCCGACTCCGCAATCGCAGCGGCTTTTATGAGTGAAATTTCATCACCATCTTGCAGGGGCGCGACCAGCTCAACTGCGAGGGTGCCAGAAGTGAGCGTACCCGTTTTATCAAACATGAAGGCATCGGCCCGAGCCATGGATTCGATGTGATTAATGTCTTTGATTAAAATACCTGAGCGCGCAGCGGCTGAAAGGGAGGCAACAATCGCGGTGGGAGTAGCGAGGATAAGGGCCACGGGGCAGGCAATAACCAGAGCTGCAGTCACACGCATGAGGGTATCATTTGCATGAGGATTGAAGTAGAGGATAAGAGCCGTGGCAGTTAAGATAATGGGAACATAGAAACGCACATATTCATCGATCATGCGCACGAAAGGCAGTTTAGTTTGTTCGGCATTCATAATCAAGTCGCGAACTTTACCGATAGTAGTGTCCTTACCGGCACGAGTAACGCGGATTTCGAGAAGTCCATTAAGATTGACAGTACCCGCAAAAACGGCATCGCCTTCTTGTTTATCAACGGGGAGAGATTCACCCGAGATATTGGCTTCGTTAATTGAGCTTTTTCCTTTCATGATGTCACCATCAGCAAGGATGTTTTCCCCTGGGGGGATGCGAATGATATCACCTTCAGTGAGATCAGTGGGTTCAACTTCAGTGACTTTGCCATCTTTATCCAGGCGCATGGCTTTGCCTGGGACGAGCTTGGCAAGCTTTTCTAGGGACGCTTTAACGCCTGAAGCGGTTTTGTTTTCAATAACGAGTGAAATGAGTAAGAAAAAAGCGATGGCGGCGGGGGTAGTGAAATCTTCTGAGCCGACGCAGCTTGCGAGCACCGCAATAATCGCGAGTTCATGCATTTTTCTTTCGCCAGCTCTGAAGTCTTTAAAGACAGTAGCAACCAAAGGGATGAGCATGATGATGGTTGCAATGAGCCCACTGAGAGAAGTGAGGAAGAGTTGATCGTCGATAAAGTAACGAAAGACTTGGGCATTGATGATGAAGAGTAGTCCTGCACCAGCCCAAATGAGGTAACGGTAAGATGAGTTTTCTTTAGTAGACATAATTATTTCTTGAGCTCCCCTTTCTTTTGGAGTGGACGACGAGGAAGTGAGAGACGCAGTTCGGTATTCTCGGGATCGGTAAAATAGACGGCTTCGAGGTCTGGGAGAATGTCGGCCATTTTTTCTCGTAAGAGTAATTCACGGGTCATTTGGGGTGCTTTGTCGTAAAGGCCTTTGAGTGAAAGAAAGGTTTTGAGTAAAGCGTCTGAGCGGGCTTTTAAGCTTGTGGTATCAATGTCGGCTCTAGAAATGATATTGGCGGATTCACTTTCAGCTTCATCGACCGTTTTACTGGCATAAGTTTCGGCTTCATTGATGAGTTTAGAAGCTTGGTTTGAAGCGAGGCTCAAGGCATTGGCTTCCTTTCTCATTTGTAGAGGGAAAGAGGTTTTTAGCTCGAGGGATAAAATCTCGATGCCCAATTGCATATCAGAGATTCTTTTATTAACTAGAGATTGAGTACTCTGGCGGAGTTCTTTTTGCTGACGAGCTTGTTTGATATTGCGAGCTGAAACGGTCTGTAACAGCGCGTTATCGAGGACTTGGTGAAGTAATATTTCGAGTTGCTCATTATCAAAGAGGTATTTTGGCAAATCCTGGATGGTATAGCGTAGGGTGGACTCACAATGAAGGATATTCATATCAGCTGTTAGTAGGTAGCCATCTTTGCCTGGGATAAGGGCTTTGTTTGGAGTTGTTTGAATGATTTTGTCAGCTTCGTTAATTTCAGGACTAAAAGTGTTGGATTTTATGCTGCGTGAACTCGAGGTCTTAATTTTGATCACCGAATCAAAAGGGTAGGGCCAAGCAAAAACAAAGCTTGAGTTATTATTGCTCGTGCTTTTTAATTTACCGAATTGCAAGACCAGTGCCTTTTCATTTTTGTCGATGCTTTCCACACCGCTAAAGATAAAGCCAATAACAAGTAAAAACATCGTGATGCGTATAAAGAAGAAGGTCGTCTTTAGGGCATCCTGTAGAGAGGAGAGTCCTCCCTTTTCTGGTGTTTCTTCAGGCATCTTATTTAGACTCTTGAAATTTCATCGGTTGAAGGACATCATAAATGGGCGTATCGGGACCAAGGAAGAGTGTGGTGTCGTAGCGTGAGACTTCACCGAGCGCATCGAGTTTTTTGAGAAAGAGGATGAAGTCGCTATATTCCAAGTGTTTTTCGTATTGTTCGGTAATACTCACTAAGCTCGTGCCTCGTTTTCTCCTTGCTTCGGCTTCTGCCCCTGCAAGGAGTTTTGCTTTTTTGGTGTCTGCTTGATCACGCATGACTTTGGCTTCAGATTCAGCTTTTGATAAAATAAGTGAGGCTTCTTTGGTGCGTTCTTCTTTCATGCGTGCCAAAATACTTTCTGAGTTTGTCGCAGGTACATTGAAGCTAGTGATTCCGACAAAATCAAAAGTGATACCGTAGTTTTTTTCAGTTTTGCCATTTAAGTTATTGAGTAATTCGGATTCAGTTACTTGCATGCCTTTGCTAGAAAATAGATCATTGCGATTCTTTGAGCGTAAAACACTCTCTTGATTTGTTTCGATTAAAGATTTGAGCGTGCCTTGAGCTTCAGTGAGGCTGCCTAATGAGTTACGGAAAATGATTGGATCGCTAATGCGCCAAGTAGCGGCGATTTGCGAGGATAGCAAGATGTCGTCACTTGTTGGGATATCTCGAGCTGAGCCAGTGAAGATTTGGCGCTTGGTATTGATGGTAGAGGATTTGGCAATGGGCCATGGGAATTTGAAATGAAGACCGGGCTTAGTCTCAAGTTCTTGTTTGCCCATAGAGGTTATGACCACGGCCTCACTTTGGCCGACGCTGTATGAGCACATGGCGACGAGCATCACTAGGCAGATGATAATAGATAAAATGAGAGGTGTTTTAGAGCTTTTGTTCATGAGCTTACTCCGTGATGTCGAGGATATTGGGTTGTGGTTTTTTTAAATCGAGGGTCGCAATTTTCTTTTGCTCTTTCGTAAAGACAATTTTACGTACTTTACTTAAGTGTTCTGTGAGCACTTCGATATACTCAAATTGAGTGTAGAGGGTTTTATATTTGCGAAAAGCAGCAAGGCGAATCTCAAAGATGTCACGATCTGCTTCGCTGAGGGCTTGGCTCATAAGGAATTTGGAGTTCGAAGTATTCTCAATAGCACTTTTTTCGCTCAGGGCGGAGAACTCAGAACTCAGTGCATAAGTTTTTGCCTGGTCGAGAATGAGGCGCGCTTTTTCTTTGGCATCGAGCTTTTGATTCCAGCTATCTGCAATGACCGGGTGAGGCTGAAAATTGAGGACTTCGACATTAATGATTTTAATGCCTAAAGAAGTATTATTTTCCTTCATGGTCTTTTGAATCGCGTTTGCGATGGAGCCTTCAAGTTCTTGACGAGAAAGTTGATAAAGCTCCGAGAAGCTATTGTGGAGCAATGTTTTGGTCAGGGCCCGTCGAGCAATGGATTTGACTTGTTTTTCGGGTTCTTCAAATTGAGCCCAATCAAGGATTTTGTCAGTGTCGATTTTGTAGTGAACTTGAGCGTTTAGTACAGCTAGGCCTGTGGTGTTAGAATTTTTGCCTGCTCCAGTTAAGAATACACTGGCTTGGTAATCTTCATTAGTCCATGATTTGTCGGCTAAAAATTCACGTTTACTTATTTCGCGATCCGTTCTGAGGTCAGGTCCCATAGTGAAGTTTAATTTATGAATTTTTGAGGTTTCAAATCTCTGTACAGATGACAGTGGGTAGGGAAGGCTGAAGCTCAGGCCTGATTGGCGAATTTCTGATTTTCCAGAGCCGCTAATGATAGCCGTATGACCTGGGGGAATATAAGTGATAGCTGAGAAAAGAATCAGTAGGATTAATTGCAGGCTCGCAAAAGGAAACAGAATTTTAAAGAGAAAGCCTTTGATGATTTCTTCGGAAATGCGGAAGCCAAATTGGTATTCCATGACATCGGAGAGGTTGCCAATGAAGCCACTTGGGCGACTAAAGATAGAGAGTAGGCGACTTTCGTAGACAGGAGATTCATCTTCATCAGATTCTCGCGGGCGGTACATATCGAGGATCCATAGCAGGAGTCTTTCGCAAGCCAGGACTAGGGTGATGCAGGCTAAGGCTTTATTAGCATGATCGATCCACTGTAGGTGATTGTAGTTGGCTAATAAGGAAGCAGAGCCTGCTATCAGTGAAGCAAAGGCTAAAAAGAGTAATCTACCAGAGGAGGGACGAATGAGGCTGGCTTTTTCGCCATAAGCTACGCCAGCAAGGTACTTTCCTGTGGCAAAAAAGATAAAAGCGAGGCCAAAGAGCAGAAAGCTATTCAGTAAGAAAGGGTTTGAGCCTTGCTCGGGAAGTTTGAGATTTTCGGGTACAGATAGATTGAAAAAATAAATAGCACCAGAAAATTCAATCGCGGAGATAAGGATGAGGAAAATAGGTATAATCAGCTTGCGAAATGAGACGAGATTTCTTTGTTGTGGCCCAATAAATTCCTTTTCTTCGCTATCTGTAAAGATATTATCTTCGGGCGGACGATCTTCTAAGTCTTGTTGCTCGATGGCGGCACGAGTACATGCACCAGCATGGAAATAAGAGAGTAGTGCAATCAAGGCACTGGCGAGTAAGGCGAGTCCCGCTTGGAGAACAGGGCCGTAGGAGTTTTCTGGCGATTTGCTTATGAGCAAGGCAAAAATACTGAGTAGGACAAAGCTGCCAATAGCTGTAAATAAAGCGAGTTTTTGTTGACGTTTATAGGTCATTAAGTGCTTCCGTTGATTTCACGTTTTTCAAAAATACTGATTGCTAGGCAAAGATAAAGTCCGCAGAGTAAGAGTGACTGAGATAAGCAGGAAAAAATATAGGTGCCCGTGACTTTTCCTTTGAGTGCTAAATGATCGAGAATCCAGTAGTTCTGCCAATTGGGGACGGTGCCAAGGCTTAGCGTTTTGAGTTTTTCGTAGGGGATGATGCTTTCTATTGCATAAGCACTGAAAAGGCCTAAGAAGAAAATAAGGACTCCTGAGAGTAGTACTACAGGGGTGTCGAAACGCACAGCGCTCGGAAGTAGGATCCCGGCGAATGCGAGGCTCGCAAAAAAGAGCAGGAGTAAAGCTTGTAGGCCGAGGAAGTCCATGTCTCCGCGGTAACCAAATACGATTCTAATGATTAGACCAAAGAGCATCACTGCGGGGATTGCTAGAGAAGTAAAAAATGGGAAGCTCTTGTTAAAAAAAGCTTGGCGAAAGGCGCCGATAGCAGGGCCCGCAATAACTGCAATGATGTATAAGGCCATACTTGAGTAAAGTAGGTCAGCAGGGTAGTGAACAATCTCACTTACCCAGATGTAAGCGGAGGTGAGAGATATGAAGAATAGGGATTGAGAAAAGAATAGTCCGCAGAGTTTGCCGAGTAAAAAAGTCCTTGGGGAGATCGGGCGACTCATCATAATGTCACCTGCACCGCGCTGGATATCATCAGTTACGGTTTTGATTGTAGAGAAGACAACGCCGAGGCAGCCAGCAATAAAAACAAAACTTAAGCATTGGTCACGCACGAAACGCACATGTGAGGCTTCGCTTAGGCTAGGGAGGCAAGCAAGGACAAGCATCGTCAGAAGCGAGCCAATTTGCAGAACCAAATAAAAGGGGTCTGAAGCGGCATTCTTTGCTGAGTTAAAAGTAACTGCTTTTATTTGCTTAAGATTGAGCATGAAAGAAAAATTAATCCCCACAGAGTTTGAGTTCGACTATTATACTTAAGTTTGTGCTAAGCTTCAATAGATAAAAGCTGATTGTTTAAGAAATCTTACTAAAAAAAAGGATTACCAAATTATTTCAAGTTTTTCATAGAGTTTGAATTTTTCGTCACAGGAGATGAGTTTCATTTTTTCTACATAAGCTGATGCAATAATGAGCCTATCGAAAGGGTCGCTATGATGAAGTTTTAGTTTTTGGTACTCAAGGATGTGTTGAAGTTCAATATCCAAGATTTTGATTTTGTTTTTTACTGCAGCAGAGACAAGCTCTTCAAGTGTTTTTGATAAACTGAGTTTGCCAATGTTTATTTTTATCGCCATTTCCCATAAACTGGCTTTGCTAATGTAGATTTCATTATTTAAATCTAAAAAAGATGTAACTGCAGCAGGGCTTAATTTATCTATTTGATTTGTTCCTAGCCATATAAAGGCATGTGTATCAAGAAGGATATTCATTTTGATCTTCTGCGACAAAGTAATCCTCCATTCCAGGTATGAGATCATCGAAGTTTTTCATGTCGATATCACAGTCAAAAAAGCCTAGCTTTCTGCTTGTTTTTAGCGGTGATAATTTTGCGATAGGTTCGCCCTTTCTAGCAATAATGATTTCTTCTCCTTGCTCACATAGTTTGAGTAGCTTCGAGAGTTGAGTTTTTGCTTCGTGTATGTTTACATTCATAGAGGATGACTTAGTTTATTTACTTAGCTAAGTATATAGCCTGTTTTAAGTTTTGGCAAATTTTTGACCTTTGCACAAAAAAAGCCTTCCATGACTGGAAGGCTTTTTTTTTAGCACTGAATAAGCGACTAGATGTGGATAGCTTTGCCTTGTGAGTCCATTGCACATTCCATGACAGCCTCAGAGAGGGTTGGGTGAGCGTGGACAGTGTGAGCAATTTCTTCCCATGTAGCTTCAAGCTTCATCGCTAAGCCGAGTTCAGCAATCATTTCGGTGGCATCATAGCCAACGATATGGGCACCGAGTAATTGATCTGAGCCAGCATCGAAAATAAGTTTAACCATGCCTTCGGGATGACCTACACCGTGAGCTTTACCTGATGCAGTGAAAGGAAAACGACCAATCTTGATAGTTTTGCCAGCTGCTTTGGCGGCTTTTTCAGTAAGACCAACGCCTGCAACTTGTGGTTGACAGTAAGTGCAACCAGGGATTTGACCGTAGTCAACGCCATGCTTTGCTTTGCCAGCAATATGATCCACAGCGACTTCGCCTTCAGCAGAAGCTTTGTGTGCGAGCATCTGACGGCCAGCGCAATCACCGATGGCATAAATATTTTCATTTGAAGTCTGTTGGAATTCGTTGACGAGAATGTTGCCACGTTCGTCAAGTTTGACGCCAGCACCTTCAAGGCCAATGCCATTGGTATTTGCAGACATGCCCACAGCGACTAAAACACGATCCACTTCAAGCTCAATTTCTTTGCCTTTAGCATTTTCGAGAATGGCTTTGATTTTGCCTTTCTTGATGAGTTCAAGAGATTTAGTTTTGGTCTTGAGATAAGAGTTGATGCCCTGCTTTTTGAACTCAGTCTCGAGAACTTTTGCACTATCGGCATCTTCTACTGGAAGCAATTGATCAGCCATCTCTACTAAGTGAACTTCAGTTCCGATAGCATTGAAGAAATACGAGAATTCAACGCCGATGGCACCTGCGCCAATGACGAGTAGTTTTTTAGGCTGCTTGGTGAGTTCTAGTGCTTGGCGATAAGTAATGATATTTTCGCCATCTACGGGAAAAATCGGAATTTTCACTGGTGAAGCACCAGTGGATACGATCACTTTATCCGTTTCGATGTTACGTGAGCCTTCGGCATCGGTGACTTGGACAAGGTTAGAAGCGATGATTTCTGCGGTGCCTTTAATGTGAGTGACTTTGTTTTTCTTGAAAAGAAATTCAATGCCACTTACCATTGTGCTAGAAACACCACGTGAGCGTTTAACAATAGCTTCTAGGCTTGCTTTTGCATTGGAACATGAGAGACCGAAATCTTCGGCATGCTTCATAGATTGGAGGACTTCTGCAGATTTTAAGAAAGCTTTAGTGGGGATACAACCCCAGTTAAGGCAAATTCCGCCAAGCTCTGCTTTGTCAATACAGGCAACTTTGAGTCCTGCTTGACCTGCTTTGATTGCAGCAACATAACCACCAGGGCCAGCGCCAATAATTACGACGTCAAATTTATCAGACATTTTAAGGCTCCTTAAACGATGAGTTTAGCTGGGGTTTCAAGATAATCTTTCAAGGCATTCATGAACTCAGCAGCGAGTGCACCATCAATAACGCGGTGATCGCAAGTGATCGTCATTTTGCAAACTTTGCTTGCTTTGACTTCGCCATTAACGAGTTTGAGTTGCTCTTGAGTACCGGCAACTGCGAGGATCGCAGATTGTGGAGGATTGAGAATAGCAGTGAAACTATCTACAGCACCAAACATACCGAGGTTAGAAATAGTGAAAGAACCACCTTGGTACTCATCAGGGCTCAATGAGTTTGAGCGAGCTTTGCCCACGAGTGACTTCACATCTTTTGAAATTGACGCTAAACCTTTGGTATCTGCAGAGCGTACAATTGGCGTAATGAGGCCATCGGGAATTGAAACGGCAACAGAAATATCGATGTCGTTAAACTGAACAATTTTGTCGCCTTGGAAAGCGCCATTCATTGCAGGGAACTTAGCAAGGGAAAGGCCACAAGCTTTGACGATGAAGTCATTAATTGAAATGCGCACGCCTTCCATGGAGTTAAGCTGTGCACGGAGGTCCATGAGACGATCCATTTCGATCTTAGTCGTCAAGTAAATAACTGGTACGCCTGCAGAAGCTTGAACCATGCGATTAGCAATGGCTTGGCGCATTTGTGTCATGGGGACATCGCTCAGTGATTCACTTGCGCGACTGACGTAACCAACTAAACCAGAGCCACTTTGTGCTTCAGAAGCACCGTAACCATTAGGAAGAGTTTCGATGTCGTTAAGAACAATGCGATCGCCAGTTGTTGCAGGTTTTACTGCCGCTAAGTTGATGCGCTTTTCTTCAGCTAGCTTGCGAGCTGCAGGGGAAACTTTGATATCTTTTGCAGAGGGACTTAAAGAACCGACTCCAGGTACTTCTGCAGGAGGTGCAGAGACAGGGACAATAGTGGCCGTTACAGCACCACCGCTTACGGGAGCTTTAGTAGCAGAGGAAGTAGGCGCATCATCGGATACATCTTCATCTACTTCTTCTTCAGGCTCATTAGCGACTTCTTCTGCAAGGGCAGCATCGAGATCTGCTTGGTAATCTTCGTCAGCTTCTTCAGTGAAGACAGCGATAACTTTACCTACTGGGGCAGCGCCACCAGCTTCGAGGATGATTTCGCGGAGGAAACCTTCTTCTAGAGATTCGTAATCAACAGTTGATTTGTCAGTGGCGATACTCGCAATGACTTGGCCGGACTCGATTTCATCGCCTGGCTTAACTTTCCATTCTGCAATAGTGCCTTCAGTCATAGTAGGACTAAGGCTAGGCAGGGTAATCATGATAGTAGACATGTCTTACTCCTATTTATAAAGTGATTTTTTTACAGCTGCAACGATGTCTTGTACACCGGGGAGTGAAGCTGCTTCGATATTTTTCGCATAAGGAAGAGGGGTTTCGCCCTGGCTTACACGAATGACGGGGTGATCTAGATCATCGAAACACATTTCGTGAATGAGTGATGATACTTCAGCACCAAAGCCACAAAACTTGTGTCCTTCTTCAGCAACAACTAAGCGCTTAGTTTTGCGAACTGATTCAGCGATGAGGTCAATATCAAGGGGCTTAATAGTACGGGGGTCAACAACTTCCGCACTGATGCCTTCTTTGGCAAGAACCTTAGCTGCTTCAAGAGCAAAGCCGACTTGACGTAAGTGAGCACAGATTGTGACATCAGTACCTTCACGTTTGATATCGCCCTTGCCGATTTCAATGAGGTATTCCTCTTCAGGAACTTCACCCATGTTACCATAGAGCATTTCGTTCTCTAGGAAAATAACGGGGTTATCATTGCGAATTGCGGCTTTGAGTAAGCCTTTTGCATCGTAAGGAGTTGAAGGGGCCATGACGATAAGGCCAGGGATGTGTGCGTAGAAACTTTCTAAGTTATGTGAGTGCTGACAAGAAACTTGAGCAGCAGCGCCTGAGGCACCACGCATAACAATTGGCACGCTAAATTGACCGCCAGTCATGTAGTGCATTTTGGCGGCATTTGAAATGATTTGGTCGATAGCAACGAGAGAGAAGTTCCAGCTCATGTATTCGATAACGGGACGTAGGCCCATCATTGCTGATCCAATACCAAGGCCAGTGAAACCGGCTTCGGTAATAGGGGTATCACGAACACGTTTTTCACCAAACTTGTCGAGTAGACCTTTAGTTACTTTGTAAGCACCGTTGTATTCGGCGACTTCTTCACCCATGATATAAACTTTTTCATCACGGATCATTTCTTCATCAAGAGCTTGATTTAAAGCTTGTCTAAATTCAGTAATTGGCATTTGTTACCTCAAGCGTAAACATGGTTAGTGAGTTCATCCATTGGAGGCCATGGAGATTCTTTAGCGAAATCGAGAGCATCTTTAACTTCCGCTTTCATTTCTTTGTCGAGGGCTTTGTAGCCTTCTTCGTCAATCCAGCCTTGTTCTTCCATGGATTTATAGAAGCTATTGATCGGGTCTTTCTCTTTCCAGCATTTCACTTCGTCTTTTGTGCGGTAGAGACCTGCGTCAGAGACGGAGTGACCTTGGTAGCGGTATGTCGTTACATTGACAAGTGCAGGACGACTATTTTTCTTGCAATCAGCAATGATTTCGCCAAATGAATTGTAAGAAGCTTCGAGATTCATACCATCGACTTCATAACCTTTCATTTTGTAAGCAGCAGCAAAATCAGATACTTTTGGATTGGCAAGTGCACGCTCATTAGATGTGCCCATGCCGTATTGATTGTTTTCGCAGATGAAAACTACAGGTACATCCCATAGTGATGCGAGATTTAAACTTTCGTGGAAAGTGCCTTGCATAGAAGCGCCATCACCAAAGAAAGTCAGGGCAACGCCTTCTTTTCCTTCGTATTTGAGTGCAAAAGCGGCACCTAAACCAATAGGGATTTGTCCGCCAACAATGCCGTGGCCACCGAGGTAGTTGTTTTTCTTAGAGAAAACATGCATCGAGCCACCTTTGCCGCGAACACAGCCAGTGATTTTGCCAAACATTTCGGCCATGACTTCTCTTGAGCTAAGTCCACCAATGAGGCCTTGGGCGTGACAACGATAAGAAGTGACATATGCGTCAGTAGGAGTTAGGTGCGCCATGGCGCCAACGGCAACGGCCTCTTGACCGATATAAGTGTGGCAGAAACCCGTGATGAATTTCTGCTGGTAGGATTTAAGGCAGCCTTCTTCGAAGCGACGTACACGAACCATTTGTTCGAGCATCTGAAGGGCTTTTTCCTTGCCAATATTTTTCATGCTTGACCCTATTACTATATTTATTAAAAGTTTTTAGCTGTTTATGACACTACTTAAAGCTAGACATAAACCCATTTTACAGCATCTTATATACTTTAAAATTAATAATTTTCAATAGCGACATCCGTTTATGTAAATGAATTGAGGTCTTTTACAATTTTGTATTAAAATATTGAGCATAACTTACCTCAAAGCATTACTTTGATGATTAGTTTTGTAAGTTATAGGGACTTGTAATGATTAGAGAAAAAATAATTTTAGCTTCGGCTTCTCCGAGGAGAGCAGAGATATTAAGGGCGGAAGGTTTTGAGCTCGAGATAATTTCTGCAGATGTGGAAGAGAAGTCAGGTGGGACGCCCCTAGAAACGGCAGCGTTTAATGCGCGCTTAAAAGCAGAGAAAGTGGCTCAGAATTACAGAGAAAGACTTATTATTGCTGCTGATACAGTCGTTTGCTTTAAGGGAGAGCTTTTAGGGAAACCTCGTGATCGAGTAGAGGCTAAAAAAAACTTATTGAAACTTTCTGGGAATACTCATGAAGTTTATACGGCGGTATGCCTCTCTAAGGGCGATAAAATCCGCCAGTTTGTAGCGAAAAGTTGTGTTCGTTTTAAAATCTTTGATAATTTAGTCGTGGATTCTTATTATGCTTTAGTTGATCCCTTGGATAAAGCTGGTGGGTATAATATAAATGAGCACGGCGAAATGATTATTGAATCTTTTGAAGGATCGTATGAAAATATCATGGGTTTGCCCATTAAAGAATTAATTGAAGAGCTAAAGGGATTTGTTGATGTGTAAAGTATTTTTAAAGGTCTTGTTCTGTATGAGTTTATTTATTTCTTGTAAACAGGAAGTGGAGCCAAAATTTGACACGACGAAGCAGCAACAAACTGAGGAGATCGTTGAATCTGTATTGACTGAGCAAGAGCTCAAGTTACAAAAGTTTTATGAGTATCTCTTACTGGGTAAAAATGATAAGGCTCTAGCTCAAGTTAATGAGATTTCATTAGTTGAACAAGATTTTGCGATTCAAGAAAAAACATACGATGCGCTATTTAAGGAGTTTTCTTTAGATAAAACTTTTTACGAAGCCTCAAAGTTCACTGAGCTTGATTTATTTTACTGGGTGCAAAGTTTGTTTTTTAAAAAGCAAGTTAATAAAGTTGTTCAGAGCTTAAAAAAAGATCAAGATCCGATAAAAGCACTCTATGATTTAGTGAATGAACGGGTTAAAGACAAAGGTCCGTCTTCAGACAAGGGGGCATTTCCATTACATATTTGGCAAAGAGCTTTTGGTGTATGTGATCGCCAAAGTTGGGTGATGTGTGAATTAGCGTATCAATTAGGTGCGGATGTCTATATCATATATTTTGTTGAGGAAGATACGGGGATTTCTAAGCATACTATTTGTCAGATATCCTATCAGGGCCGCCAATATTTAATAGATCCACTTTATAAAAAGTTTTTAGCGGATGTTCATTGGAATGATTTAGACGAAGAAAAAGCAGCTAAAATTTGGAGTGAGCACCCTTATCTTGCAGATGACATAAAAAAGGCTGAGATTTTATTGCCGTCCATGCCTCATGATTTTAGTAGACGTCAGCAAGTTCTGGCAAAAAAGTTACAAAAAATAATTCCTAAAGATATTTTGTTTCGCTTTGGTGAAGATCCAAAATTAAGATCTGCGCGGTGGCCTTATCTTACAGGACAAGATTATTTTTACTGGGATTATCCCCACCGTTTAATGACAGGAATGTTTATTTACAGGAAGCTTTATCCTGAAAAAAATGAAGTGAAGTAGCTACTGTTGTGTATTCCATTGGTCGGGGTGAGTTTGCTTGATTCTATGAACGCTGCCGTCTCCAAAGCTAGCATTAAAATTCCCTAAGTGATGAATTCCAACGCGTCGAACGTTGCCAAGAGGAGGTGTGAGTAATTCACCCCAGTCAGTTTTTGAAAAAGAATTGATGCCAATGTGTGAATTACTTAAATCGGCAAGGACGTCAGTCATATATAATGTGTTAAAGGGTTTGCTGACATCATTGATATTAATGGGCGTTTCGGGATCATAAGCCCAGCCCATTCCGGATATTTCAAAGGGAGAGCCATTCCAAGCATTACTGGGAATAATATTCATTATATAGGAAGCTTGTGTGTATATATTGCCAGTTGTTGGGTCGTGACCAGCGGGGTCAAAATGCTCATCCTCATCTAGTGATGGGCATTTGAGAATATTCTCACTTATGTTTATAAAGCCTATGTAATTGGCCCAATGATGAAGTTCACCTTCGTTTGTATTACCAAAGTCGGCGGGTATGACAAGTCCCTTATGATCGTCAGTATAGATACTGTTGATTAAGGCTATATTTTTAAGGTTATTCTTGCATGAAGTCATGTAAGCTTGTTGCCTTGTACGACTAAAGCTAGGCATTATTAGAGAGCTTATAATCGATATTATTGTGATCGAAGTCATTAATTCAATCAAAGTGAATTGTTTATTCATTGTACTATGTCATCCTGTCCATTATCCATTTCCAATCATAATAAAGGTGATGTATACTCGGATCAACAAACTTTTTTCTACGGAAATCAAAAAGTTAACCAGAGTTTAACAAAAAACCAAAGAAGTCTAAACATAATGGACTTAAGATTTGCTTGTACACAAAAGGATTATGCATTAGTACAAACGTAAACAAAAAAGGTAATACTCAATATGTTAGTAAAAAAAATCGTAGCTGCGTCCCTTATGACAGCAGCCTTTTCCGCCATAGCGGCTGACGATGTCGCGGCTCAATTAGAAGAGCTGAAGAATGCTTATGTGAAACAACAGCAAGAAATGCAGGCTATGCGTCAGCAAATTAAAGACGTCGAATCTGTTCATAATGAAGCTATTCACAAGTATATCAAAGATGAAATTAAATCTGAAGTTAGTAAGCAGAGTTCACTGCTCTCTTTAAGTAGTCATGTGGAAGGCCTAAAAATCAAAGGTGATTTAAGACTTCGTTACCAGAGCGAAGATAATAAAAAATCAAAAGGTGGTGGAAGTCGCGATCGCTTCCGTGAGCGCGTACGTGTCGGCGCTGAGTGGAAGACTTCTGAAGGATGGGATATCGGTATTGGTGTAGCCACGGGTGATGCAGGTGGAGCCTCAACCAACGACACATACGGCGATAAAGGCACATGGGATTCAGGAGATCTTCGCTTAGATTATGCTTACGCAAAGCATAGCTGGGATCTGCAAGATGGTACGCAGACAGTTATTCTCGGTAAGATGAAAAACCCTTTCTTTACATCAAAAGCTTTCTTTGATGGTGATTACAGACCTACTGGTATTGCTTACCAAGTTGATATGGGTACGGTATTTGCGACTGCAGGTGCATTTACAGTACAGCAGAATAATAGCGGACGTAATGAAAATGATACAATGCTTTATGCCGCTCAAGTAGGTATGAAAACTGATCTTTTTAAAGCGGCAGTTGCATATTATCATTATAATAATACGGACTATGCGAGTGGAAATGGTGACTTCATTGAGCTTGAGAATCACGAAGTTCAATTGATTGATGTTGTTGCAGATGTTTACCTCAATGTGGGTGATGTGAAAGTTGTTCCTTATGGCCAGTACTCATTCAATAATAAAGCTGATGACGAAGAAACGGCCTATATGATTGGAACAAGAGCTGTTTTTGGTAATTTCTCAGTCAGTTATGACTGGCGCCACATGGAAGAAAATGCAGTTCCATCAATGGTTATGGATTCCGATTATATTGGAGGAGCTAATTATGAAGGTTCCGTCATTGCTGCTAAATACAAAATGACTAAAAATTTGACTCTTCAAGGTAAGTACTACATGACGGAGCAGATCAAAGGTACATCTGATGATGAAAAACGCGATCTTGCACAATTGGATCTTGTTTACAAGTTCTAAGTAATTCGTTTAGTTTGATTTAAGCTAGCCTCTACTCACTGAGCAGAGGCTTTTTTACGTACTGAGCAACTTAATCAAGATTATAGAATGGCTTAGTGGTCTGCTCGGTTTGTTTTGCGACTTCCGCAAAAGAGCAGCCATATATATCAGCTAATTGTTGAACGAGATGAACAAGAAAAGCGGGCTCATTGCGATGGATTCGTGGTTTCATTGTACGAGGACTTAGATAAGGTGCATCCGTTTCGATCATGAGTCGACTGAGAGGAATCTTGGGGATGAAGTCATGCATGTGGAAACCTCGTCGTTCATCGCAAATCCAGCCTGTAAGACCAATATGTAAATCGAGTTCAAGATAGTCATCGAGTTCTTCTTCAGTGCCTGTGAAACAATGGACCACGCCTTTTGTGAAATCTTTACGTTTTTCTTTAATGATTTTAATGAAGCTATCGTGGGCATCACGCTGGTGCATGAATAAGGGCTTTTGATATTTGATTGCGAGTTCAATTTGTTGTTCAAAAGCGAATATTTGCTCTTCTGGGGAAGAAAAGTTTCTATTGAAATCTAAGCCACATTCCCCAAGGGCACGTACGACATCTAATTGAAGCAGTTGCTCAATTGCATCCTGTGAATTTTTGTTCCACGACGAAGCATAATGTGGATGGATACCTGCCGTAGCAGAAAATAGTTCCGGGCGTAGTTTTGCGATTTCCGCAGACTGCTGACTATTCTCGACTGTTGACCCCGTACTGAAAATATGAGTTATGCCAGCATCTTGTGCTCTAGAAAGAATATCTTCTCTATCCTTATCGAAAGGGGCTTTGAACCAATTGACACATATATCAATCATTATGCACTCCAGTTTCTTTACTTTGAACAATTAATAAGAGTTTGATAGAGCATACATTGAGAAAAAGCAGACGCCCTTTATTTTATAAGAAAACAAGGAAGAGAATTATGAGCAGTATTATTGGTGGTGTTGATTATGGACCGTTAGCTAATTTTATTGGTGTGTGGGAAGGTAGGTCAGGAGTGGATAGGGCACCGAAACCACAAGGCGATAAAACGACAGATTTTTCAGAAACGATAACATATACTGCTGTCGGAGATGTCGACAATGCGGAAGTACAGGATTTAGTCGTCGTTCACTACCATCAAGTTGTTACAAGAATACCAGATGGAAAAGTTTATCATAATCAAACTGGTTATTGGATGTGGGATAAGGGGACTGATGAAGTGATGTTTTCTGTTAGTATCCCACGTGGCTTGTGTCTCTTAGCAAATGGGACCTATGAAAAGGGTAAGGCTATAAAATTCAAGGTGAAAGCCGAGTTGGGTGATACAGCCTATTCAGTCGTTCAATCGAAGTTTTTATTGGAGAAGGCAAAGACCGAGGCCTTTGAAATTGAATTGACTCTAAATGAGAATGAATTAACGTATGCACAAACCACCTTTTTAGATATTTATGGGCGAAAGTTTGACCATACAGATACTAGTTCTTTGATTAAAAAGAGTTGATATGGAAATCCAAGATTCAAAATACGGTCAAGAGGACGCTACTTATAAAGCAGTTGGAGAAGCGGACGGCCTAATGAAATTAGTATCTGAATTTTATCGTCAAATGAGTCATTTGGAAGAAGCCAAAGTTATTCGAGCAATGCATCCGAATGACCTTACTGAGAGCGAAGATAAACTTTATTGCTTTTTAAGTGCGTGGATGGGAGGCCCTAGGCTCTATGCAGAAAAGTATGGGACGATTGCGATTCCTCGTGCCCATGCACATTTGGATATTGATGTAAACGAAATGCAAGCATGGTTGCTTTGTATGAATGAAGCATTGCAAAAATTAAACTATCCACAAGATTTTCAGGAGTATTTGATGACGCAATTAAAAGTGCCCGCGGAGCGGATTCGTTTAGTCTGTATGAAGAGTAAAGAAAATTAGCTTAGCGAAAAAACTTTTTTTGAATGGATTTCCCTCATTTGGGGAATAGATTTCAATAACTTAATTCAAACTCTAAAACTAGGAGATCAAATATGGCATCAGATCAAGTACTTAATCTAGATGATAACTCATTCGAATCAACTGTATCCGAAGGCGTAACGCTGGTAGATTTCTGGGCCCCTTGGTGTGGACCTTGTCGCATGCTCGCCCCAGTCATTGACAAAGTTGCTGGCCGTCTTGAAGGTAAAGCTAAAGTAGCGAAAGTTAATACTGACGAAGCTAACGCAAGTGCAGTTAAGTTCGGTGTTAACTCTATCCCAACTATCATGATCTTTAAAGATGGTGAGCTTAAAGATACTCTTATGGGTGCAGCTCAGCGTGAAGATGATTTAGTATCAAAGATTGAGTCTTACCTCTAAGAGGTAGTACAATACTTTAAAAGACAGTGATTTTTCACTGTCTTTTTTTTGGAGAGATGGAGGAAAAAGGCTTGGATTGGCAATGCAATATCCGAACTATTAGTTATCCGTTTGAGTGTTTGTTTGTTTAAGCCACGTAAGGATTTTTTCTAGGAAGATATGTTTTTCAAAAGGTTTGACAATATAATCATTCATTCCAACTTTATAGCATTCGTCAATATTATCTTGAAAGGCATTGGCACTAAAGGCGATGATGGGGATATCTACACCTAGCTCCCTCAGTTTATTAGTGGCTTCAAAACCATCCATCTGTGGCATTTGGCAATCCATTAAAATTAAATCAGTGGGATTTGATTTGATGAAATCAAGGGCCCCTTTTCCGCTACTTGTAAGATGACAGTTGACGGGTAAGTCTTTAAGGCAATCGCGTACAAGCTCTAAATTGATACGGTTATCATCGACAACTAAAATGTCGGGCATATATCCAAGTATAGAGAAGTCTATAGGGACTTTTTTTGAAGTAGCTGTTTGAGTTATTTTTTCTAAACGAAGCTCAAATTCAAAGGTGCTTCCTTGTTTCTCTGTAGATCTGATAGATAATTCTGAATCCATCTGTTTAAGTAAATCTTGACTTATTTTTAAGCCAAGACCACTCTCTTCAGAAAGAGGAGTTTTTTCATTAAGGAAATGCATCAATTTTTTTAATTTGAGAGGGGGGATACCACTTCCAGAATCTTTAATCTGTATATTTATTAAGGCATTATTTGTGTCGTCATGGTATTGACTAATGATATCGATATGACCATTAGGGGTGAACTTGATTGAGTTACTAATAAGGTTGACCATAACTTGACGTATGCGATCTTTATCACCTTTTACCCATACATTAGGCTCATCAAGTAAAGTGAAATTGAGTTTTAAGGATTTGGATTCACAGGATTCAGAAAATAGCTTTTCTAAGTTTCTTAAAAGTTCGTTAAAGTTAAATACTCGAAGGTTGAGCTCACTATTTTCTTCTAGGATTTTTGTAAAATCTAAAACGTCGTTGATAATGGCTAAGAGACTTTGAGTTGATTGATGTATGGATTCGCTATAGTTTTTTGCTTGCTCATCTAATTCTAGCTCTTGTAGTAAGGTGGTGTAACCATAAATCGCATTCATTGGCGTTCGAATTTCGTGACTCATATTGGCAAAAAAGTGTGATTTGAACTGACTCATTTTTTGTAACTCATGAATTTTGTCAGTGAGCTCTATGGTTCGCTGCTGGACGAGCTGTTCCATTTCAGTGTTTACATCCTCTAAATTTTTATGGCGACTTTCTAGGCTGGATACCAAGTTATCAAAAAGGATTTTTAAATTATAAAACTCCTGTACAATTAGTTTTGGAGGAGCTTTTATGGATGACATGAGTGTGCATTGACTCATGTGTGTTTCTAGAGAACTGAGGGGCTTAATTAAGAGGTAGTTGATGATGAGAAAGCCTACTGTCGTAATGAGAACGCTCACTATAAAAGCAATGAGTAGATATCGAGCTAAGGCCTGATTTCGTGTTTTGATAAATGGCGCATAATCAAAATAGATATTTGCCCAAAAGCCTTTGCCTAATTCAATTTTTTGTTGGAATGCTTGTGGTATATTTGGGCCCAAATAAGTGAGCTCGTCATTATGGTGAAAAATTTGTAACCCTTCACTAGGGCCAAGGAGTTGTAACAAGCTCTCGTAGGCTTCTGTCATGGGTAGCTCAGTAATTAAAGCTCCTTCTGTATGATTGTTGTGTTTAACTGCAACACTCAATCTGATTCGAGGATTAGGGGCTTGCTTGATCAAGTCAACATTTTGATCAAGCTCTTCTTTCAAAAGGCTTTTTATGGTAGGATGCATCACAAAGACGGACTCATTATTTTCACTACTGCGAATTACATCGCCTTCAAAGTCAAGTAAGTATAGTGGGTAATGTTTACCGAGGAGTTGCCAAGAATTCATTAAGCTTTGAGCTTCTTCAGCGCTTTGTTCAGGTTGAAGAACGGCTTGAGAAAAAACACTCAGCTGAGCTAAATCATTCAAAATACGGGTTCTTTGAGTCAGGTAATGGGTGATTTCTTTTTGTAATTGTTGGCTTCGAATGTTGGCTTGGCTTTGAAAGTTCTGATGGCAAATATTGGTTAAATTTTGGCAGATGATAATGCCTGTACCCACCATAATGGAGAGGCCAATGAAAACCATGACACTAACGCTTATTTTGTAGGCAGATAAATGCTTAGTCATGATCTGTTCCTCGGTGGGAAATTTGCCCTTGATCATTATAATAAGCCATGCGATAATCAGCGCTGTTTAATGCTTCATGACTAAAAGGAGCATCAGGAGAGTAAGCTTGAAAAGGCTTGTGATAAGTTTTGATTAAGCCTTTTACAGGTGTGCTTAGAGTCTCAAGCTTACGCTTCACGGCCTCCCTTAGGTCTAAGCCCCTTTTTTTAAATTCATGCTGTGACGCTTCTATTAATAAAGAGCTTAAGTCATAGGCGTGGAGGAAACCACTAGGGGATTTGATGTAATTATTGTTGAAATCATCGGGGAATAAGAGTGAACACTTTTTGATAATTTCGTTATTTGAATTGGAGGACATATCTAGGGAAGATTGAATAAATAATAGTGGGTATTTTTTCGCCTTAGAATTTAAGCTATCGTAGAAGCGGCCGCCTGTAATTCCCCAGTGGGAAATTATAGGTATTTTCAAGTTAGCGTCACTAATGGCGTTAACTATTTTTGAGCTTTCCATAGCGTTGCCCACTAGAACAATGCTGTCGGCATTCGATTGTTTGAGGTTCAATATAAGTTTATCAATTGCGTATTGTGATAAGCCCCATTTGAACCAAGTGACTCCCGACTTACGAATTTCAGCTTTATTAATTGCGCGGGAAAGAGTTTTCCAGTTGTTTTTACCCCAAGCAGTATCTTCTAATAAGAGGTAGGGACGCTGTATTTTATGGATTTTTATACCGCTAGTGATTAAAAATTGACCGACGGTTGAATCGTCTAATGAGAGTCGAAAAATATAATTGTGTTTGGATTGAGAACGAGTAATCGGAGCCGCTGCAGCCCACGGGTTTAGGAGTAATAATTGATTGTCGTTGATGAATTTTTGGTTAGCTAATACGGGAGGAGAATGCATTCCGCAAAAAACCGCTAAGGTTTTTGGGTCAGCAGCAGCCATTTTTATGTTCTTGAGACTGCGCCGACTATTGCCCCGGTGATCGAGTTTGTGGACGGTGATTTTTTGGCCGGCTAGCTTTTTTTTATTGTGTTCTAAAGAAGAAAGGATGCCCACTTCGATGGCTCGACTCGATTCATAATAATTGGAGAAGTCGGCATCAATATAGATTTTGAGTTCTGTGGCGGATAAAACTAAGCCACAAGACAACATCAATAAATATCCTACAAACCGCATACATTCTCCTTTATATATTCTGACTATTAGATTATTACAAGAAAAATGTAAAAGCAAATATTTTAGGGTATAAGGTCTGAGATGCTTGCAGATCTGTAGCGGCTAGCAAGGGTTATTTTTTCTTAGGGGCCTTTTTTTTATCACTAGACTTACTTGAGGGTTTGCTTGTAGGTCGATTGGCTCTTTTTGTTTTAATAACAGCATCTAAAGAAACTCGACCAGAGCCTAAAATCATGAGTATTATAAAAATCATGAGGTAGATAAAAGGGAGCTCTCCACTGGGTTTTCCAGGAGCATCAAATAGTTGTTGCTTTAATACAGTAGTATGAAAGTAAACGCCTACGGCCATAGTAGCGATGAGTTGTGAGAGAGCAAAACGGCTAGTTAAACCTAGGATTAAGAGTATGGAGCAGAAAAATTCTGCAAAGACAGCTAGTCCTAGGCAAGTGCTTGAACTCAGCCCAAATAAAGAAGGGAACTTTTCACTTACTAAGGTGAAGTTTTGTAGTTTTGGCCAACCATGAGCCATCAACATGGATCCTCCAAAGGCTAGTCGTGCCAAAAGTAGAGCCATGTCTACACTTAATTTATCATCTTTTGTCGTACTCATGTTATATCCTATTCAAAATTAAAGATTGCAGTCGAATCTAAAAGAATGCCGTCTTTGTCAAAGAAAACGCCTTCAGAATCTAAGAGAGAAAGTTTTTTATTTATTTGTATACCCGATCTTTGGCCAAAGAAGCCGCCTATGCGTAAATCACTTTTTATCACTCGGTGACAGGGGACATGGGGAGCCCAGGGATTGGCTTTTAAGGCTTGACCAATGGCTTGTGCAGAATGACAATTAATAGATTTTGCCAAGAGTCCATAGGTAGTCACTTGGCCAGGGGGGATTTTTAATAGCTGAGAGAGCACATTTAAGCGAAATCCAGAAATCTGTTTGTGGGTACAGGCATCTTGCATTTTATCGATGAGAGCTTGATGCTTTAGTGGCACGAAATTAGAGTCCCAGGGCCTTACCGTCGATTCTTCTTGGGTCGGCAAAACCGTGTTTGCCATCATAGCGAATCATAATAGTTTCGGTACAACCAAATGGGGAAACTTCCTTTGTGTTATGTCCTTTTGCTTTGAGGCTTTCGACTATGTTTTCATCTAAACCAGCTTCGTACTCAAGTTGATCAGGAAGCCATTGATGGTGGATTCTGGGGCGTAAAGTCGCTTCTCGTAAATCCATATTAAAGTCGATTATATTGACGAGAACCTGTAATACAGTGGTGATGATGCGACTTCCGCCAGGGCTTCCGGTACAGAGGTAGGGTTTATCATTTTTAAATACTATAGTGGGAGTCATTGAACTTAAGGGACGCTTATCACTTTTGATAAAGTTGGCCTTGCCTCCTAGAAGTCCATAGGAATTCGGAACTCCTTCAAGGATAGCAAAGTCATCCATTTCGTTATTGAGAAAAAAGCCAAAACCAGGAATGATGATGCCACTGCCAAAGCTATAATTGATGGTGTAAGTAAAACTTAGTACATTGCCTTGACGATCTGTAACAGAAAAGTGAGTGGTGTCATTGCTTTCGTGGGGTCCTGGTTTTCCGTGTGATATATCTTCTGCGGGACGAGCTTTCTTTAGCTTAATCGTTTTCTTTAATTTCTTGGCGTATTTTTTTGAAATGATTTCTTGTTGTGGAATATGATTGAAATCGGGATCGCCTGGGTAATGACTACGATCGGCATAGGCGAGTTTCATAGTTTCGGCTAAGAGATGGAAATATTGGTCTTTGGGTAGCTTCTCTAAATTGTAGTTTTCGAGAATATTTAACATTTGTATAAGGTGCATTCCACCAGAACTAGGAGCGGGCATGGAAAATATTTTAAGACCACGGTAGTTGCCTACTAAGGGTTCTCGCCCTATAACTTTATAACGTTTGAGATCTGAGAGTGCAATGAGGCCACCATTTTCTTTGTGCCAATTGACAAATTCTTTGCCCATGTGGCTATTATAGAAATAGCTTGGACCGTATTTTTTTAAGCGTCTAAGTGTGTTAGCAAGATCCTCCTGTACAAGGATGTCACCTTCTTTCATGAGTTTTCCTTCAGGAAAAAAAATACGCTTAGCTTCCTTCTTGTTCCCAAGAAAATCACGTTTTACCTTAAGGTCATAAGCGAGGCCTGCGGAGATTGCAAAGCCATCTTCAGCAAGGATGATAGCAGGTTCAATGAGGCTTTTATGTTTAAGCTGACCGAAATTTTTATTAATAAAATCGATGCCTGCCAAAGTTCCTGGTACAGCACAGGCTTTGGGTGAAAAGCGTAGGGCGTCATGATCAACACTGCCATCAGCTTTAAGGAAATCTTCTTTTGTAGTCGCAGCAGGAGCGCGTTCACGAAAATCTATGGCAATAGTTTTTTTAGTTTCGGCATCATAATAGAGGGCGAATCCACCACCGCCAAGGTTGCCGGCTTTGGGTTGAGTAACCGCAAGTGCATAGGCGATGGCAACCCCCGCATCTGCAGCATTTCCCCCAGCTTCAAGAATTTCGAGTCCAGCACTTGCTGCTTTGTCATCTTGACAAACAATCATTAAGTTTTTGGCACGGCTAATTGAACTATTTTTGAAGTCTATGTTAGGAGCTCTAATAATAGGATCTGCTAAGAGTAGAGAAGAGCTGATGAAGAAAAGAGTTATAAGATAATAATGCATTATTTTTCCTTGTTTAAAAGTAACCAGCCACGCGGGATTTTGCTGACGGGGTCTACTGCGAGCATGGCATTGTAGAGATCTTTATCTTGAACCCAAAAGGATTCACGACTTGATTGGACTTCGAGAATTAAAACTTTTCGCGATTTGGCATCGTAAGCCGTGGCTAAAGAGAAGTGTCCAGAGCGCATGCCCTCGCCCTTCAGTGATTGCCGAGAAAAGTTGACGATGAGTTGAGTATCAGTATTTAAGTTTTTTAGCTGCAAACGAAAGAGATCTAAGCCAGATATGTGAGCGTAATGCTTTGCTACTTTTATATTTACAAGGCGACGAACGGTGGCTTCATGAAGTTCTCGCAGGGTCATTCCCATTTTTGCGACCGTCGCAGGGAGGATAACTTCTTCAGCTACCATATTATCAAAAAAGTTATCTTGATCAATGTGGTTATTTTGATTAAGTGTATTGCCTGCAATTGTCAGTGAGCAAACACCACAGTAATTTTTTCTTTGGGCTTGCCAGTATTTTTTAGTTTTCAGATAGAGTTCTTGGTCGATAGTCTGAAATAAGTCTTGACCTTCACTTGAAGAAATACTGTGAACATTTTTTACTTGAGAGTGAATACTCAGTTCTGTGTGGTTGGTACAACCCCAAAATAAAAGGAGTGAAATTGTAAGTAGTACTTTGGGCATTTTAAACTCTAAAATTAATTGGTAAATAGTCTTATGAATATGAAGGCAATTGTCTGAGATACAATAATGAGAGCCTTGTACAGCTCTTTTCTCGAAGCTATCTTACATAAAATTTAACATAAAAAATAAAGGCTGAAATGAAAAAAGGTATTTACCGTCATTATAAAGGGAACTTTTATCAAGTCATTGATGTGGCAAAGGATAGTGAAACAGAAGAAGACTTTGTGATTTATAGACCCATGTATGGGGAAAGAGCTTTATGGATTCGTCCTTTAGCGATGTTTTCTGAAATCATTGAGCGTGATGGTGCATCTGTACAACGCTTTAGTTTTCATTCCGAGAAAAAATAAAGCCCAAAACATTTTCATGCTTTAGGCTTTTATAAGCTTAAGTTTCTACTTAATGGTGATCAATGAGATTCAATATATGGGATTTTCCATCAACTTTGATGGAGATTTGTCCGTGGATATGTGCTTTGAGTAAATCACTTTTGAGTTCAAAAGTAGAAGATTTTCCTTCGCTGTCGGCTTTTAAAGCAATGAATTTTAATTGCTTGCGACCCGATTTTAGTGCGAGATTTAAACGAGGTGCCTTTTCGATGGATTTCGGTGTTTTGCCATCGCTTTTAAAAAGCACGATTATGAATTCACCACTTTTTCCCATGTGAGCATACCAAAGTAAAGCAGAAGTTCCTACCTTGAGGGTTTCTCCGCCGTGGCCTGGATGAGGCTTGTGTTCACCATGATCATGATCGTCGTGTCCTTCGTGCTTATCATGATCATGCCCTTTGTGCTTATCATGGCCTTTATGTTCTTCATGTTTGCTATGGTCATGATCTTTGTGATCATCCTCAGCAAAAGAATTGTTCGCAAGACAGCTAAGCACCATTAAACAAGTGATTAATTTTTTCATATTTTTTCCTTTTGTTTTTATTTAAAATCGAAATCTATTTTTTCGGGATCGGCAGTCTTTTCAGCAGCTTTTTTCCCAAAGAGCCAAAACGCGGCAGGACTAACAATGAATTCGAGTATGGTACTCGAGATGAGTCCGCCGATAATTACCGTGGCAACTGGATAAAGAATTTCTTTACCAGGTTGGCCAGGAGCTAAGGCGAGGGGAATCAGTGCTATGCCACTAGTGAGCGCGGTCATAATGACTGGAACCATACGTTCTTGTCCTGCTTGGATAATTAATTCGGGAGTAAATTTAATTTGTTCTTTACGACATAAGTGAATGTAATGATCCAAGAGTAAAATCGCATTTCGGGCCGCAATACCCCCTAGAGAAATTAAACCAACTAGCGTTGCAACTGAGAGAGTTTGTTTGCTAATGGCTAAATAAGTGACGGCACCCAAAAAGGCCATGGGAATACTTATCATCACCTGTAGGCTGAGGTTAATAGACTTGAAATGCATATAGAGAATTAAAACCATGCAGAGTAAGGAGACAATACTGAGCAATAAAATTCGCTTTGTTGCTTTGCGTTGAGCTTCGAATTGGCCACTGATTCTTAAGGAATAACCCTTTAAGCCCTTGATGCGTTCACGCACCGATTCGAGTGCGACATCTACATCTGCAACGACTTCACCGAGAGAGCGCCCGGCGACATTATGTTGCACAATAATACGTCGACCAACATTCTCGTGCTTAATATTATTAGAACTCAAAGTTTGCTTCACATCAGCTAAATCGGCTAAACGAATGAGCTCACCATTATCTTTACGCACATAAAGATTGCGAATGTCGTCCAAGGATTGTCGATTTTCTTCTTTAAGTCGTAAAATGATCGGGTAAGTAAATTGACCTTGGATAAAGCGAGAGACTGTTTCCCCACCTAGTGATAGTTCGACAGTTTTACCCACATCATCCACACTTAAGCTATGTAAGGCGAGGCTATCACGTTTGGGTTCTATCGAAATATTGGGGATCAAGACTTGTGGCTCTACAATTAAGTCTTTGACGCCATCTACGGGCTTTAATACTTGCTCGACATCTTTTGCGAGAGAGCGTAAAATATTTAAATCAGGGCCAAATATTTTAACCGCGACTTGAGCTTTGACTCCTGAAAGCATAGCCGAAAGTAAATGCGCTAAGGGTTGATCAATCGCATAAGCGACACCAGGAAATTCAGCATCGATTTCTTGGCGGATTTCTGCAATGATATCTTCAGGTTGGCGTTCAACTTTGGGATCAAAGCTGATGATGATTTCGGAGGTATTTACTCCCTCCGCATGTTCATCTCCTTCGGATCGGCCCGTACGTCGAGTGACATTTTTAATGCCATTGATTCCAGTCAATAACTTCTCTAGACGTAAACCATAAGCATTAGAAGTATCGAGACCAGTATCTGGAGGAAGAACTAAGTTAACCTGCGCGACACCTTCATTAAAAGGAGGTAGGAATTGAGTCCCTCGCGTCAAGAGGAAAGCAATGCTGATACCAAGCGCTATAACGAGGAGAACTAAAACAGTTTTTGCGCGGCGAATACTAACAGCAATCACTTTCGCCACAATTACTTTGAGCGTACGTACCACGAAAGTCTCTTTATCCGAACTTTTTGAAAGTGAATTCGGAAGTAAAAAGTAACAAAGTACAGGTGTAACCGTCAAAGAAACAAAGAGAGAGGCTAGCACAGAGATAATATAAGATGCCCCGATAGGAGTAAATAATTTACCTTCCATTCCCGTTAGAAAAAATAAAGGGAGATAGACGACCATGACCAGTAAGGTGCCAATAACAATCGGTTTACGGACTTCTGATGAAGCTTTGAAAATAACGGATAAGGCATTTTCGCGTAAACTGATATCCTTGAGGTGATTTTCTTTTAATCTTCTAAAAACATTTTCAACATCTACAATGGCATCATCCACTAAGGCGCCAATTGCAACGGCAATACCTCCAAGAGTCATGGTGTTTATTGATACATCAAAAATGGAGAAGACGAGTACCGTCAAAGCCATGGATAAAGGAATGGCAGTGAGAGTAATAAAAGTAATTCGCCAATTCATCAAGAAGATAAAAAGGATAATCACCACCATAATGCCACCATCACGAACGGCTTCCATGACATTATCAATGGCGCGTTCAATAAAGATCGATTGCTTAAATAATTCAGTGTTTATTTCCAAATCACTATCAAGGCTTGAAGAGAGCATTTTCAGACGTTCTTCAATTTGCTCAGTGAGTTTGACTGTGTCGTAACCTGGTTGCTTCATGATAACCATTAAAACACCAGGAGTGCCATTGATGCCCGCTTCGCCAATTTTTATGGCGGATGGACCAAATTGTACTGTGGCAACATCTTTTAAAAGCACAGGGCGTAGATCATCGGCTTTGACGACAACCTTCTCTAAATCTTCTTTGCTTTTAATGAAGCCGCGCACAGTAATGGCGGGGGCTTTTGTCCCTAAATTAATAAATGCTCCGCTACTATTGGCGTTGTTTTTGGTAATGGCTGTTTCTACATCTAAGATGCTAACACCAAAGCTCCGTAGTTTTTCCGCATCAATAATGGCTTGTAATTGTTTGGCTGAACCGCCACCAATGATAACCTTCGAAACTCCTGGGATAGACAGTAGATCATATTTGATTTGATAATCAGCTAATGCGCGGATATCAGAAGGAGAGTGTTTGCCACTTTTACTATTGATACCGATAATTTGGATCTGGCCCATGATAGAGGATATCGGAGCCATAATTGGCTCAATACCTGCAGGCAAGCGAGATTTCGCGAGGGGGAGTTTCTCCATGACGATTTGTCGGTTGCGGTAGATATCGGTACCCCAAGCAAATTGAACTTTGATCACTGACAAACCTAAACCAGAAGTGGACATCACATTCTCAACTCCTGTGGCACCATTCAAAATCTGTTCCAGGGGAAGAGTGACAAGTTGTTCTACGTCTTCAGGCACCATTGCATGGGCTTCGGTCATGATGACAACTGTTGGTCGATTGAGGTCTGGAAGAACATCAATGGGCATGTCTTTAGCGATGAAAAACCCTGCTCCTGAAATGAGTAAAGCAGCGCAAACTACAAAAATCCTGTTCTTTAAGGCAAAAGAAATAATTTTGTTTAACATGATTTACTCCTTATTAGTGGTTGTGCCCAGCGTGGGGATCCACTGCTTGAGGAGTTCCTGAGATGAGAGCGAGTTCTAAAGCAAACGCTCCAGCAGTAACCATGGATTCTTCGGGAAGAAGTTCTGAGCCTTCACCAATAACGGCAACATCATTATCTTGGTAGACAACGATGACTTTTCGGCGAATAAATTCTTCATTTTCACGTACGAAAACGACTTTGTCAGCACCGTGTTCAAGCACAGCTTTAGCAGGTAGGACAATCACATCTTCGATTTTTTTAATTGGGACTTTAAGGGTGTACTTCATGCCCTCACGTAGGTTCCAGTTGCGATAGCTAACTTTGTTGAGAGTTTGCTGGCTGAGAATACTATTGTCACTAGGAAGCAATACGACGGGTAAGCCTTGGTCCTGACCCATGATCTTAGAGATTTTGAGGCCTGTTAGATCTATGGAACTATTTTTTATTAAAGGAGTCGCATTAATTGAGAATTGATTTTTAACGGCATTATTGATGAGGTTAAATTCTGAGCCACTAGGTTTGGCAGTCATGAGCATTTTACTGGGATCAATTAAAGTGAATAATACATCTCCACGCTTAACTATTTGTCCAGCCTTGATATTAATCTCTTTTAAATCCCATGAGTTTTTATTGATAGGGGCTTTGATTTTGATGATGCTATTGAGAGCTCCTAAATGATAGAGATTTTCAATGTCAGTTAAACTGTGGCCTTGCTGAAGAAAGCTGGCTATCTCGAGAAATGAATCTATGGCTTTAGGATTTTTGGAGAAAAAATCCACTAAGGTGTCATCAATAATTTCTTCAGCAGATAATTCTCCAATAGTGGCGATAATCCAGCGATTAGTTTTTTGTAATTTACTCATTTGCGAGAAAAGCTTTTCTGAACGTTTAGTCCAGATATTATTTTGCTTTAAGGCATTGAGCCAAAGCTTAGGACTTTGGACGAGTTCCTCTCCCGCTTCAAGTTTTGTGAGGGCACTTTCGCTTAAGCCGTGAAGTTTTAATTTGGCTCGATTGTTATCGAGTTCTTGTGTAGCTTTAGAGATCTCATAACGTAGGTCAATTAAATCTTTTTGAGGAACAATGGATAAACCATCACTACTTTCTTTGAATTTGTTTAATCTCTTGAGCTCAGTATTCAAAAGCTTTAGATTGCGCAAAGAAGAACGGAGTACCGCAATAGAATTATGGTACTCTTCTGAAGCAGGGCGTAAAATATCTTGTACGAGGTTTAATTGAGGTCGCTTAATGGGATCGCGTATGATTTCTACGAGAAGTGAACCAGATTCAATGAATTGTCCAGGCTCGAGCTGAAAGCTTTTGAGTCGCCCCGATAAGGGCGCATAAATAGGGAGGGTATTCAAAGGATGATTACTGATATACGCAGGGATAGGACTGAAGATCGTATAATCACTCGAATCAATTTCTTCAATCTTTATGCCCATATTCTGTATCGCTTGGGGAGAGATTTTTGAACTATTGCCATCATCGCTTTCTTTGTGATCATCCTCTTCGCCATGATTGTCAGAATCCCCGTGATCGTGACCTGCATGAGCATCAGCGGACTCATTGTGATTATCTGAATCTCCGTGATTATGACCAGCATGAGGATCTAGGTTTTTTTCAGCTTTTACTGTTTTATTGTCACAAGAAAAAAAGATTCCTAGTAGACTCAAAGTGATTAGAATTATTTTCATTTTGAAAGCTCCATTTTCTTGATTTCGAGTGTATTGATATCTGCTTGATTATTTGAACTCAAAGGAAAGCCGCAAAGCATTTCTAGTTGGATTTTTATTTGCCAGTGTTCAATTTCGTGAGCCACTACCTGTAGTTGCATTTTTTGGTGATCTTTGATCATGTCCATGTAGCGTAAAGCGTCAATAGTTCCGAGCTCCATCGCACGCTTAGCATCATTTAAGTTAGATTTAGATAAAGGCATCAGGACGTCTTGAAGAATATCGAGTTTCTGACTCGCAAGCATTTGTTGCTGGTAGATCTTCTTAAGTTCACTGATTTTTGAATTCATCGTCTCTTTATAAGTAATGAGCTTTTGTTCGCGCTGACTTAAGCTCAGGGCAATAGCCTGTTGATTGCGGTCAAAAATGGGGAGCTCAACAGAAAAGGGAATGGCATAAGTTCTTTTGCGTTCCCCAACTTCTTGATCCGCATCAAAGCCCACACTTAGATCGGGGTATTGTTTAGCTAATTCTAAGCGCAGTTCCGCATCGACTAAGTGAAAAGCCATTTCGGCGCGAGCAAGACTAGGATTATTGAGTATGAATTGTTGTTTCAGCTTCTGAAATTCAATATTCTGATCAACTGAGTTCAAAATCTCAAGTTGAAGGTTTTCGAGGATCCCTTCATCGATCACCAATAAATTTGAAAGTTCCGCTAAGTACTCCTTGGATTGCATAATTTGATCAAGTTTTTCTAAGCTGATTTCGCCTTGTTGAAGCTTAACTTCGGTTAGGCTTAGTTTGCTCGTCGAGCCAAAATCAAATAGTTTCTTAGTCGCATTTGCGGTTGTTTCTAAAGTTTTTTCTATCTTGTTTTGTAGTTTGATAGCTTTTTGTGATAAGCTATACGAAACATAGGCTTCTCGGAGCTCGAAATAGAGTTGGCGATGATTGAGGACTTGTTCATTATAAGCTCGTAGAGCAATGAGCTCATTGAGTTCATCATTTCTTCGTAGTCGTGGACCAAGAGGGATATTAAAAGCAATGCCGATAAAAGCTTGAGTGGAGCTAGAAGTCGTGTCTTCCAGGCGAGATCCTTTTGCGGGGCCCGCAGTTATTGTAGGATTAGCTAAAGGGGTTTTTAAGTTAGCGACTTCTTGTAGGCCTTTATATTGTTGACGAATTTGCTGAAGGCGCAAGTTATTTGTGTCCATGGCACTTGCGGCTTGCGCAAAAGTGAATGTTTCTAAGTCGATTTTTTTATTTCGTTGACTTTCGATTTCGCTCAAGATATCTTGAGGCTTGAGTTCAACGGGCTGATAACTTTGACATGAAATCAAAGTTGCTGTGGCCACGCCGAATAAGATGGTTTTTTTCATAATCTGATACCAATTTATCTTATACATAAAGTAAGAAAATCCATTGAAAAAATCAATAGATTGGGAGCTGGCTAAGCATTAAGAATGCTTAGAGGTATCAGTATTAAATAAGGACTTGAGTCACAGCAAGAATATGAAGGTGTGGGGGGGGATGCTCGGTTTCTGTAAAGGCCAGAAGAGCGTTGTTGGTATCTGGGTATTATTTTTATCAGTGAGTTTAAAATCAAAATGGTTAGTGATCTTAAATACGGTAGGAGCCAAGAAGTCATTTCTCTGATCAGATTCGAGTGATTGAATTTCTTGATCAGAACAATCGTTTGACTTTAGTTGAAGATTAGTACATTCAACACTCTCGCAAGAATCATGGTCTTGGTGCTCTTGAGTTTCTTCGGCGCAATCACATGAGCCATTGAAGCCTAATTCAAATTTCACTTCACCAGATTCTGACACACAAATGATTGAGTTTGCCGGCATAGCGCCAACAAAAGAAACCATTAAGCTACTTAAAAGTAGAAATATTTTGTGCTTTAGAGTCATGTAAAATCCATAATAAAGATGCTTGAAACCTAGTCCGAAAAGCACTTTGATCAAATGCGGGATATTTTTTTCTAAAAGAAAATATCGGTGTCTTAGATAGAATTGCTAGATATTTTGAGTCATGATTCTCTTAATAAACTGAAAGCATCAGTTTATTAAGACGATTTAGTTTTAGCCTTTAATAGGGTAAAGAATGACCTGGTGGCTTACGTATTCAGATGCTTGGATTTCAGCTACGGCTTGTTTCATAGCTTTCACTGAAACATGGTGAGTTTGGATCACGACAGGCTTGATACCTTCTGCACTCGCATCAGCTTTTTGATTTACCGAATTCATTGAAATATCGTAGTTACCGAGAATCAAGGCAACTTTGCCAAAAACAGCAGGGCAATCTTCGAGCATTAAACGCAAATAAAACTGTGAGCGCTGCTCTTCTTCAGGTATGAATTCTGCTTTGTCGGCAAAAATCATTTCTTGTTGCTGTCCGAGAGTTCCATTACAGGCTTGACTCGCTGCTTCGATGAGGTCAGCAAAAACTGAACTTGCGGTTGGCTTTTGGCCTGCACCTTGACCGTAAAGCATGGCAGGACCAAGCAGATCGCCTTCTAATTCAACGGCATTAAAAGCACCTTTGACATTAGCAAGTAGGCTATCTTCACGTACGAGCGTACATTCAGTCGTGAGTGAAACAGCCCCTTTCGAGTTTAGAGTATAGGATCCGAGAAGTTTAATACTATAACCAGATTCTTTTGCATATTGTATATCACTTAAGCTAATGCCACGGATACCTTTGATCTCAATAGCATCGGTACCAAACCATGTGCCATAAGCTAAGCTTGCAAGGATCGCCGTTTTTTGAGCTGTGTCATCACCATCAATATCGAGAGATGGATCGGCTTCTGCATAACCTAAATCAGTGGCTCCTTGGAGGGCGTCGTCAAAGGCTTCATCATTTTCTTGCATTTGAGTAAGGATATAGTTACAGGTACCATTAAGGATGCCAGAAATAGATGTGACATGATTGCCGGCTAAACTTTCTTTCAGAGCTTTGATAATGGGGATACCACCAGCAACGGCAGCTTCAAAGAAGATGGCGGTGTTGTTTTGACTAGCTAGAGCGAAGAGCTCATCACCATGAGCGGCAATTAAAGCTTTGTTTGCCGAAACAACTGCTTTACCATTCTTCAGTGCTTGAGTCACTAAATCATAAGCTAAAGTTGTTCCACCAATTAATTCTAGGACAATATCAATATCAGGATTATTAACGATAGAGAATGTATCAGTCGTAAGGAGAGATGAATCTACTTGGCAATCACGTTGTGCGTTGAGGTCACGCACGGCTACGCCGGCAATACTAAGGGAGTACTTATTTCTCTTTGCGAGCAGTTCTTTCGTTTCAGCAATGGCATTAACCAAGCCGCTGGCAACAGTTCCGAGGCCTAATAGACCGATTTTAATTTCTTTCATCTATGCATCCTCGAGAGTTTTTACGATGATTGATTTGATAGTTTCTGTATGAGCATCAGCTACTTGATATTTCATATCTTTTTCGCTAAGTGCATCTAAAATGGGGTGGTTTCCTAAAGCTTCGCCACAAGCAAGTTTGATGGATTCAGGGAATTTCCCAGAGTGGGCAGTAGCTAGGCAAACAATGCGTTCTTCAGGTGCAAGTAAATCGGCAACATAAACGCCGGTCGCAGTATGAGGATCCAAAACGTAGTTGGAATCATCGCTGTATTTTTTGATAGTAGCAAGAGTCATGTCTGTATCGCAGCGTTTGGCTTCGATGAGCTCACAGCTAAGGTCGTAGTGTAGTTCGCCATTTGCTTTGAATTCACCCATGAGCTCTCTCAGTTTTGTAGAATCTTGTCCGCAGCTATAAAAGAGGTAACGTTCAAAGTTACTCGCTAATTGAATATCCATGGATGGACTGACGCTGTGATGAACAGTGCCTTTCTTGTAGAGGCCTGTGTCGAAGGCGCGACATAAAACATCATTCTCGTTTGTCGCGAGATAAAGTTTCTTGATCGGCAAACCCATCTTTGAAGCTAAGTAACCAGCAAAAATATCACCAAAATTCCCTGTAGGAACAGAGAAACTAAGTGTTTCTTGATTGTTCTCAGTTGCTTGAAAGTAAGCATAGAAATAATAAACAGTTTGGGCGAGTAAGCGACCCCAGTTAACGGAGTTCACTGCACCTAAATCATACTGCTTTTTGAAATCTAGTTGATTGAAAATGTCTTTCATCATCGCTTGGCAATCATCGAAGCTACCTTCAACGGCAATGTTGTGAATGTTATTTTGATTCACAGTGCACATCTGAAGTGCCTGGATGCGGCTAGTACGATTATGGGGGTGCATAACAAAAACTTGTACTCGCTCAGAATCTTTAAGACCATAAATAGCGGCACTTCCGGTGTCGCCAGAAGTTGCAGCGAGGATATTGAGATTAAGGTCTCGTTTTTCTAAAATATAATCAAATACACGACCAAGAAATTGCAGGGCGATATCCTTGAATGCCAGAGTAGGGCCGTGAAATAGTTCGAGGATTAAGTTTTTTCCAACAGGTGCAAGGGGAGCAATATCTTCATGACGGAAAGAAGAATAAGCTTTTTCAATGATTTCTTTGAGATCATTTTCAGGGATATCATTAGCAAAAACGCTCATGATCTCAAAGGCTAATTCAGTATAACTTAAACCTCTCCAGCTTTCGAGCTTATCTGAAAAATCAGGGAGTTCAGTAGGTAAAAACAAGCCACCGTCTGGTGCTTGGCCAGTGAGGATAGCATCCATGAAGGAGAGTTCTTCAGTTTGACCGCGTGTACTTTTGTACTTCATCAAAAAATCCTTTTAGTTCTTGCTTCTGAATTAAATCAGACAGTTTTTTAATTTGTGTAAGCAGAGTTAATCAGCCTTAGTTAGGCTCTGTAGTCTAAGAAAACTATGCTTAAAAATGAATGTACCTATTGTAAAGAAGTATTGTTTTTTTTCCAGTTCTAGCATTAATATTCAAGTAAGTTGATAGCTTACCCGATCGTTTAACATTGAGCGAAATATGGAAGGTTCGTTACTTGAGGTGTTGAGCATCCGGTTAGAGATTTTTTTTCAATACAGTGAACTCAGTGTCATTCTCGCTGTGTTTTTCAAAGAATTGCCAATCAAGTTTTTGATAAAATTTTTCTTGATCTTCAGTTCTTAGATACAGTGTTTTATATTTTAATTTTTTTGCGACTAAACCAACGTATTCAATAATTTTTGTGCCGTAGCCCTTGCTACGCTGAGTTTCTAGTATGTACATTTGACTGAGCCAAGGTCCAATTTTTTTTTGTTCTGGTAGTACCTCGGCTACGAGCCGGCAAAAACCAATTAAGTCACCCTTATGGGTGGCAATGATAATCTTCGGGAAATGATTGCGGCTCCGCTTTTTCTTATGCCTTGTTTTTGCAAGTTGGTATTGGTCGATTAAATCCCACTTTAGTTGTAAATATAAGAAGTAATCAAACTCTTGATGGATCCATAGGGTTAAATGAAAACAGACGGATTCAAAATGTTTGTTATTTGGGCTGATAGTTTTAATTTTCATGACTATGTCTAGACCTTAAAGAATGATATGTCGAGTCATAAATTGTTAATAGCTTGAGTAATGCGCATATCGCTTATGTAGGAATGTGTAAAGTCAAATTTTGGTGAAGTTTCTTTAAGAGTCTTATAGGATTGATTTTTTGAGCAAAATTAAAGTTTAAAAGCGTTTTTTTGAGTTGAAGAATAGGTAAACTCATCTATAATTCAGCTCTCAAAACCCCGGTGGGGTTCCCGAGCGGTCAAAGGGAGCAGACTGTAAATCTGCCGGCTACGCCTTCGAAGGTTCGAATCCTTCCCCCACCACTTAGCGCTTCAGTTTACTGAAGCGCTTTTTTTTGATCTATATAAAAATTTCAATTAGAGCAAAGCTTAGATAGGCTAAACACACACTAATGGCTTCAGTTGATGTCTTGGGAAATATTTAACCGCATTTGTAGTAAGTATGAACTCCATTTTCTTGCATTGGAATTTTTTAGACCATAAGGTTTTGACAATTTCTTAAAATGACTATTAAACAAGGCTATATAACATGAATGTATTATTTGTAATGACTTCTCACGATCAACTTGGCGATACAGGTAGAAAAACCGGATTATGGGCGGAGGAATTTGCTGCGCCATATTATTTGCTATTGGATGCGGGTGTCAAAATTACTCTAGCAAGTCCTAAGGGAGGTCAAATCCCTATCGATCCCAGTAGTACAGTCGTCGATGCCCAAACAGATGCGACGCTCCGGCTCGACAAAGATGAAAAAACTCTGAAGATATTAGCCAATTCATGCTTACTTTCTGAAGTCAAGTCATCTGATTTTGATGCTGTTTTTTATCCTGGAGGCCATGGTCCTTTATGGGATTTAACTAATGATAAAAAATCTATTCAGCTAATTGAGGATTTTCTTCAAGAAGGGAAGCCAGTTGCTACGGTATGTCATGCGACTGCAGTTTTATTGAAGGTCAGTAAAAATGATGGTACTTCTTTCGTCAAGGATTGTAAGCTTACCGGCTTCAGTAATAGCGAAGAAGCGGCCGTAGGTTTGAGTGATATAGTCCCATTTCTCCTTGAAGATGAATTACTTGCTAAAGGTGCAAAATACGAAAAAAGAGAAGATTGGAGCTCTTTTACTCTACAAGATGGCCAATTGATTACAGGACAGAATCCAGGCTCGTCGATTGCTGTTGCAAAGCTACTTTTAAAAAAGTTAGAGGCTAAGTAGGTACACGATATGTCTGATGAGCTCATGCGCTGTATTGAGATAAAGGGAATGGGTGGTCCCGATGTGTTAAAAGAAACTGAGCGTCCACGGCCGAAACCCACAAAGGGTGAAATTCTTATAAAAGTCATGGCAGCAGGAGTCAATCGCCCTGATGTTCTTCAAAGGAAAGGTCTTTATAAACGTCCAGAGAACTCAAGTGATCTACCGGGACTAGAAGTTTCGGGGGAAATTGTAGAGATCGGTGAAGGAGTAGATGGTTTTTTGAAGGGAGATCATGTCTGTGCCTTATCTCCGGGAGGTGGTTATTCCGATTACTGTATAGTGCCATGTGAACAAGTTTTAACAATTCCCAAAGGATTGGATTTTATTCAAGCGGCAGCCCTTCCAGAAGTTTGCTTCACGATCTGGTATAATTTGTTCATCAAGGGGGCGCTCGCCAAAAATCAGAGCTTATTAATTCATGGAGGTAGCAGTGGGATTGGCACGATGGCAATTCAGCTGGCTAAGGCTTTAGGTATTAGTGTTTATGTTACTGCAGGGACAGCTGAGAAGTGTCAGGCTTGTCTTGAGCTTGGTGCGGATCTTGCTATAAATTATCGAGAACAGGATTTTGTTGAAATGATAGAGACAAAAACTGATGGTCTAGGTGTAAATATGATTCTGGATATGGTGGGAGCCGATTATGTGGCTAAAAACTTTTCGGCATTAGCCCAAGGTGGTCACTTAGTCAATATTTTCTTCTTAAATGGTAGTCGAGTTGATATAGACCTTATGCCCATTTTATCCAAAGGGCTTACGTTTACCGGATCTCTTCTTCGGCCCCAACCACTCGAGCTTAAAAAGAAAATTCGCGATGATTTGGAGCAATACGTTTGGCCTCTTATTGAGGCAGGCAAGATGGCTCCCGTTATCTATAAGACTTTTAGCTTAAACGAAGCATCTAAAGCGCATGAACTGATGGAGAGTAGTCGTCATATAGGTAAAATTATTTTAACATGTTAAATCTTAGTGAACAGGGCACTCAGGCTATCACTTACAGATATGATTTTTTTAATTTAAACGATGTGTGTAAGGTTTGGAGGCTAAATACATAATGTGAAGAAGTAAGAAGTGTATAAAGCAAAGATTATTACAGGTGAAACTGTGAGACGCATTGATTTGGAATAACTTATTTTTAATTATTAATAGAAAGGAAATAAAGATGAAAGATATGACGGGAAAGATCGCTTTAATTACGGGTTCTACTAAAGGGATTGGGCGAGCTATTGCAGAAGCGTTCGTCAAAGCAGGGGCGGATGTTATTGTTAATGGTCGCAATGCCACTGAAGTGGAGAAAGTTCGCACTGAGATGGGGGCAAAATACGGAGTCGCGGCAGATTTGAGTAGTGGCGAGGGTTGTAACAGCCTTATTGAGCAAGTTGATAAAATTGGCCCAGTAGAAATACTTATCAATAATACGGGCATTTTTGGCGTCAAAGATTTTTTTGAAAGCACGGATGAGGAATGGGAAAACTATTTTCAACTTAATGTGATGAGTGCAGTTCGCTTGAATCGTCAGTTTATGAAAGGGATGCTTGAAAGAAATTCGGGATCGGTAATTAATATAGCTAGTGAAGCTGGCTTTAAACCACTTCCACAAATGATTCATTATTCAGTTTCAAAAACAGCTCTTATTAGTCTTTCACGAGGTTTGGCAGAGATTACTAAAGGTACGGCAGTGACTGTCAATAGTCTACTTCCTGGTCCGACATGGACTGATGGTGTTGAAAAATATTTTGCAGGTTTAGCGGAAGAAGAGGGCAAAGATATGCAGGAAGTCATATCTTCTTATTTTGATGACCATGAACCAACATCACTCATCAAGCGTTTTGTCGATGTTAAGGAAGTTGCGGATGCGACGCTTTTCTTAGCCACCAATAAAGCAGTTAATGGTAGTGCCCTGCGTGTAGAGGGCGGTATTATCCGCAGCCTTTAGTTATTCGATTATCGAAGAGCTAGCTTTTAAATAAGCAATAAAGCCCACAGTTCCTAGAGCTGTGGGCTTTATGACGATTATCACATATTGACTGTTGGTGGTCGAAGATTATTTCAAAACCAACAAAGCCGAAGCGCAATTTTTTATTCCGTGGGCATTGCCGAAGGTTTAGTTATTTTTCTGGTCTGGCTAATGTAATAATTTTTTCTGAATAAGAGAATACTTAGCTTGATACATCTCAATATCCGGATATATAGATATATGACCTCTGGGTGGAATTGGGTGTAAATCCCAAGCTGACGCGCAACTGTAACTCGACATGGTGTTGAGAAGCCAGATCTTCCCTGATGAAACAATACGCGAATATGTTGTTCATTGAGCTGAAAAGCAGGATTTCCCAGGAGTCGTATTTAATAAATACGAAAAGGAAATAAAAGATGAAAGATTATAAAATAAATAACTTAGGCTTCCCAAGAATTGGAGCAGATCGCGAATTAAAAAAAGCTTTGGAGTTATTCTGGAGTGGATCCATAACAGAAATAGAACTGAAGTCCAAATCGGCTTTGTTACGGGAGCAGCATTGGGTAATTCAACAAGAAGCAGGAGTTGATTTGATTCCTAGTAACGACTTCTCTTATTATGATCAGGTATTGGATATGATATGTCTCTTGGGTTGTGTACCTGAGAGATTTAAAGAAGCAGGGCCAGTGGGTTTGGATACCTATTTTGAAATGGCACGTGGTCAACATTGCTGTGGCTCAGATCTCAGTGAGGGAACGAGAGCTCTGGAGATGACTAAGTGGTTTGATAGTAATTATCATTACTTGGTACCTGAACTAAATGAAACGACAGAATTTTCGATTAGGTCGACCAAAATTTTTGATGAGTATCAAGAGGCATTAGATTTGGGAATTAAAACTAAACCTGTTTTGATTGGTCCAGTTACTTTTTTGTTTTTAAGTAAAAGCTTTGATGGCAGTGATCGCTTTAGTTTACTCGAAAAACTATTGCCAGTCTATGGTGAAATATTACAAAGGCTTGAGCAAAAAGGAGCTGAGTGGATTCAGCTCGATGAACCTATTTTTAGTATGGATTTAGATGAAAATACAAAAAGATTATTGAAAAAATCTTATGAGTATTTATCGACTCAAGTAAGTCAAACTAAACTTTTAGTAGCCAATTACTTTGGTGATCTGGATAGTAATCTAGAAGAATTTGTGAGTTTGCCAGTTGATGGTTTACATGTGGACTTAGTGCGTGGAGTAAAGGATGTAAGCACTTTTTTTAAATCAGTAGATGATACCAAACTCATTTCTCTCGGTGTAGTGAATGGGCGTAATATTTGGAAGAATAATTATACCGATACACTTGAAATTATAGATCAATTTAAGCATCTAAAAAATCAGCTGTGTTTATCTCCTTCCTGTTCATTGCTTCATAGTCCCTATTCATTGAGGCCTGAGGATGATTTAGATGAAGAACTCAAGAGCTGGTTAGCCTTTTCCGAAGAAAAACTTCAGGAACTACAAGATTTAAAATTGATTCTCAGTGGCAAAGGAAATGCGTTACTCATAGCAAATCGTGAGCTCCATGAATCGAAAAAGCAGAATGAACGCTTGTTTAATAAACAAGTAAGAATTGCTAGCGAAGAGAGTCGTGGCGAAGAATTTTTGACACGTTCACCATTTAAAGAGCGTATTATTCAGCAAAATAAAAGCTTAAAGCTACCTCTCTTACCGACGACAACAATTGGTTCTTTTCCCCAAGATAAAGAATTGCGTCGCCAGCGTGCTTTGTTTAAAAAAGGTATAATTAACCATGAGCAATACGATTCTTTTATTGCAGGACAAATAGCAAAAGATGTCGCTTTACAAGAAAAAATTGGCTTAGATGTATTGGTACATGGCGAAGCGGAACGAAATGATATGGTTGAGTATTTCGGCGAAAAATTAGAAGGTTTTGCTTTTAGTAAAAAAGCGTGGGTTCAAAGTTACGGTAGTCGCTGTGTAAAACCACCAATATTATTTGGTGACGTCTCACGAAAAGTAGCAATGACCGTGCAATGGACGCAGTATGCCGCTAGTTTAACGACTAAACCAATGAAAGGCATGTTAACAGGTCCCGTGACAATTCTGCAATGGAGTTTCGTTCGTGAAGACTTGAGTCGTGAAGAAGTGACACGTCAGATAGCGCTGGCAATTCGTGAGGAGACTATAGATCTTGAGCATGCAGGGATACCTATTATTCAAATAGATGAACCTGCGATTAGAGAGGGCTTGCCACTGCGTGATCAGCAAAAAGCACTTTATTTGAAATGGGCAGTCGATGCGTTTCGCTTATCGGCAGCGGGTGTACAGAGTTCCACACAAATTCATACTCATATGTGCTATTCTGATTTTAATGAAATTATGGATTCAGTCGGACGTATGGATGCAGATGTTATTTCCATTGAGGCTTCGCGTTCAGATATGGAATTACTCGAAGTCTTTAAAGAGCAATGTTATCCTAATGAGATAGGACCGGGTGTTTACGATATTCATTCACCTCGCGTTCCTAGTGTTGAAGAGATATCACTGAAGATTAAAAGCATTCTTGATTACGTAGCCATTGAACAGGTTTGGATTAATCCTGACTGTGGTTTAAAGACCCGCGGCTTAGTGGAGGTCGAGGCGGCATTGCAAAATATGCAGTTGGCAACAGAGTCCGTACGTGCAGGCTTGCTACAATTAGCATAAACTAAATTTAAATTGGTCTCGAAATAAGTTTTGAGACCAATTTAATATTAAATCATGCATTGCTTCTGAAGCCCATGTTTTTGATAGGGAGTGTCAATTTTTTAGATACTGACGCCTTTGGTGAAGTAGTTAGAATACTTGATTTGTGACCTTATCATTAGTTTCAGAATCTACATTTTGCTTTTGCTTGGCTTGTGTTTTATATTCTCTGTACTTTGGAAAGGAGAAAAATCATGGCTCATAATCGAGTTAAAGAAAGTTGTTCGGATCAATCCGTTTATTATCTTGTGACAAATCGTATTGCTGGTGGTCGCATCTTGTTTCGAGATCAGGAAAAACATAAGCTCAAGGAGCTCTTATTTACGGGCTGTGCTAAGCTCAGTTATCAGGTGATTGATTATGTTTTTATGGACAATCATTTTCATTTATTGATTAAGATTCCGCCAACTTCTCAGATGGATGACGTGGCGCTTTTACAGCGTTATCGAGTTCATAAGCAAAACGATGAAATTAATTTCATTAGCAAAGAACAAAGGAATGATTTCAGAGAGAAAGTCCATGATATCTCCTTCATTATCGGAAACTTTGAGCAACGGTTCGTTCAGTGGTTTAACCGTGAACATAATTCTTGGGGTCGTCTCTTTGGTCAGCGATTTGATTCAGAAATGATTGAGGTTTCAGCTCAATCGGATTCTTTACTTCGGGTAATGGCTTACATTAGTCTTAATCCTGTGAGAGCGGGGATTGTTACTGATCCCCAAGATTTCTTTTTCTGTGGATATGCTGATCGCTTAGCTGGAGGAAGTGTTGGGAATTCAGATCATGACTTCTTTGATCTCTTTTGTCATGCTATTGAGGCAGGTAGTCTCAGGGACAAGCAAAAGCATTTCAGAGAGGTTTTTAGGGCTTACATGCTCGGTTTACGGCGTTATAAGAATGCAGATTCACAGACTCTGGCCGAATTCTTCAGGGAAGTGAATTTATCCGAGGAATTAGCCTGGGATGATCTTTTTATTCACAAATGTCGATTCTTCACTAAATGTTTGGTCATTGGCTCAGAAGCTTTTGTTCGGGAGAAGTTGCTTAAGTTCTCAGGGAAGATGCAATGGAAGAGAATTCATGAGCCTTACACTGAAGATGAATGGAATGATATTTATTCCCTCAAGCCCAAACGACGAGCCCCTTCGGGTTGAGCCTAACAAACTCGGAATTCTACAAAACATAAAATGAACTCAAGATAGCTTTCCAACTGTCTTGAATTCTTAGTTTTTCTTTTAGCGGATTTTGTACTCAATCGACTAATAATTTGATCAGTTTTCTTCTCCCATTAGCAGCTAAAAGAAAAAGTTGGTTTTTACATTCATTTTAACCCTCTAAAAACGAAAAAAGAGCCTCGATTTGAGACTCTTTTAAATCAGCTCTTTGCTAAGGCCTGTCCCTTAATTTTCGCTATATTAGAGTATCCACGGATAAACAAACTGTCGCTAACCAGCGTGACGAGATCCAACGTTACTGTGAATCTAACGGGCTTCGTGTTGATCAAGAAATGGAGTTGGAAATCTCAAGTCGTAAGTCTGACACTGAACGTGGTATTGATACTTTAAAAGAAAATCTCACCAGTGGTTCCATATTAATATGTTCAGAATTGTCGAGGCTCGGAAGAAATACCGCATCCGTTATTGTACTGATCAACGAGTTAGTTGCTAAAGGCGTACGTGTCATCCTTATTAAACAAGGTATGGACATTCGTGATAATGATATGAGCAGTAAGATCATGGTCACAATGTTCTCACTATTCGCTGAACTAGAAAGAGATTTCGTTAGTCTTCGTACCAAGGAAGCTCTCGCCATGCGTAAACGTGCTGGTATGGTACTCGGAAGACCTAAAGGTACTAAAGGTAAAAGTAAATACACCGAATATAAAAGTCGTATTCAAGCTCTTCTTACTGAAGGTGTTTCTGTTCGTAAGATCGCTTTACAACACTTACCTGAGCTTGAGTTGAAGAATCCTACAGGCTTACACGACTACATCAAAGCGGAAGCTCTAACCGCCTAATTTAACAACTCTGGGAGCTAGCCCCTCCCACGCCAAACACCTTCGTAGAAGCGCCTCGTACGATTGGTGTACGTCCAAAATCCAATAGGCATTATTATATTAGGTGATGGTACCTTGCTTATACAAAAAACCCTCCTCGTACGTCTTGGATATGATTCATATCACAAAGGCATAAGTACGATTTTATTAAAAATCCGACCCTCGAAAAATATTTTTATTATCTACCATGAAAGTTGATCCGTTTAATATCGAGTATCTGAAACTAGTTGATTTTTGACCTTTAATCACGGGCGCCTTTGGCGCGCCAAAGGCGCCCATAATGATTGTTTTTTAGTTTGAAACTTCATAAAAATAGCCAGTACCCATTCAGATACTAACCATTTCAAATCTACCCCTTCAAACACTCCACAATAACACTAACAAGTATCAAACTAATCACACTCACTAAAAATATAAACATGCTCCCACCTATTCACTTTCATCGATAGGTATTATACGGAACTGAATGCAGGGTTCTGTCTTCTAGACAATAAAAAGCATTGTCATTAAGCACCGCATATTTAGTTCGTTACTTAATCACCATTAAAAAGCTCTAGGTGTACAGACTATCAGAGATTAGTCTCTTGTAAGGTGAGCGTGGTTAGAAGTTCCACTACAACGACAGTTTATTGAGCCTTTACAGTATCCTGTGTGAGCTGGGAAGATAAAGTGACTACCCATAGGGACCACATGAATTATATTGATATGCTGGTTCATCTAATGAATGAAGTCTAACAATCCTTCTGGTGCGTTTAGAGCATCCTTATAGGCACTTAGTTGATAATCACTGACTGGTTACAGTAAATTCACTTAAGGCTTCTTAGGATGCCTAATAACAGCTTATATATCCATTTCAGGATTAGATCAGCCTTGCTTATTGATTCACAGTTTTTGAGCTGTTTCTAGCTAAAATTAGAATCGTACTTTTTTAAGAATTCAGACTTAGCCCTTCAGCGTAAGATACCTAAGTGATTCTTTGGTACAGATGAAGGTTTTATGTTTAAATGAATTAATTGACAGTACGGGGCTCACCTTCCCTTGTTTATAAAGGCCCTCTTATATATGTCGAATATTCCTTAATAGCAAAGTTGAAAATATAAATTTTAGATTGAGTAAAGTAAATTACTACATTATTATTTTTGTCACTAATAATAGAAGTCTCTTTAATCTCATCTGTATCTCCGTTCGATATAAACTCAACAATTTCTTTTCCACTTCCCCCCTCAAAAACAACTCTCTCATTTTGATATATTCGATTTTTTTTATCCTCTCGCAGTATATAAAAATCTTTATATAACATCCCCACCGAACCTTTATAAAAAGCGGAATTTGCTTCTGCTTCTTTTTTCATGTTTAAGGCACTATCTAAATTCGAGAAATCTTTCAAACTCTCCTCATGTTTACAACTATATGTAAGATGCGCTAATAAACTAATATAAATAACTAGTTTCTTCATTATTCAAACCCCAAATTTTTTGAGTACTTATTTAGTTCTTTAGTATACTTCCTCATAACTTCACCTCTACCAGCTACCAGTCGAACCATAGCCTAATTCTTTACTTAAATCATGTGGATTTTCTCTAACTCCCGACCAAGTAGTATAGTACTTATTAGGACTTATATGTACCTTCCCACGACCTCTTGGGACACGCTTTAATTCTAATTTATTTAAAACTCTAAGAGATGCCGTAGTGCACGTATAAAATTGCGTGTAGTTTTTAGGGTTTTTATGTAATCTTTCTATCATTTCTCTAGCATCTACACATTGTTGCTGATCTAAATCCCACGACTTTGATAACACTCTTTTATAACTAGATGTTGGAAAGTTTGTTATACCTCGCCACGAACCATCCAAAATTCGATGAAAGTTCTGCTGATTAATTTGTCCATATGGTCCTACCGATAAAACATCCGTTACGGCTCCATCTTCTTCTAATTCTAGCCATACATGACCACGATCTATCGCCAGATTCAACCCATCTTTAGAAATTGCAGAAAGATGTGGAGTTGCAACAAAAAGAGTGATTTTACAATACTCACAAAAAGTACCTTGCGAATCCATTGCAAACACCCTCGCAAAATACCCACTGTACATATTCATTCCATCCACGTATTCAAGTGGATCACGTGAGATGAACTGACCTAATTCAGTTGAGTAGTAACGGGCTCGGAAGTAATACAAGTCTGACTCGACATCATATCTTCTACCTGTAAATCCATAAGTAAGATCACTGGTCTCGGCATTGCCTTCTAGGTCAACACCCATCGGTGAGTAGTTTCTTTCTTCCACGATGTTGCCATCAGAGTCTACTACTGTTCTTACAGAGAACTGGCGATCCGTAGTCACATAGTAGGTATCGGGATTGATTGAGTCTGAATGGTCAGTGTAAGATAGCAGTTCATCGATGTATGTGCCCCATGTGTAGGTTTCGTCGATGGGGTGTTTTGCGGAAGTCGCAGTGCGGGTCGTGATTTCGGCAAGTAGGTGATGACCACCGTAGATATAGGTGGTCATTATTATAAGTGAGTTTTCTTGATCAAGATGGAGGCTTAAATACTGACGCCTTTGGTGAAGTCATCTGAGATAACTTTGGAGTAAGTCATGGAGACTTTAAGCTCAGCGCGCAGAGTTTTGTTGCGTAAAATCCGACTGCGAACAGTACTAAGAAAAGTCTCGGCAAGAGCTTCTCGAGAAGATATTACAGCGGTTTCGACAAAGGCGGTTGCTTGAATAGCAATACGATTGTAAGCATAGCGAAGTTGATCTTTGCTAATGACGCGAATTCGTTTGAGTAGGACTGAGTGAACTGAACGGGTCAAAGTGATGCGCATTTCTTCACTAATGGGATGGCGCTCTAAAGCTGGGAAGAGGTAATCCATGTAAGTGTGAAGATCTTGGTTGTTATCGATATCCATTTCTTGTGACCAACGAACAAAGATTCCTTTCATATCTTCGGCAATGACTTTGATTTGTGAGTGATCAGGAATGCTTTTTAAGTCAGCAATGAGAATAAGTGTGAATGGGAGTAAGAAATTGCCTGGGTGACGTGCAGATTTCCATCCTAATGGATCACAGTTTAATAAGCGTTTATTGATGGCTTCGTAGTCACCTGTCAAAGCTTGCAACATGGCCATAAGTCGACCATGTCCACCGATATTCTCGAGGTAATCAATTTCATCCTGTAAAGCACCATCGTCGGGAGCTTGATGAACGGTGTTACACCAAGTAACGAGGCGACGTTGATCGGGTTCCATGCGCCAAGCTTCGTGGCGGTATTTGAGAGCAAGTAGGGTGTCGCCATCGCGTTCTGCGATTTCGGCTAGCCAGTCGGCAAGTACGGCGCGCTTGTGAGGAGCTTTAACGACTTTGATGCCTTTCATGCAAGTTTCTTCTGCTTTAAGTAAATCGTTATCTTCGAGGTAGTGAGTGACGATATCAAAGAAAAGCTCGGGGTGTTTAGCGCCATGCTGTTCGGCTTCTTGTTCCATGCCTTCAACACCTTGGAGCAGGAATAAGGCTTCGCGTACAAGCCAGAGGCGGAGGGATTCAAAATCAGGTTCATTAACAGCGTGCTGCTTGAGGTATTTGAGCCACTCAGGGAGGAAGTCTTCGAGTTCTTCATCAGAAAAAGGAAAGGAATCATTGATGAGTGTGAGGCCACAGCGACTTTCGCCCAGGGCTAAGTTTTCTTGTAGGATATCGTAGATTTCAGCAGGGCGACTCTCAAATTCAGTAATTTCAAAAGCGCTACGGAGGTAGGACGATTTGGCTGCAGTGATATCTGTAATGACGATATCTTGAGCTGAATAGAGTTGATGCTCTACGGCAATGTCTTCGGCGACGTGTAAAGCTGAGAAAAGGAAAGAGTAGGCGCGAGCGGCTTTGCTGTACTCGGCGTTGATGAAGGCATCGTTGGTACGAGAAAAAAGAACATCCATGTCATCTACCCAAGCCGGAAGTTCCTTGGGGTTTTCAATATCGAGAGAATGATCGTAGAAACCCATAGATATTTTTTTGTAAAAAGATTCAACATCATCAATGAGCTGCAAGTCGTCGTCAAAGTCGACTTCACTTTCATTCATTTCATCAATATCTTCAAATGCAATGGCCTGAAAAAATTCGAGACGTTTGTCGACGGGCATTCCGCTAGCGAAAGAAAGTATGTTGTGTTTGAGTTTGTCTACAGTGATTACATTGATAGCAGTTTTGATATCGCTTAAAAAAGCATCTGAGGCATATTCTTGACTTTCATCCGTCATGGTTGAGCTCCTATTGTCATACTGGGTAATGATTCAGTTTTTAGATATTCTATCCAGATAGGGTTTAATAGACTTAGCTAGTCAAAAGTTTAAAGTATTTAATGGGGTGGAAATGTGAAAAGCATTAAAAAAACTCTTTTTTTATAAGCGAGATGAAGCAGAATTGTCCAAAGCTCTTATTTTGAGACTTATATAATAAAAAGAAGCTAAGAGGTGAATTGATGAGTGTTAAACTGATTTCCTGGAATGTAAACGGGATACGTGCGGTAGAGAAAAAAGGTTTTATTGACTTAATGCAGACTTGGGATGCGGATGTGATTTGTCTGCAAGAAACCAAGGCTCATAAAGAGCAGTTGAGCGATGAGTTGATCAATATTGGAGACTATAAATCGTATTGGCACTCAGGTGAGAAAAAAGGTTATTCGAGTGTGGCTATTTATAGTCGCATTGAGCCTATCCGAGTTATTGAAGGGATGGGGATTGAGGAATTTGATCGCGAGGGACGGGTCATTATTGCTGAGTTCAGCGATTTTTATCTCTTTGGGATTTATTTTCCTAATGCTCAGGCGGAATTAAAGCGCATTGAGTATCGTTTGGATTTTGGTGATAGCTTAATTGACTTACTGAAAGAAAAATATAGTGATAAGGCCTGTGTCTTATGCGGTGATTTTAATGTGGCACACAAAGCCATTGATTTAAAGAATCCAAAACCCAATGTAAAGAACCCTGGTTATTCGATTCAAGAACGTGACTGGATGGATAAATTCATTGATTCGGGCTACGTGGATACTTTTCGTATGTTTAATGAAAAGCCAGAGGAATATAGCTGGTGGTCGTACCGCGGTGGTGCACGTAGTCGAAATGTGGGCTGGAGAATTGATTATTTCTGTGTCAGTGAAGACGCCCGTGATCGTGTTTTAGATGCAGGGATTATGCAAGAAGTTTTAGGTTCAGATCACTGTCCAGTAAGTTTAGAGTTGGAGAGTTCTCAGAGCTAAAAGTGACTGGATAATTCTGCGTAGTAGTAGGCCATAACTAAAATGCCAATGAGTAGGGCTAAGCTTAAACTAAGCTTGGCTTTTACTTTTGTATTTAGCTGTTGATCATGAGCAGAGAGTTCTTGTTGTAGGCAAGTCGTGCAAAGTTTTTGAACTTTACCCGGGGAGTTTTTGCAGAGTGCGCAAATATCTTGCTTGCACGCTAGGCAAGGAATGGTCTGATCATTATTGGGATGTTGTTTACAGTTCATATTAGTCCATTCGTAGAAAGTTACTTAGGAACTGTTGATAATCAGGTCCTTCTCGTTCTACTTTTTGTTGATCTATGAGAGATTTTCTAGAACTTTGAGCAAAGTCATTTTGGAGTTGTTCATCCGGTACAAAGTCTAATAAGGTCTGTTGATGTTGCTGTGAAAGTTCTTTGGTATAAGCTAGGAAACTCTGGTCTTTTAAGGCCTGCATGAGTTTATGGGAAGGTAATAATTCATGCTTGTTCAGACGTTGTTCGACAAAGGTGATCGCCGTGGAGAAGTCACTGGTTTGACGACTATGATCGAGGATTTTAGCGACTTTTTTGAGATTGGTGAATATTTTTGAGCAAGCTTTGGTAAGATCAAATTCGTTGTTTTGCGGACAGCGTAAACGCAAGTTTTCTTGGCGTCCTTGGAGAGTGACCGTCATGAGATTCTCACGGGCACATTCGCGGGATTTATCATTTTCTAGAGGGCTATTTTTAGAAAGTAAGTAGTAGAGGAAAACTTCCATGAAGTCAATTTGTGCTTTGCAGATGCCAAGAGGTTCAAAGGGGTTTATATCCAGAGTACGAACTTCGATGTATTCGACGCCATCTTGTTTTAAAGCGACGAGTGGGCGTCGTGGGTTCTTGGGGTTTGGCTTGGGTCTGATGGTACTGTAGTATTCAAATTCAGCCTGTAAAAAATTACTACTCAATTGAGTGAAGCCATGAGTGTCTTTTTGACTTATGTTAGCCCATTGCGCATCGGGTTCAGAGACAGCTTTTTGTAAACCCTCGGTGTATTCTTCAACATTATTGACGGAAATATTGAGGTTGCCTTGGCGTGAGGTGGTGTAGCCGGCATCGCTCATACGTACAGAGACAGCTTGGGGCATGCAATAGGTTTCATCGCCAATTTTTTCTTTGAGCTCAGAGTTTACGAGCTCGCTAAAACTTTCATGAAAAGCAGGTGAGGCACCAAATAAATAATTTAAGAACCAGTTGAGTGAACGGAAGTTTCTCAGTAAGGAAAAGTAGTGTTTAGAACGGAAGTCTTTATCGTTTTTAGTATCGTTGACTTTCGCTAGCTCATTCCAGAAATCGGTACTAGGAGAAAAGTTGTAATGTAAGCCCGCAATCGCCTGCATTTTTTTTCCGTAGCGGTAGGAGAGTCCTCGACGATAAACTTTGCGAAATTCGCCAGCACCGGATGAGCCATATTCTGCGATAGGAATATCGTCTTGTAAATCACAGGGCATAGAATTTGACCATAGGTTTTCGCCCTCGGGTAAATTCTTATGTATGAAGTAGTGGAGGTTAGTGAGGTAGCTAATGAGGTCATCACTTTTGTCGAAGGTAGGGGTGACTAGCTCCAGCAGGGACTCGGAGAAGTCGGTGGTGATGGATGGGTGGCAGAGAGCCGAACCATAAGCTTCGGGGTGCGGGCTTAGGGCCAGTCTTGCTTCAGGCGTAAAGCGTAGGGCTTCTCTTTCGAGTCCTTTATTCGAGCTGTCTAATGCAGCTGTTTTTGCGAGCTTGTTTAAAAGCTTAAGCCAATCCATAATATTGTTCCCTACTGATATCAAAGCAAAAAGCCCTAATAAATGGTAAAAAAGGACAAATACAAAACTTGAGAGGAAAAAATAACGCTACAATTTTTTAGTTGGGGAGTTAAGCTATGGAGAATTAATATGGAAAAGATTAAATGCTCATCAAATTACGCTGTACAAAATGCATGAGGAAGGTTTCGGCTGAAGACGATTTATTAGGACAAAAAGTTCTATGTCCGGCCTGTAACGCTGTGATTCCTTTGCCATCGCCTCAGTTTGGCGTAGGTAAGCAAATTAAGGGTTATGCGATTGAGCAATGGCTGGGAGCAGGCAATTGTGGTGAAGTTTATTTAGCGAAACAAACTGCGATGAATCGGCATGTTGCGCTGAAGGTGATGAAATCTTCCGAAGAAGTTACGGAAGAAGATAAGCAGCGTTTTCTACAAGAGGCACAAATTCTGGCGCAATTGAATCATCCCAATATTGTTCCTGTCTATGATGCCGGTAGTGCAGATGATTGTTATTATATGACGATGAGTTATGTCAATGGTCAGACTCTGGAAGAAGTTTTGAAAAATACTCAATCCCTAAAAGAGATTGATGCCTTGAAGTTATGTTTGAAGATTATTAAAGGTTTGCGCTATGCTTGGGATGAGTTTGGTATTTTGCACCGTGATATTAAGCCAGCCAATATTATGATTGATCAAAACCATGATATTAAAATCATGGATATGGGTATCGCAAAAAATACTCAGCAAGATGCGCATATTACTCAAACGAGTCATTTTGTCGGAACACCCTACTTTATGAGCCCAGAACAAGCTCAAGCGAATAGTGACTTGGATTTCAAGGCTGATTTATATTCAGTTGGTTGCACGCTTTATAATATGCTAGTGGGGAGTGTGCCTTTTGAGGGTGGGAATATTATGGAAATAATGGAGCATAAATTTGCCGATCAGGTCACGCCAGCAAAGCAATTACGGCCCTATATAAGTAAGAGTACGGATAAATTGATTTTAGAGATGATATCCGCCAATAAAGATAAAAGACCTAAATCTTATGACGATTTGGAAAATAAGATAGAAAAATGTATCCGAGTCGCAGAAAAGCGCCATGAAGTTAGTAAAGGCAATCAGCAGGCAAAGCTATTGAAGCTGGTGGTGATTCCTTTGGTAGTTTTGATACTAGTCTTATTACTTGTTATGGCTCTTTAAAAAAGCCTCGAAAAACAAGTGTTTCTCAAGGCTTACTTAGATTGAATCAGTTTACTTAAATTGATAGCCCTCTTTGTGATAAGGACGTTCTTTGCCAAAGAGAGGGTCTTTGACGCCGAGGTTTTTATTCCATCCCCATTGAGGTCTAATTAAGGATGATTCCCATTTTTGGTGCTTTTTAATCATGGCGGAGAGTTTTTCTGGGTACTGACCCGAAAGATCTTTACTTTCGGATATATCTTGAGCTAAATCATACATCTGATAGCTTCTGCCACCATTCATTGTGACGACTTTGATACTTCCTTCGCGAATGGCTTTGCGTTGTCCACCAGACCATACCCAGTAAAGTGCTTCGTGAGGCGCCGAAGTGGACTGATTTTTCAGGTAAGGAAATAGGTTGACGCCATCAAGTCCCCAATCATCTTTGACTTCGCCTCCAGCTAAATGAATCAGGGTGGGCATGATATCGAGAGATATTATTGCTTGCTTATAGGTTTGTCCTGGCGGCAGTTGGCCATCCCAGCGAATGGCGAAAGGTACACGTAAGCCACCTTCCCAGTAGGTTCCCTTTTTCCCTCGTAAAGGGCCGTTGGGGGAGGCTTCATGGCCGCCGTTATCACTTAAGAAAATAATAACAGTTTTCTTCATGAGTTGATTTTCTTCTAAGCAATCGAGAACGCGTCCGATATTATTGTCCATTGATTCTAACATGGCCATGACAATGCGACGCTTTTTATCTTTTACATGAGAGTACTTGTCGACCATTTCTTTAGGAGCTTGGAAGGGGCCGTGAACGGCATTGAAGGGGATGTAACAAAGAAATGGTTTGTCTTTGTTTTTTTCGATAAACTTAATAGCCATATCGCCGAGTTTATCGGTGAGATAGTTCTCGGTATCTTTTACGAGAATGCCATCCTGATTAACTTCGTCGTTTTTAATTCCGCGTTTTGAGTAGAGACGGCTCACTATTTTATTATTATGATAAATGGGATTATGGGTTCGGTTCATGTCGCCTAAGAAATTAGATGCACCATTATTGAAGCCATAGAATTCGTCCCAGCGGTTAAAGGCGAGTAATTCTTCATCATCGCCATCGTGGGTTTTCCCAAAAATCCCGGTGGTATAGCCCAGTTCTTTTAGGCGTTCAGAGAGGATGGGGATGGAGCGAGGAGTTCCTGGTTTAGTTTCTTCTTTTACTCTATAGGGACCAATGTTATCCCAGAAGCCAAATGATTGCTGATATTTACCTGTAAGTAAACCAGCGCGTGAGGGGGCACAAACGGGGCAGGTTACGTAGGCATCGGTCATTTTTATGCCCTTATTAGCAATGTCGTCAATATTGGGGGTGGGTAAATCTCCACCCTGATAACTTACGTCGCCATAGCCGAGGTCATCAGCGAGAATGATTAAGAAGTTGGGTTGTTCGTTTGCTAGGCAAGTGGATGCCAAGAGAGCAAAAAGGTAAGAGATTTTATTGAGGCGCATAATATTTCCTGTTTAGCTTGATTATATAAACTAACTACGTCGATCTTTTTAAGATATTGACAAGCGTTAGTTATTTTTTATATGGCGAAGCAAGAGCCAAATGCGCTTGCGAATATTATTGACGCGTATTTGCCATCGATAATTTTCTTTGTCGCAGACCAAGGGGTAGCGGATTTTGAGATCATTAATACGATCATAAATGCTTTCGACTAAATCTTCGGTGTCTTTTCCCGCCCAAGAAGCTAAAGCAGTATTTTGTAAAGAAGGGTAATTGGGGATCTTTTTATCTTTGAGGCAATTGAAATTGTAGCCATCCTTAGATAAGCGCATGAATTCTTGCGAAGAAATTTTGTCGATGATTTCGTTTAAGGGAAGAGAGTCATTGATAATTAAATCAAAATAGGTGAGGTTATTTTTGAGTTCACTTAATAAGGCGCGAGAATCGCCTTTGCTTTTTTTAAGCCATTTGCTGAGTTCGCTAATTGCGGAGCCCGCAGATGCGAGTGATTTTAAAGCTGTAGGAATATTGAAACTCATGCTTTATTTTCCTTATCAAAATTCAAGTGGAGTTGGGCATTGGCACGAAAATCAAATATTTTAAGTTTAAGCTTGTTGGCTTCCTTATACATTGATTCAGTTCCTTTACCGCCAGGGAAAATCGCAAGTGCGTCGGCATTTTCTGCCATGGTACGATTGCGTAAGGGGCCGGCCATTTTTCCGTGGGCACTCCAGTCTGCAAGATAAATTTTTATAGGTATATCTCTGGAATGAGCCCATTGTTCACCGTCGCTATCAATACCAGATGCACCACCTGAGATGACGGTGCTCACTTGTCCTAGCTGATTGAGCTGGATAATATTTTCTGGGCTTAGACGATGGTGTCTGCCACCCGCAATAATTAATCTCATGAAAAATCCTCGTAAGGCTTTACCATTAAAGCCTTGTGGGCTGATAATCAAGATTCATGGAGCTAAAAGCTGAGTTTAAGTTCCGATTGAAAGCTCATTTTTTTCTTGCTAAGAGGATCAATGAATGAAATAGATTGGGCTAAAAGTTGTAGGGCTTTAGCGTAGTCATCGGGAGGTTTTGAAGTAAAATCAGGATAGAGAGGATCATGAAGAATGGGGTAGCCGATAGAAGCCAAGTGGAGGCGCAGTTGGTGTTTTTTCCCTGATACGGGCTTGAGTTTAAACTTGATTAAATCTTGCTGTTGATCGATGAATTCGATGAAGGATTCGCTATTTGGTTCTCCGGAGCCGATGGCACTCAGGAACCAAGGGTCGCCAGGGACAATTCTATTGTGTAAATGCCAAGATTTTTGCTGAGGAGTCTCACCTTTTGAAATGGCGAGGTATGTTTTTTCGATAAGGCGTTCAGAAAAGAGCATCTGATAGGGCCTACGCGCATCTATATTTTTGCTGAATAGGACTAAGCCTGCAGTGAGGCGATCAATACGGTGAAGCGGTGCAATATGTGGGTTGTTTTGCGATTCTCGCAAACGATAGACCAAAGTTTCTTTTACATAGGGACCTGCAGGATGGATGGGTAAGAAATGGGGTTTGTCGACGACAATTAAGTTCTCGTCTTCAAAAAGTATCTTGCCTTCGAAGGGGATGGGGGTTTCATCTTCAACTTCACGATAGTAAATGAGATGGCGGTTGCCTTGGTAAGCGGATTGCAGGGGTATGGCCTTTTGTTCTAGGTCAGTAATTTTTCCTTCTTGGAAGCGAGCGATCCAAGTTTCTGCAGGGATTTGCGGAAAAGTATGATTAAAGAAATCTAAATGACTTATGTGTGAGGCTTCTTTTGGAAGCCAGATTTTTGAGGGAACAAATTTATTCAAAATTCAGTACCTTGCCATGTTTAAAAAGGAGCAGCTGGTTTTTCTCAAAATGAGTCCATTCTTCATTATCAGTTAAAGGCTCGGTAGCAATTACAGCAACGCGATCATCCTCTGTGGTTACAGTTGAGAAATTTATGCTGATGTCTTTGTCACTCAAATGAGCTTCGTGAAAGGGAGCTTGGCGGACAATGTAACAAAGTTTGGTACTACAATGAGCAAAAATATATTTACCGTTTGAGAGGAGGAAATTAAAGGTTCCAAAGCTGCGTGCTTGGCTAGAGAATTTTTTGAGGCAATTATAAATAGAATGGATATCTGGTTCCGTTGTGGGGTTCAGGCTTCTTAGTTGATTGAGTAAGTCGCAAAAGACAGCTTCTGAATCTGAAGTGCCGATGGGTCGTGCGGGTGAGCTATCGGTGAATTTATAATCCCATAAATCACCATTGTGAGCAAATACCCATTGTTGACCCCAGAGTTCTCTTTGGTATGGCTGGGTATTCTTGAGTTCGACGGCGCCAATAGTTGCTTGACGTATATGTGAAATTACATTTAAGGCTTTTATAGGGTAGTCTTTGATTAATTTTGCAATAGGGGATTGCGCAGCGGGCAAGGTATCGTGGAAGCTACGGCAGGCGCTTTCTTCGAAGAATGAGATACCCCAGCCATCGGTATGTTGATCTGTTAGGCCTCCGCGTTGAGCGAAGCCTTCAAAGGAAAAGCAAATATCAGTGGGAGTATTGCAGTTCATTGCGAGTAATTGGCACATAAAATCACCTTGGTTAATATTTTACAAGCTAGTTTTTGATGAGAGAATATTCAATCTGTTTGGATATTTCTTTTATAAGTGGAATATGTGAAGTAAATAAATTTTGGAGTAATAACAAATGAGTCGATTTCAGAAACGTGGATCGCGCTTTGGCGCAGATGATAATGAAAGCCGTAGTAATAGGCATGGTCAGGCTGGTCGTCCTTTACTAATGAATGAAAATGAGCTAGAAGCTTTTTTAAAAGAAAAAAAGTCCCCCTTTGTTTTAATTTTGGATGGAGTCCAAGATCCTCATAACTTGGGGGCCTGTATCCGAACAGCGAATGGCGCCGGAGTGGATGCCGTTATTATTCCCAAAGATAATGCAGCGCCAATTACCGATACAGTTATGTCTGTAAGTTGTGGCGGGGCATCGAATACGGCAATCTTTAAAGTCGTTAATATTGCGAGAACTATGGAGAAGCTCAAAGCAATAGGTGTTTGGATTGCGGGAACTTCTGATAAGGCTGAGAAAGATTTATACAGCTCGGACTTAAAAGGTCCTATAGCTTTAGTTATGGGTTCAGAAGGTAAGGGTATGAGGCGCTTGACTGAAGAGAAATGTGACTTTTTATTGACGATCCCGATGCAAGGAGCGGTGCCGTGTTTGAATGTATCTGTTGCGACAGGTGTCTGTTTATACGAAATTGTTCGCCAAAGAGGATAGGCTGAATAATTAAGTGCAAAAACTACTTATTTGATTCAAATGCTTCTTTTAATAATAATTTTCTATTAAGAAGGGGGTAAAATGTTTTACTTTTTACTCTTGAGCCCTTTTTTCAGTCTATAAATGATTTATGATAATACTACCCTTTAGTGAAGGGATGAGTGTAAAGTGGTAGTTGTAAATGTTGTGTCGGTAGAATAGGAGGTTCCATGAGGCTATATCAAGAAAGTATCAAAAGTTATATGCAGAGTATCGCAACTTTGCCCTTAGTTTCAGTTGAAGATGAGATTGAACTCGCAAAATTAATTGAGGATGGTTCGGAGGAAGCACGCGAAACATTAATTGTAGCAAACTTGAAGCTAGTTGTAAAAATAGCTCATGATTACAAATCTCTAGGTGTACCTTTAGCGGATTTAATTTCCGAAGGCAATATTGGTTTAATGAAGGCAGTAGAGAAATTTAGACCAGGTCATGGTGCAAAATTTTCTTCTTATGGAGCTTGGTGGATTAAGCAAGCGATTCGTCGCGCGGTGGCAGAGCAGGGACGAGTTATTCGTATTCCGGTTCAATCAGCAGTGAAAATCCGTAAAATTCATCACGAAGCAATGCTTTTAGCAGAGAAATTAGGACGAGTCCCCTTTTTAGAAGAAGTAGCAGAAGCTACAGGATTTTCAGTACGTTCAGTAAGAGGCATGTCTGTGGCATCAACCGCACCTGCGGTATCCTTGAGCACGACTTTGAAGACGGGTGAAGAGGGTGTGTTGGAAGATGTGATACCAGATACCTTATTAAAGCTTCCTGGCGATAATATGAATGAATCTGATGTTAAAGATGTCTTATTAGAAGTGATTGACTCAAAATTGACAGAGCGTGAGCAGTTAATTATCAAAATGCGTTATGGTTTAGATGGTGCGCAGCAAAAAACGCTGGAAGAGCTTAGTGAGATGGTAGGTAGAACACGAGAGCGCGTTCGCCAGATTCAATACCAAGCATTAAGAAAACTTTATGCTCATTTGGATGAAGATATTTTAGCTTCCATTCAGACTTAAATTCGCTTCATAAAAATTTTAAGAAAAAATCCGAACTCAATGAGTTCGGATTTTTTTTTGTAGAGCTAGCTATTCAGGATTCAGGACTCAGGACTCAGGACTCAGGACTCAGGACTCAGGACTCAGGACTCAGGACTCAGGACTCAGGACTCAGGACTCAGTGTCTTGTCCTGATATAGGTTGTCACTCCAATAACGGAGTAAACAATGAAAGACACAATCAGATATAGTGAGTCATTTAAACAAAAAGTAGTTTCTGAGCTATCAAAAGGGAAATTTCCGAGCCCCCATGAGGCAAGTAAGGCTTATGGTATAGCGGGATCAAGCACCGTGAGGGCTTGGGTTAAGAAGTATGGACGAACTGATCTATTACCAAGGGTGATTAGAGTGGAAAGTGAAAACGATAGAAATGAAGTCGAAGACTTAAAACGCAAGATCAAAGAACTTGAAAAAACAGTGACCGAATTGGCTGTAAGCGAAGTAATGCATAAAGCTTATTTTGATATCGTTTGTGATCAAAATGGCCTGAATTCAAGTAGTAAGTGCAACACCTACTGATTTTCTTAAGTTAATTCCAGTTAAATTTTCAAAAACTTCATATGGCGTCTTAAATTTCAGACATTTTCGAGGTCTACTATTAAGTTTATCAACCGCAATAATGACTTCATTTTCACTGATACCATCAAGCGCCATAGACTTAGGAAAGTATTGCCGTAACAATCCATTAGCATTCTCGTTTTGGCCTCGTTCCCATGAGTGATATGGTTTAGCAAAATAACTATTACATTCCAATTCCTTGGAGATAGTCTCATGCTGAGTAAATTCTTTTCCATTATCAAATGTAAGAGTATGAACCAAATCTTTGATCGGTGTTAGCAAAGAGATTATTGCATCTTTCACAAGCGTGGCTTTCTTATGAGACACAGGCAATGCTAGACGCAGTTTTGATTTTCGATCATCCATAGTTACAATGGCTCCTTTATGAGCTTTTCCTATAATAGTATCCATCTCCCAGTCGCCTACACGCTCTCGCTTATTAGCTGCCTCAGGTCGTTCGTCTATATCCACACGATTGGGAATCCCATTACGACTATGCTGGTTGCCATAACGTTTGCGATAAGTTTTATTCTGATGACGTAGAAGCTTATATAGCTCACCTCCTGATTCTTTATCTCTAAGAATATATTGATAAACTGTTTCATGATGAAGTAAGATGGATTGGTCATCTTTTAGTCGACCTACAATTTGTTCGGGGCTCCAATCCTTGAGTAAATGCTCATCTATATAGTCCTTAACTTCTTCAGTTAGTTTAATAGCCTTTGGTTTCACTTTGTGTCTTTCTTGAGCAAAGTCATTGGCTTGCTTGTTTCGATAACCACGGAGACCTTTATTACGTTTAAGTTCTCGTGAAAGTGTGCTTGTACTACGATTTAAGTTTTTTGCTATTTTAGTGATCGATGTGCCTGCCTTTAATTCAATTTCAAGGTAGTGTCTTTCTTCAAGACTCAGATGTTCATATGTCATTTCTGACTCCTCTGTTTTAGGTTTGGTCGCTTATAGCAGAGTACATCTGAGTCTTGTTATTCTCAATAGATGTTTATGCTATAAGCAATTAACAGAAGTGTTGCACTTATTATACGAATGCAGGTGGAATAACAGATCCAGTAGCGATGAAAAAAAAAGTCGCTGCGAAGCTATCCAGAGAGTCAGAGTGATGAATGGTCAACAATTCTGCATAAGTGTACTTTGTCATCATGTTAAAATGAGCCGTCAAAACTTCTATAAAGATCGAACTCATAGTATTAAGAAATCTATAGATAAAGCATTGGTAGTAGATCTTATTAAGCAAAAACGCTGCATCCAGTCTGAGCTAGGTGTACGTAAGCTACAGAAATTGCTCAAGTCTAACTTTGAATCTAATGATATTAAAATCGGTAGAGATAGGTTATTTGATATAGCTCGTGAGAATCGTTTATTGATCAAAAAGAAAAAGAAGTACTGTCGTACAACTGATTCGAGACATCGCTTTAAGGTCTATAAAAACTTAATCAAAGATAAGGTTTTAACTGAGCCTAATCAGGCCTGGGTCTGTGACATCACCTAGGTCAGAGTAGATAAAATTTTTGTTTACCTAGCTTTGATCACAGATGCATTCTCTAGAAAAATCATTGCTTATAACGTCGGAGAGAACTTAGAAGCTATTGGCTGTATGAAAGCTTTGCGCAGTGCACTAAAAAGTCTTCCTAAAGGTAAGTATCCAATCCATCACTCTGATCGAGGCTCTCAGTACTGTTGTCATGATTATATCAAAATATTACAGCACCGAAACCTACTTGTCAGTATGACTGAAGAAAATCATTGCTATGAAAATTCAAAGGCAGAAAGAGTAAATGGTATTCTCAAATATGAATATCATCTTCGCAATACATTTAAGAATTTAAAAGATGCTAAAAAAGCTATTAAGCAGGCTATTTATCTGTACAATAATTGTCGGCCACACATGGCCTTAGGCTATGCCTTTCCGAGTATTGTTCATGAACAGCAATGTGCTTAGTAGATCATTTAATAACAAAAACCAAAAGTGACAACTAATTTCCAGGACTTGACAAGGACTCAGGACTTCTTTTTATTGGGAAGAGACTTAACCATGAGTAATGGAATAATTACGATGGCTGCGGCAGCAAAGAAGGGAGACATATAGCTGAATTTCCAGTAGAGAATACCGCCGAGAATGGGGCCTAGTGTTCTGGCTAATGCACCTGCTGAGCGGAATACACCAAGTACCCGACCTTGTTCGCTTGCGGGAGTATAGAGTGATACGAGTGAAGTTAGGCAAGGGATTACCATTGCCGAGCCTACTGCCATGAAAAAGAGGCCTAGATAAAGGACAAATGCACTTTGCCACAGGCCAGCTAAGGCAATTAAAATTAATCCGGGTATGAGTATAGCTAAGCCTTTTTTGGTAACGACAGCTTCGCCAACGGAAGCAGCTTTTCTACGTACGTAGCCACCTTGGACCATAGACAATACAAATCCGATAAAGACAAAGAGTAAGCCATTTTTAGCAGGACCATAACCAAGCCTTTCTAGGGTTAAGAAGGTGAGCATGTTTTCGGCCGCACCAAATGCGGTGAGGAAAATGAAATTCGTAAAAATGACAGAGCTGACTCCGGGGTAATTTTCAACTTTAAAAAGCTTAATGGGGTTTATTGTACGGTGAACTTCACCTAAGCCACGTTTTTCTACGGGAAGAGTCTCTGGGAATTTTCTATAGACAAAAATGAAGTTTGCTATAGATAAGACGAATGCAATTGCGGCAGGAGCTGAAAAGGGGTTGATTCCATAATCGGCCCAGTTAGAGACTGTTGAAAGGTCGATAGCCCAGGCAGAGATCCCGCCGATGGCGGGGCCTAAAATAAAACCAAGTCCAAAGGCAATGCCGATAATGGCCATGCCTCGTGAGCGTGTCTTTTCTGAAGTTGTGTCAGCTACCGCCGCAGTCGCAGTTGTGATATTACTGCCCATTAAGCCAGAAACTAAACGTGATATGAGTAAGAGAAGGAAGCTGCCAGAGAAAAACCAGAGTAGATAAGAAAAGGCAATACCAAAGATGGAGAAGAGCAAGATAGGTCTTCGGCCAAATCTATCAGAGAGGACTCCAAAAACGGGAGCCATTAAAAATTGCAAGAATGAGTAGATGAAAATGAGTGCACCACCAAAAAGAGCCATGGTTGCATGTGGATTATCAATTCCAGCAATAGCTTCGATTTGATTCATCAAGCTACGAAATAAGCTGCCGTCGCCTTCGACTTTATTATAATAAGCAATGATGCCAGGGAATAGAGGGAAAATAATGGAGAAACCAATAAGATCGACAAATAGAGTTAAAAACATGGTTTTTAAAACAGCTCGATTTTTTGGCGAGAGTTCGCCATCAGGGTAGGTATCTAGTCCTTTATAAGGACAGGTGTCACATTGGGTGGCGGCATGGCAGCAGCCTTGTTCTTCAGCTTTTGGGAATTCACAAGGAGAGCTTTCTAAGCGAGATATATCTTCGGGTATGCTTAAAGCAATTTCCTCGGCAAAATCTTCAACCCATTGATCATTATCATTAAGGCATGGAATGAGTCTGAATTTTTCGCCACCGTGCTCAAGAAATATTTCTTCGAGGCCAATAGCCACTTCTTCTAGTGTTTCGAGGTTATCGACAACAAAGGCAGGGCAGGTTATGGCAATGTTTTTAACACCACTGAGGGCCAACTCGATAATAGTTTCTTCGGTGCCAGGAGTGAGCCAAGGTTCACGACCAAATTTTGATTGAAAGCTAAGTAAAATATCTTCTTGGGCAATACCTTCAATTTTAGAGGCGATGAGGTGGGCAGTTTCAGTGCATTGAGCAAAATAGGGATCTCCACCACGAATACGTCTAATGGGGTAGCCATGAAATGAAAAAAGGAGTTTTTCAGGTTTGTCTTGGCGAATATCTTCATTGATAAGTTTAGCAACGTTATTGATGTAAGGCGGGGAATTGTGGAAGTCTTCTACAAATTCAAGCTTATTACATTTGCCATGTTGAGCAATGGCTTTGTCGATCATGTCTTTACAAGAAAGAGTTGTGGCTTCGCAGTATTGAGGGAAGAGTGGGATGACGCGAATGGTATCGCATTTTGCCGCGATTAGTTTACCATATTGCTCGATTACATTAGGTTTACTTAAAATGTAGGAGTATTCCACCAAGATATTTTCATCTTTTATTTGTTCTTGGAGTTTGGTGGTGAAGGATTCTGTGTTACGGAAGAGAGGAAAGGTATCGCCTTCCCAGATTTTAGCATAGGCTTCAGCTGATTTTGGCGAGCGTGATGGTAGGATGAATAAGTTGAGGATTATTTTCCAGGTGAAGTTCTGTTTATCGACAACGCGTGGGTCGCCTAAAAATTCACTTAAATAAGCTTTGACATCGGATACAGCGGGGCTAGCTGGTGAGCCGAGCTGAATAAGTAGTACACCTGTTTTTGACACTGTTATAACTCCAAGAGGTTTAGAAATTTGGCAAATATATAGCAAATGCATTTTAATAAAAGTCTGAGGCCGATTTAAGGTATATCTTTAACAAGAAGAAATATTAAGACACTCGTTTAGTGGACGAGGCCTTGTAAGTCTATGAAATTTTTTGTATATTCAGCTCTCAATTATATAGAGATTTATTTAATGAAAGACAAACTTACGCTGCTCTACACAACGGACCTGCATGGTTTTTTAGTTGCGGACAGTTATTTGGCAGATCAGAAGTCAAGTAATGGCTTGATTCAGGCGGCCAGTATAATTAAACGTATTAGACGTGATGAGAAGGAAGTTATCTATTTCGACAACGGAGATACTTTATCAGGCTCCTTGGTGTCTTTGCGCTATGGTGAAGATATGCGCTTTTCGAATCCGATGGTCAATGCACTCAATGATTTGTCCTGTGCATTTTCGGTAGTGGGAAACCATGAGTTTGATTTTGGGCGTAAATACTTAGATAAAGCCGTGGAACAATCGGATTTTCCATGGTTAGCCACCAATTTAGTTAAGAATCGTGGAGGAAGTCCTGCGTTTGGGCCTTCGTGGCATCTGCAAAAGGTGGCGAGTGGAAAGAGTGTTGCTTTCATCGGCTTAACGACACCCGAAACAGCCGAGCTGGCACATGAAGATGCGATTAAAGGCTTGAGTTTTTTAGATCCTGTAGACGTTTTGGGTGAAAGCCTTAAAGAAATAAAAAAATTGGATGTGGATTTGATCGTGGTTTCATTTCACGGCGGTTATGATTCTGCTGTACCTTATTGGAGTCAAAAGACCCCAGAAGACTTAGATTTAAAATCTAAGATTTGTCAGAAGTACCCTGAGATTGATGTGCTTATTACAGGCCATACACACGGTTTGTTGAGCAATCGAGAAATCAATGGAGTGCATACGATACAGGCCGGCTGTTATGGGCATCATGTAGGGCGTGTCGATATATCTTGGGATGGGGAAGATAAAAGTATTCAGTCTGAAAATATTCCTGTAAAGGGTCAGCGATTAGAGAAAAATTTACTCGAATCATCCTATCGAGTTTTAGAAAGTACAGTTGAATGGTTGGATGAGCCTATTGGGGAATCTTTAGATGATTTTTCTTTTACGTCGAGTCGTGAGGCTTTGATGTGCCCAAGTCGATTAATGAGTTTAGTACATATGGTTATTCAAGATGCGTCGAATTGTGATATTTCGGCTGCGGCCTTTTGGAAATTAGATGGCTGGAAGGCTGGGACAATAACGCGTCGAACAATTTTGAATTTAGTTCCAGATAATTATTTACATGTTTTATCAATGACGGGAAAGACTTTAAGGAAAGCATTGGAGCAGAGTTTAAGCTTTTTTGAATGTGATGAATCAGGTGAAGTTGAGCCAGGTTCCCGGATATATACTTATGATATCTGGTCGGGGATTTATTATAAAGCTGATTTAGCGAATAAACCGGGCCGACGGATCAAAGAATTGACTTATTTAGGTGAATCCGTAAGTGATGATCAAATTTTGAAAGTTGCCTTCTATCACTTTAGAACAAATGGTGCATTGGGTTATGAAATGCTTCAAGATGCCAAGCTTGTTTGGCAGTCCAAGAAAACAATGCGCGACTATTTACTTGAGTTTATGAAAAAAAACTATGAACTGAGTGTGCCAATCGAGTTTAATTGGAAGCTTATGTCCGGGGAGACTTTACTCTAGTTGTGAAGTTGCTGATCTATGATGGTGAGTGTGGGCTGTGTCATTGGGCCGTAGCCTTTTTAATAAAGAGGCTCAATAAAAAATCGGCTCAAATACGATTTGTAGCATCCACCTCAAGAGCAGGTGATTATCTGCTTAAAAAATTTAATTTTGATCCCGCACAACTCGATAGCTTAGTTCTTTATGATAGGGGACAGATTTTATTGAGATCGTTGGCAGTTTCTTCAGCCCTGCAAGAATGTCGTTTTTTGTGGCCCCTAGTAGGGAGATGGCTTGTTTATTTACCTGCTAGAGATTGGCTCTATAATAAAGTGGCTCAGAATAGGCAGAAAATAATGGGAAAGAACTCTTGTTCTTTTGATGTGAGTTTCGGATCTTTTTCTTTACATAGCAAAGAGCAACTTAAAGAGTTTTATTCAGAGATTTAGTAGCTCATCCTATAAAGTTGAGGTGACTTTACTAGGAATGGTAGGCCTCAGAGAAAAGAATGTAATTACCGGTCTTAAGTGACTGTTTAATGAAAATGTTAATACATTTAATAGAGAGTGAGTAAATCTTATTATGTCAAAGCAATTGACGATAGTTTCTGATGTAGTGAATATTCTTGGAGAAGGGCCGTGTTGGTCAAAGTATGGCTTCGCATGGGTGGATATTTTGGGCAAGAAAATTTGCCATGTTCAGGAAGGTCAACTAGATGAATTCCATTTAGAGCAAATGCCTAGTTCACTGGCCTTTGATGAAGACGGTGGGCTTGTCTTCACTTTGAATGACGGTTTTTATAAGTTTGAAGGTAGAGATCCGAAGCCATTGTGTTTACTTGATAGGCCTCATGAAGATATGCGCTTCAATGATGGGAAAATTGATGGACAGGGTCGATATTGGTCAGGTACGATGGATATGAAGGAAGAAAATCCTTTAGGAAGTCTATATGTGATGGATGATAGTTCACTGATCAAAGTATTGGATGATATTACAGTTTCTAATGGACTGTGCTGGGATGGGAGTACGTTTTATTACGTCGATTCTCCTACGAAGCAGGTGAAAAAGTTTTATTACGATAGCGACGCTCTGGCTTTGATAGAGGAGGATGTTTTATTTGCAGTTACTGAAGAAGACGTATTTCCAGATGGGATGTGCATTGATGATGAAGGTCATTTGTGGCTAGCTTTATGGAATGGCTTCAAGGTCTTGCGAATTCATTCGGTTTCGGGTGAAATACTGGAACAAATTGACTTACCATGTAAGAAGGTGACTTCGTGTTGCTTTGGGGGCAATAACCGAGATGAGCTTTATATCACGACTGCAAGTTATGAGATGTCGCCAAAGGACTGGGAGAAGTATCCTGATTCAGGTAAAATTTTTATGTGCAGGCCTGGTGTGACAGGCCCGCTATTAAATCTGTTTCAATCTTGACTTAGCGTTTCTTTTTTGGACGTCTAGATTTTTTCTTTTTTTTCGGTGTATCATCTGTATTGCCATCTTTATTAGCTTTGGCTTTAGCCTTTTTTTGGCGAAGAATTTCCTCGAAAAATTTCTCTGTTACGGGCTCTTTTTCTTTTTTCTTAGTTCTAGGATGGTGCTTTTTTACTGATGGTGAGCTTGTTATTGGTTGGACTATAAACTCACGCATTTTAAAATCTGCACCGAGGATTTGTACTTCAATAGTGTCGCCACATGACCATGTTGTGGATGTTCTTCTTCCTGTCACAGTACCTTTTTCGACATTGGCATCAAAGAAGTCCATTTCTAGGTCACGGAAATTTACATTGGCATACATTCCATAATGAGGGATGTATAGGCGCATTTTTTTAGCTGCGATACGAGTGATAAGTGCAGGACATTGTAACTCTTCATCGCCATCTTCTAGTGCTTCAATATAATGAAGTTTGAAGCGGTTGATAGTCGTGCGATATGCCTCGTCGGTGATAGCTTCGCGCGTATTGATTACATCTGCAAGTTCATCAAGTCGATCTTTGCTATAGATTGGCCCGCCTTTGTCTTCTAGGCTCCATAGTTGCTGATGAACCAGTAGGTCTGCTAAACGACGAATAGGGGATGTGAAATGAGAATAAAGGTTTTTACCTAAACCAAAGTGTAAGCCTTTCATGGATGAATAGGAAGCTCGTTGCATAGTTCGCAAAAAATCCATAGAAATAGCAGGTGCACTGGGGTGACCTTTTATGGAGTTGAGGAAGCGAATGGCATTTGTTCTCTGAGTAACATCGCCCGGAGCAATGCCGTAGAAAATTTGAGCATTGACTGAAAATGTTGCAGCTTGTTCTCCATCGGGTTCTGGGTGTACGCGAAAAAGTCCGGGGACTATTTTAGTTGTGAGTTCTTGGGCTACAGCGGTATTAGCGGCTAACATATATTCTTCAACCATTTGTTTTGATTCGCTTGGAGAATCAGTTTTTAGGCCGTTGATAGTCATGCTAATCGGGTCACACATGACGCGAACTTCAGGAGCATCTAGAGGGATGAATTGTTCTACTTTTTCACGTCGTTTACGTAGTAAGAGAGAAAAATCATAAAGCGTCTTTACGTCTTTGCATACATCGTCACCCCAAGGGCTTCCTTTGAATCCTGTGTCGGCATAGTCTTGTACTTCTTGATAATTAAGACGTTTACGTACTTTTATAGTAGAGTGAAAGCGTTCAGTAGTGATGACTTCGCCGGTGGTTTTGTCAAAAGTTATCATGACAGTGTGTGCTGGTTTAACCTCATTTTCAATAAGACTACAGCGTGTGCTGACTAAAACCTTTGGAAGCATAGGGAGCATTCGGCCAGGTAAGTAGGCGGTGAAGGCTCTTTTTTTGATGGCGGTCATTAATTTGGAGCGCGGGGCTATATAGGCTGCGACATCCGCAATATGGATGCCAATAGTAATGTGCTTTTCGTTTTCGGCGGGGTGTACAGAAAGGGCGTCATCAAAATCTTTAGCATCACGAGGGTCAATGGTCGTAATCAGTTCTTTGGTTAAATCACGACGTGCGATTTTACGTGGACGAATACGTGACGCAGCCTCTTCTTCCTCGTTAGAGTATTCAGATTTAAGGTCAAATTCATCGATAATAGCATCGATTTCGGCATTTAAATCATTGGCGTTACCTAGTGCCTGACTTAATGAGGCGGTGATTTTTCCTGTTTGTGTATCTCGAGAAACGAGTTTGGCGCGGATCCAGTCACCTTCTTTTATGTCAGGTGATACACTCTCAATACTGAGTTCAACTGCAGGGATACCGACGCGAAGAGGTATTAACCATGGTTGTCCTTTGCGGATTTCTAGTTGGCCACTGAGTAAATCTAGTTTACTTTCAAGGATATTGACAATTTTGCCTACAGGGCCTTTTTTGCTCTGTTCAGTTATGCTTACTTGGACGACTTCGCCATTAACTGCGGCGCCAGTTTTGTCTGGTGGGATAAATATTGTGGTAGATTTGTCTTCGGGGTTGACGAAGCCGTAGCCACCAGCGCTGAGCGAGAGGGTTCCAGTTACTAGCTGGCTTTCTTGAAGAGAGTATTTGCCACCGAATTCTTTTTTGATGGCGCCTTCTCTTTTGAGCTCGGAGATCACACTATTGAATTGCTCTAGTTCATCTTTGGCATTGCAGACTCTTCTACGCAACTGGGATTTTTTTAATGTTTCCTTCGATAGTATTTGTAGAATTTCTGCTTTCATTTTATGCCTTTTTAAGTGTAAGATATTTGTCGAATTGCTTCGTAAGTAACAATGGAGACTGAATTGGCTAAGTTATGGCTCCGCAGGAAATCACCCTTCATGGGGATGGTGACTAAAGAGTCTTGGTAATTAGCGTAAAATTCTTCAGGAAGGCCATGTGATTCATTTCCGAAAATAAGATAATCATCTTCGGAGTAACTGTGTTCGTAGATGGTTTTTTTGCATTTGGTTGTACAGAAAACCATGGTTTTATTTTCTGGAGTATTACTTAGAAAATCATTCCATGATTCATGTATATGAAGTTTGACGTGTGGCCAGTAATCCATACCCGCTTTTTTGATTTTCTTTTCATCAATGTCAAAACCGAGAGGCTTGATTAGGTGGAGGTGGTTGTCTGTACAAACAGCAAGCCTCCCAATAGTCCCCGTATTTTGGGGTATGAGAGGCTGGAAGAGAACGATATTCATTTGATTAGAAACCTATACCAAAGGCGTTTCGTTCCCAGTTGGTGGGAGTATTTTGTGGTTTGTCATCCACGTATCCCTGCTCCTTATTCAAGAAAGCACAGCCACTGCTAAGCAGGGCTGTGATTGAGAAGAATAAGGCGTACTTAATTATTTTTCTGGACTGGTCCAGCTGGATGTATCCCATAATTTGTCGCTACCTGTGTAATGTTGTGCTTCTTCAAAGGTGAAGTACAGAGCCGCGCCTAAAAGGGCTAGGGTAATTAAGTTAACGATAAACGTTAAGACTGAATTCATCATAGTGAATGTCTCCTAAATTATTTTGCCACGATAGCTTGGAAGCCGACTTCAGGCATACCTTTACGAGCTACGTTGAGTACTTCAGCAATTGCTTGGTTGTCTAAAACTCTAGTGATTCTTACTTTGCAAACATACTCACCATTATTGTGGATAAGCATTTCGCCTTTATTGAAAACGTCATCTTCTGAACCTTTGTTAAGAACGATGAAATCGAAAGTTGTATTAACTTCAAGAACTTCAGCCGTGAGATGTTGTGGCATTGCGCCAACTGCATCATCTTCAGGAGTCAAGATTTCGACTTGTCTAGCAAGACGAGCAATCTCAGTATCTTTCTTGCCGATAGTATTTTTAAGTTCATTGAGTTCGCCGTTGGCTTCTTCAAGATTCAAGGCAAGTTCTTCTGCATTGATTGTAAGTTCTTCGATTTTTTCTGCAGCCGCTTGGAACTCTTTTATTTTTTTGTTATAAGCTTCCATGTCCGCGATGAATTTATCAGTTTGTGATGCGTACTCATCCTCGGAGGAGAGTTGATCGCTGTCAGCAGTCCAATCAACGAGAGGAGCGGCTGCGATTGCTTTTTTAAGCGTGGTCGAAAGAGTGTTAGCACGATCATAGATGTTTTTAACATTGCGATTCAGTTTTTCTAATGGAGTGGAGTAAGACTGATCCTCAAGAGTACTTGGGTCATTGATGTCGCCGGCTTCGATGCCTTTGTTAATCGTTTCAGATAGAGTGACAATTTGAGTGACGATTTCTAACTCTCTCTTTTGTAAATCTTGGATATGGCTTTCAATGGCCTTTACTTCAGTTTCAGTTTGACCAAATTGATTTAGTGTACGAACGATAGCGGTTTCTTCATTTTTAAATGGAGTTTTAAGGGCATCACCGAGGCGAAAAATCTCTTTAGAGAGTTGGTTTCTGTGTTGAGTCGCTTGAGCCATTAGTTCATTGATTTTAGCTAACTGAGCTTTTACTGCCTCTGGATCAGTGTGGTATGCTTCCCATCCGAGTTGCTCAGCTTTGATATCGTCGCCTAGGCCGTTGCCTAACCATGTGTCAGTTCCCGTTTTACCATCTACTTCTACAACGGATTCAACGATAATGTCTGCAAAGACATTAGCTCTTTCACGTAATTCGATTCGGCGTTGGTTTAAAAGTAATGCTGTTCCGCAAGCCGCGATGGCTAGGATCAGATTGATGACGTTTAAGAATCTGTTTAAAATTAACATGTTTTGACACTCCGAATTTTGAATTTGTTTTTAAAGATTATTGATTCACCGGATAATTTACAGAGCAATTAAATTGGTGTCAATGTATAAATGAGGACAAAACTAAGGAAATCACCATTCGATTGCGCACAAAGAGCAGTTAATTCCTGATCCGATGCCAAGTAGGGCGATTTTGTGGCCTTTTTGTAAATGTCCTGCTTCGGCTGCTAAAGCCGTTGTGGCAGGAAGGCTAGCTGAACCACAGTTTCCAAGTTTGTCGAAAGTTTGATAGTCTAAGTCAGTACTTAATCCCAGTTTCTCAAAAAGTAGGCGAGTATGTGCAGAGCCGACTTGGTGTGTGCAGCAGCGATCTATGTCAGCGATAGACCATTGGCATTCTTCAAGAAAGGAAGGCCAAGCTTTGGAGGCGGTTTCTACGCCAGCAGTAAGAAGAGCTTCAGAGTCTGTTTGCATTAGCGGGCCATTACTCGAGCTGTTGTTGTGTCCGCCTTGGCAGAGGTCGTTTTGAGCGGTGTTGGAGTAAGAATTGATAGCCAATAATTTGTGGCTGTCGTCTACGGCGTGATCTTCGTGGGATAAAATGACCGCAGAGGCACATGAGCCAATGGTTAAAGATGCAAAGTGAGGTTTAAAATCTTGTCTTCTTAAGTGTTCTTGCGAATTAAGGTGATCGATGGTCTGCTTTAATAAGGGGAAGCCAATTTCGCCTGAGACGAGAAGTCCTTTCTTTATAGTTCCTGCTTCAATCATGTCGGCGACTACTTTCATTCCAGTGATGACGCCAAGGCAGGCATTTGAGATGTCAAAGTTCATGGCTTGTGGTTTGAGCCCAAGAAGATTGTGGACAACGCTTGCCGTTGCGGGCTCTAGGAAATCTCTACATACAGAACAGTGGATGACAATGTCAATGTCATCTCTATCAATGTTTAAGCGAGTGAGTAACTTTTCAGCGGCTTCTGCAGAAGCTTCGCTCGGACGTTTTTCAAGAGGCCAGTAGCGTCGTTCTTTGATGCCAGTGAACATCTCTAGGCGGCCTTTAGATAGATTAAGTTTTTCGTAAGCTGGGCGCAACATATCCTCAACGACCTCGGAAGTGAGTGTTGATTCAGGTATGTGTGCTTGAAAACCGTCGATTTTAACTTTCTTATACATCTATATAAAGGGCTTATTTTTGAGAAGGCGAGTATTATAATGTTAAAAACTGCCATGTCAACAGCTTAGTATCTTTGAAGAATGTGGTTTATATAGTTGAATAAGTTTTAAATAGGAGATATTCTTATCAAAATATTTATAATATTCACAGCCAATTAGGAACAAATTTTGCAAGCTAATACACAAGATAAAGCACTTTCTCAACGGATAGTTATTACTGGAGTGGGATTGACCTCTCCCAACGGAAATAACTTGCAAGAATATCGCCAAAACCTTTTGGATGGGGTGTCGGGCATTAGTGACTATAATATAAGATATATAGGAGATACTTTTGCAGGCGTATGTGACTTCGATAAGTTAAAGTATCAAACCAAAAAAGAACTTAGAGTGGGGACGCGAGCGGGCTCGGTAAGTATTTATTGTGCAGGTGAAGCCTTGTCTGATTCAGGTTTGGATCTCGAAACGATAGATAAGTCTAGGGTCGGTGTATTTGTCGGAACCACAGAGCATGGCAATGTCGAGACAGAAAATGAAATTTACAATATTAGTAAATTTGATTATGATGTTAAATATTGGACTCATCACCACAATCCTCGTACGGTAGCTAATAATCCTGCAGGAGAAGTTACGGTAAAGTTTGGTATTACGGGACCTCACTATTGTCTAGGTGCTGCATGTGCTGCAGGGAATGTGGGTTTAATTAATGGTTTACAGCAATTACTTTTAGGTGAAGTCGATGTAGCCTTGGCTGGTGGTATTTCTGAAAGTATTCATACTTTCGGTATTTTTGCAGCTTTTAAGAGTCAAGGTGCCTTGGCTGAGAACGCAGTCGCAGCAAAAGCGAGTCGTCCTTTTGATATAGATCGCAATGGCATTGTTATTTCTGAGGGTGGAGCACTATATACGCTAGAGCGTTTGGATGATGCCTTAGCTCGCGGGGCAAAAATTTACGGTGAGATTACAGGTTATAATATCAATTCAGATGCGACTAATTTTGTATTGCCTAATAATGAAAGACAGGCCGAGTGTATGCATAAAGCTCTCAATAAAGCAGGCTTGAATGCAAGCGATATAAATATCGTGAATACACATGGGACAGGAACAAGTGCAGGTGACATTCAAGAGTCTAAGGCAATTAACGCCGTCTTCGGAGAATCTGAAAATACTTATGTAAATAATACTAAGGGCTTTATCGGACATGCTATGGGTGGTGCAGGAGCGCTAGAACTCGCGGGTAATCTATTGTCTTTTGAAGACAATAAAGTACACGCTTGTATGAATGCAGATAATGTAGATCCAGCATGTGCAGTGAAAAATTTAGTAACTAAAGAAGCAGTAGATTTAAGTTCGGTTGATCACATTCTGAATAACTCTTTTGGGATGTTGGGTATAAATTCTGCTTTGATAGTGAGCCGTTTTTTAGGTGAATGATTTGCTTGATTTGTAAGGTCGGATTATATTCGAGGTCTTTACAAACTAAATTTTAGTTAAAAATATAAATTATTTTGGAGTCGTTAAATGACAAATGAAGGTATTGCGCAGGCAATCATTGACATCATAAAAGATATTGTGCCAGACGAAGATTGCAGCAATATTGATCCCGCAGTTGCTCTTAGAGATCAGCTTGAATTGGATTCTATGGATTTTTTAGACATCGTTATGGAGCTTAGAAAGCTGTATAACGTGGAAGTGCCTGAGGCAGAATACGGTGAACTCGCAAGCCTTGATAGCTGCGTGGCTTACCTCGAGCCCAAGATGAAGGATATTTAAGTCGATAACAACTTTCGATTTGGGGACTGATAAGTCCCCTTTTTTTTCTATGACTTATGATACGATAATAATTGGTGCAGGTATGTCTGGCTTAGCCGCCGGAATACGTTTAGCCCACTATAATAAAAAAGTTTTAGTACTGGAAAAGCATGCAATTCCAGGAGGCTTGAACTCACACTTTTCTAAAGATGGCCGTCGCTTTGACGTGGGCCTTCATGCAATGACTAATTTTGTCGAGCGAGGACAACGTTCAGCTCCACTGACTAAGTTGTTGCGTCAACTTCGAATTCCCTATGATGAACTGGACTTAGTAGAGCAAAGTTTTTCAGCTATCGATTTTCCTGAAAATAAAATTCGTTTTGGAAACTCTTTTACGATGATGGCAGATGAAGTTGCCAGAGAATTTCCTGGAGAAGTAGATGGTTTTTTACGCTTAGTAGAGCATGTGAAAAATTATAATGATGTGTCTTTGGATGCGGCGTATGTTTCGGCGCAGGAAGTCGTAGCAAGTTTTATTACATCAAGAGCTTTAAGGGATATGATATTTTGCCCTGTTATGTACTACGGGAGTGCCGTAGAAGATGATATGGATTTCTCGCAGTTTTGTATCATGTTTAAAAGTCTCTATTTAGAAGGTTTTTGTCGCCCTCAAAATGGTGTTCGTCATTTATTGAGATTGCTACGTAAAAAACTGCTTGCTAATGGCGCAGAAATACGTATGCGAACAGGTGTAAAACAGATCTTGCGTCACCACGGTAAAGCGGTAGGTGTGGAATTGGAAAATGGAGAAATTATTCATTCTACTAATGTCCTCTCATCTGCCGGATATGGAGAAACTTTAAATCTACTTAATGATGAAGTTCCAGCAGGTGTAGCGGGTGAACTTTCCTTTGTTGAATCCATGTTAGTTTTAGATAAACCCGTAAGTGAACTAGGCTTGGAAGAGACTATAATTTTCTTTAATCGAGAAGAAGAATTTCATTACCGAAAGACAAAAACTCCCTATTCATGTAAATCGGGTGTGATATGTATGCCAGGTAATTTTAAGTATACTGATAATGTTGAACGTGAAGGTATGGTCCGTTTTACTTCCTTAGCTAATTACTATCAATGGAAGGCAATGGATGCAGATACTTATGCAAGAACGAAAGAAAATTTTGTTAAAGAACAAATAAATACATCTGGTTTTGGTGATAAAATTCGTAATCGTGTTATTTATACGGATGCTTTCACTCCTTTAACAGTCAAGAAATTCACCTCGCATATTAATGGCGCTATATATGGCTCGCCTGTTAAAGTGAAATCAGGATTTCTAGGTACAGAGAATTTGTATCTTTGTGGTACGGACCAGGGTTTTTTAGGTATCGTTGGTGCCTTGCTGTCGGGTATCTCAATTTCAAATAAATATTTATTACTGTGATAAAAAAGCTTTTTGATCCTGAAGGCTTTCTTTATAAGATGATGCTTAGGTGTTTTTGTTTTTGCTTTAGTATATGGATGAGTACAGTGCGGCGGGAATTTATTGGTCAAGTCGCCTGCTTAGATGACGATGATGAATCCTATATTATAGCCTTTTGGCACAATCAAGTATTGGCCCTGTCCTATGTCTTTGAAAGAAGAGTTTGCGACAAAAGTACGGGCATGACTTCTAAGTCACGAGATGGACAAATGATTTCTGATATTATGATGAGTCGTGGATTCTCGGTGATAAGAGGCTCTGCACAAAAGAAGAAGAAAGATAAGGGTGGAGCCATAGCGTTCATTAAATCTCTGAAAGTGTTGCGTGAAGCCAATAAGCTGATGTGCATTGTTCCAGATGGGCCACGTGGGCCTAGATATGAAGCTCAGCCTGGTGCGGTTATGTTATCAGTAAAATCAAAGAAAAAACTTGTGCCCATAGGCGCACGTTATTCTGCTTGTTTTAAATTGCCTACTTGGGATAAACTCTATATTCCTTTGCCATTTTCAAAAATGACAGTGGAGTTTGGTGAAATACTTGAGTTTAGTGAAAATTCAGATCAAGCTAATGAAGATTTTTCTCAAGCTTTAAATGCAGTGAGTCAATTGCAGTAAGTTACTGAGATAAGAGTGTTCAATATTTTATATTTGGATATTGTTATGCCGCCAAAAATCACTTATTCTAAATGAACAGTTAGAGGTTACTTAAGTAAGTTTGAATAGATGGAGTTAGAAGGAGTATGTCGATTTCAAAGAACATAGAAAATCTTCTAGACGAAGCAAAGGTATATGAATCTGTATTAGAAAATATGCCTCATGATGAATTTGCATTAAAACGCTTAGTAGAAATATACAGTCAATGTGAAGATCAGGTCAAAATCAGGGAGTTTGATCATCGTTTACAGCATGCTCAAGAAGGTGAGTTAGATATAGATAGCTTTTATGATCATACGAAAGAGCAGCCTAAAAGTAAATTTTTCACGCAAAAGTCAAAGATCAATGATTTGATTTCACTATGTAAAAGCGAAGAGGAACAGTACTTCACCTCGCATATTGACTTGTGGACACAAATACGGCCCCATATAGATTTATTAATCCGTTTTAGGGAATGGGGCATGTTGGATGTCTCAACGTATGTAGACTTATGTAATCACTTAATTCAGTCAAGAAATAAAGATAATCCTTCGATTTGGAGAGGTATAGTTAGTTACTTGCCAGATTGCGATCGAGTCAAGTATTTAGACTTATTAGAAGCCTTGAAAAGCCGAAGTGGCCTGCAATATGTCGATTTGAGTGAGTTTCATTATTCAAATGAGCTTGAACTACTACCAAAAAAATTGATATCTTATGCGGAACTGCTTATATTTTCAGTGACTAAAGCAGAAGTGAGTGTCGCAATGTTGAATCCGTTTAATCAGGGCCTTAAGGACTTGCTAGGAAATTACTTCACTTTACCTGTAAAATTTTATCTTACGGACGTTCAGTCCTTCAATACTTTTGCTAAAGGGAGTTGATATGGCAGTAGTAAATTATGCAAAAAAGGAAATTCAGTTCAAGATTGTTTATTATGGACCAGGTTTATGTGGGAAGACTACAAACTTACAGATAGTCCATGAAAAAATGCCCGGGGAATCAAAAGGGAAGATGTCATCTTTAGCCACGAGCCAAGATAGAACTTTGTTTTTTGATTTTTTACCTTTGAAATCGGATGCCATCGAAGGGTATACAACAAAGTTTCAAATGTATACCGTACCGGGACAGGTTAAATATAATAGTACGCGAAAATTAGTTCTTAGGAATTGTGATGGGGTTGTTTTTGTGGCAGATTCCCAGATTAAAAAAATGCCTGAGAATATTGAAAGCTTACAGAATTTAGATGAGAATCTAAAAGAACAAGGCAGCTCAGTAGATGAAATGCCTTTAGTTTTTCAATATAATAAGCGCGATATGAAAGATGTGTCTCCTGTTGAGTATATGGATTTTTTGATTAATAATGGGCCTATTAGAATGCCTGTAGTTAATGGTGTGGCTTGTGATGGAGATGGTGTTTTTGAGACTTTAAATGCGATTTCCAAGTTAGTCTTACACGACTTTATTCAAAAGAAAAATCAGGGGTAATTCATGGCGTATGAGTTAAACCATGCCGAATGTTTAGAGCTACAAGGTGAGCTGGATGAATTCCTTAGGCTCTCAGAGTCGAGTTCAGCGTTACTTTGTGATAAAGGTGGAGCGGTCTTAGTTGATGCAGGTAGTGATACTGAAAATGATCTCATGGCCGCCTTAACGGCAGGCTCGTTTGCAGCGACCCGTGAGTTAGCAAGAACGGTGGGGGAAGAAGATTTTGAGGCGGTTTATCACCAAGGTGAAAAACGTAACTTGTATATTGCTGGAATGTGCGAAGAAGTTATTTTACTTGCGGTATTTGAGCGAGAAAATTCTCAAGTTGGTTTAGTTCGAATGATGGCTCGCAAATTGCGCAGAGAAATCATCCAAACTTTAGAGAAGATGGAAAATAAAACAGAAGTAGTAGCCGAAGACCCTACAGTGAGTTTCGTCTTAAAGAAATGATTCGAGGCTTAGGTTTTTACCTAAGCACTGTAGAGTTTGTTCCACGGAGCTCTGCGTACAATGCCAGCCTGCGATTTGGCTCGCTATTTTAGCACTTTCAAGTGAATTTTTTTCTCCAGCAAGAGCAGCAATAAATGCACCATGGAAAATGTCACCCGCACCATTACTATTTACGGCTTTTATTTTATTAGCAATAATGGCCCCTGTTTGACCATCTAAGTAATAGAGCGATCCTTTTTCTCCAGTGGTAATAATTATCTGCGTATGCGTTTTTTTGATTTCACTGAGAGCTTCATTAGCACAAGTTTTTTTTGTGTAATCCAAGGCGAACTTTTGAGAAGAGATAAGGATATGAGCATGGGGAAGCATTTTGAGGATGCCAGGGTTTGCGGAACCCGCATCCAAAATAATTTGACTTCCGCGATCTTTGAGAAGCATAATTAGATCATAACACTCATCAATATAGCGGCCATCCAATAAAATATACTTTGGCACATGCTGAACGTGATAATGACTGGACTGAACCTTTTGAGGTAGAGAAGCGATGACACTACGTTCGCCATTGTCCTTCACCAAAATTGTTGCATGAGCACTCTTGTCCGACCTTAGAGGAATAAAATTATGATTAGTGAATTTGTCTTGATAAGAGCAGATAAAATCTGCGGCGGAATCTTGACCAATAGCGCTGATTAGAGCGGTACGTAGACCTAAACGATTGGCACATAAAGTGCCAACGCATGCGGGGCCTCCAATAGTTTCGAAACTATTAAGAGCGGTAGTTTTTTCATCACTTTGTGGATGTGACTTCAGGAATAGGCTATGATCGAGTACGCTTAAACCAATGCCCAGTAAATCACATGCGGGGATAACTATTTTTTTTGATGAGCTCTGATGGGTTTGATCTGCTCTTTTGACTTCTTCCATTGCACAATATCTTGTTTAAGGATTTCTACTGCTTTGTTAAGTTGGGGATCATGACCAGAAATAAAGTCACCCGCATGAGGCCATAGCAGGTAATCAGGTCGAGCTCCATTTAACTCCATGTCTAAACCGGAGTCTGCGAGATACCAGCCACGCATAGGGAGACGAAACCGGTGTTTTTTCAGGATGGTTGTACCCCAAGTAGAAATGACGCCCCCGGCTGTTGGGACACCCACAATTTTGCCTCTTTTTGTTGTTTTAATTGCATGAGCAAAAATTTCTGCATTACTAAAACTGTTTTGATTACAAAGAATAATAATAGGCTTTTTCCAAGGGGAGTAAATGCTGCGATCGTCTGGATAGCCAAGTTGATGATTGCGAGCTTGGCAAAAAGCATGGTCGGGTTGAGAGAGGATGGTTAAGAGGTGGTCAGCGGTGCTGCCGCCACCGTTATCGCGTACATCAATAAGGATGCCATCCATGCCGTAGGCTTTGGAGTAGAGTTCATCCTGAAATTTATAGAAAGAATCAAAGTTCATTTTATCAATGTGAAGGTAGCTAATTTTATGGTCGCTGAGTTCTAAAGTTTTTGAATTTAAGCCTTCAATCATTTCAAGATCAAGTAAGTCATTCTTTTTACTTGGGCTAATACTCTCGATGGTATACTCTTTGATTTCTTTCTGGGCATTGAGTATTTTGATATGTATATTTTGATGATCTAAGCCGGTTAAAATTTTATCGAGGTTTGTTTGCGAATTAACCACTTGGTGATTTAATTCCAATATTTGATCGCCAATCTTCAAATTATATTCAATGTTGGCAGCAGGCGACTTTGGTACCGGATTTGCAAGGTATAATTTGCCCTCTTTACGTTGGACGCGTAAGCCTAGGTGAGCAGTGATGAGTCGTTTGGGTATAGTAGGGTACTTTGCTTTTGGGTAGAACCCCAAGTGAGAAGCATTGAGTTCGCCGACCATCATGTTGATCGTTGTACTCAGCCTCCAAATATTACTAGCTTCTCTGGCCGCCGTTGAGTATTTTTTGTAGATGAGATTCCAGTCGAGATTATTCATGTTCGGGTCATAGAATTTTTCATCTAGTAAGCGCCATGAATGAGCAAAAATCAGTTCTTTTTCTTTTTGTAAATTGACCGTGTGTTGAAATTCATATTCAAATTTCACCGTTTTTTTACGGCTCATAATCGTGGCTTTTCTGTAAGAAGATGAGGCAAAATAACCATTTTTCTTTAAAGGCTTTATAGGGATGTTGGTCGAACTATTGAAACTTAAAAAAGTATATTTTTTATCATCCAGTTCGATTTTGTAAATCGCATCAAAAGCATAAGTTCCTTTCTCTTTACGTTTGTCGGAGGCGCAAATTAAGTAGTTTGAATCCTGGCTAAATAGAGGGCGTCTTTCATTGCTTCCTGCACGACGGATATGTTTCGTCCGTTGATGAACATTGTTCCAATCGTAGATCAGGCTTTCTTCCTTATTTGCTAAATTTTCTTTTTTTGGATCCTCTTTGTCCTCTTTGTCCTCTTTGTCCTCTTTGTCCTCTTTGTCCTCTTTGTCCTCTTTGTCCTCTTTGTCCTCTTTGTCCTCTTTGTCCTCTTTAGAAGAATCATCAGGATCATCGTCAGTTTTTTTAGTTTTAACAGGCCTGCCGCTTTTCATGTGCTCAAGAGCATCCTTTAGTTTTATCTGGCGAGGACTTTTCTCAAAATCTTTTTGTTGTAGGTAGACGAGGATGATGTCGCTGTCATCTCGTGCTCTATCACTGACATAGGCAATCATTTTACCGTCTTTTGACCAAGTGGGAGATCGATCTGAGGCAGGGTTTCTCGATATGTTAATAGCTGCTGTCGAGCCGTCGGCGGGGATGACGAAAATTTCATTATTGTAGTTTTCGTTAGGACAAGAATAAACGAACCATTGGCTATCAGGTGACCAGGAATAATCGGGTTCCATCCAGGTGTTAGTTACTTTTTTTCGAATCCCCTTTTTAATATCAAAAGTCCATAGGCTTCCATCTCCACTCACAAACGCTAGTCTTGAATCATCAGGTGCAATATTTAGGTCTACGATACTACCTTTATATGAAAAAATCTCCGTTTTTTTGAATGCATGATTCTGCCACCAATATTTCTTTGCATCCTCACGTTCTACTTGAACGATAGACATATCCGTACCCTTATCTTTGAGGTAATAAATATGTTTGTAATCATTAGAGAAAACGGGTTCTATACAGTATGAATTGGCATCACTAATACGTATGGGTTCACATAACTTGCTATCACTAACATAGATCAAGCCATCTTTTGAAAAGGCCATTTCTAGGCCATCCATACTGATGTCAAAGGTTTCAACTTCTTTAACAAGTCTGTTTTCTGTAAGTGCTTTTTCGGTGTCTTCTTGAGTGTGTAAAGCAAGCTTTTTCGCTGTTTTCGTAGATTGGTGCTTCCAGGTATAGAGGTCAAATAACCTTCTCCAAACTAGTGTGCTGCCATCGTTGGATATACTAAGATTCAGAATGTGCTCGCCTTCGCCGCTGTAAAAAAGTTTATGTGTTTTACTTTGGAAGTCATAATACATGATGTCATTCGTTCCACTTTTGTCTGAGAGATAAAAGAATCCTTGGCCATTTTGATGCCATAGAGGCTTGCGATTATTCCATTGATCATGAAGGATTTTAGTGAATTTATTTGAAGCCTTGTCGTATAGCCAGATTTGTGAAGCTTGTGATCCGCGATAAGCTTTGCGATAATTTTGTGATCCTTCGCGGGTAAATAAAATTTGTTCTTCATTGGGGGATAGATGGAATTCACGCATGCGGGCATTGAAAATAACTTTATCGGCCTCTTGTGTTAAAGTATTGAGTCTATAAGGCATACTGCCCTTGCGAGGGACATATAAGTTGCGATCAGAGCTATAGGCGAGGTTTTTGCTGTCACGGTACCATTGCAGAAGTAAGTAGCCTTCTGAGTTGAAGCTGACTTGTTTAGCAGGGCCACCGTCAGCGGGCATTGTGAAGATATAATTAGGTCCTAAACGATTTGACTCAAAAGCGATCGTAGTCCCATCAGGTGAGAACAGGGGTCTATAATCAAGGCCTTTGCTTTTTGTCAAACGGGTGGCAAGGCCACCTTGGCTTGATGCTTTCCAGATATCATCGTCCCAAGAGAAAATAAGTTGTGAGCCATCGGGAGATAGGCTGGGTGAATAGGGAATGTCTATCTTAGTTTTTGAAAATAAAGATAGACTTAATAAAAGGATGAGCACAAAGTGTTTAATCATATACTTTTACGGGTTTAGTTTTTAGATTTAGCAAAGTAATTCATGGAAGAACTTATAGCAATATTATACAGAGGGAAAAGAACGGTTCAGTGTTACTTTATGCCTGAGTGGCGTAATAAAGCATCTGTCTTGGGTTCACGACCACGGAAATTTTTGAATAAATCAGCGGCATCTTGTTCACCTCCACGTTCTAAGATTTCCTGTAAGAATTTTTTGCCCGTGTTAGAATTATAAATGCCTTCTTCTTCAAAGAGGTCATAGGCATCTGCAGAAAGAACTTCAGCCCATTTATATGAATAGTAACCCGCAGAATAGCCACCTGCGAAAATATGTGAAAAAGCATTCTGAAAACGGTTCCACTCAGGTGCTGATAGTGCGGACGTTCGTTTGCGCACTTCGTTCAGCAATTCTTGCGTGCCGGCAAAGTTGTCTTCCGCGGATTCAGCGTGAAGGCGAAAATCAAAGCAAGCAAATTCAAGTTGACGCATCATAGCTAAGGCGGAATTGAAATTTTTAGCATCGAGAAGGCGTTGGATTTTGTCATCCGGTAGAGCTTCGCCAGTTTCTACATGTTTTGATAAAGAGTGAATGACTTCTTTTTCCCAGCACCAATTCTCCATGATTTGAGAAGGAAGCTCTACTGCATCCCAAGCAACGCCATTTACGCCTGCGATGGCCGCAATATCTACTTTGGTGAGCATGTGATGAAGGCCGTGGCCAAATTCATGAAATAGTGTGGTGATTTCGTTGTGAGTAAGTAATCCAGGTTTTCCTGCAGCTGGAGGCATGAAATTACAAACTAAATAACATACAGGTAGCTGTAATTCACCTTCAGTGTTGGTATGGCGTGAAAGGCAACCATTCATCCATGCACCACCGCGTTTGTCTGCGCGTGCATAAAGATCAAGATAAAAAGAGGCGATGGTTTTACCTTCGCGTTCGATTGTATAAACGCGCACATCATCGTGCCAAACATCGGGTTTATCTTTTACTTCGGAAATTTGTATATCGTAAAGTTTACTAGCGAGGTCAAAGAGGCCGTTCATGACTTTGTCAATGGTGAAATAAGGGCGTAATTCTTCTTGGTTTAGATCGTAGAATTCTTGGCGCATTTTTTCGGCATAAAAGCCCATGTCCCATACCTGAAGCTCCCCCTGGAAACCTTTCGATGCCGCATATTTTTTTATAGCATCCACTTCGCCGAGAGCTTGATCACGAGAGCGATCAATTAATTGATCAATAAAACTCAAAACTTGTTTGGGTGATTCGGCCATCTTGGTATAGATGGATTTTTCGGAAAAGTTTTTAAAGCCAAGTAAATTGGCGGCTTCCTGTCTTAGGCTTAAAATGCTTTCAATGACTTCAGTGTTATCATACTTATTTGCATTAGGTCCAGTCTCAGATGCTCTAGTGGAATACGCTCGATAGATTTCTTCGCGATGTTCACGGCTTTCACCATAAGTGAGTAGGGGTTGAAAGGAAGGAAAGTCGAGGGTGAAAACCCAGCCAGTGAGATCTTTTTCTTTGGCACAAGTCGCGGCGGCGTCAATGACATTTTGAGGGAGGCCGGCTAAGTCTGCTTCCTTGTCTATTTGCAAGTGATAGTTTTGAGTCGCATCTAGGACATTATTAGAAAATTTAGTACCTAGGCTAGAGAGTTCTTTTGCGATTTCCGCAAAGCGTTTTCTCTTGTCATTTTCCAAGGAAATACCGGAAAGCTTGAATGAGCGCAGGCTATTATTGATGACTTTTTGTTGTCCGTCGCTAAGAGAAGTGAATGAAGGAGCATCTTTTAAAGACTTAACGGCTTCGTAGAGTTCTGAATTTTGCCCTAGCTCAGTGTAGAATTCAGAGATTTTCACTTGGGCTTCGCTGTAAGCTTCGCGTAATTCAGGGCTATTTTTGACTGAATAAAGGTGAGAGGCTAGGCCCCATGTTTTTCCCAAGTCAACATCCATATCTTCTAGAGGAAGCATAAGCTGATCCCATGTGAAACTAGGAGAATCAAGTAAGCTCTTTATTTGTAATCTGGCTTGTGTAAGAAAAAGGTCTACATCTTGATTGAGTAGTGATGCATCGAATTGTGAAAAGGTGGGAAGGTTATTAGGGAGGTGGCCCATTTAGTGCTCCTGAAATTTGATTTAAGTAAACTTGCTTGGTTTTCTTTGAATCTCAAATCTGTGAGCAATAAAAAGCTCGAATCTTAAATAGATACGAGCAGAGTTTTAGGCTTATTAAGCTACCGGGCTGTCTTTAGAGAAGATAGCCTCGGCATAAAGCACTGGATCAAAAGGTTGTAGATCCTCGGGGCTTTCTCCTAGTCCAACAAAATGGATGGGGAAGGTATGTTCATCTTTGATGGCAACAACAACACCGCCTTTGCCAGAGCCGTCGAGTTTTGTAACCGCAAGGCTGGTCACATCACAAGCTTTTCCAAATTCTCTTGCTTGAAAGAGGGCGTTAGTTCCTGTAGAGCCATCAACAACAAGAATCGTTTCGTGGGGTGCTTCAGGAAAGTTTTTGCGAATAACGCGTAAAATTTTCGGGAGCTCTTGCATGAGGTCTTGGCGAGTGTGCTGACGGCCGGCAGTATCAATAATGAGGTAGTCAACGTCTTTGGCCTTCGCAGATGCACAAGCATCATAAGCAATGGCAGCGGCATCTGAGCCGTGTTTGCCTGCAATGACGGGGACGTCTATGCGTTCACCCCAATGCTTAAGTTGTTCAGTGGCGGCGGCGCGAAAAGTATCACATGCAGCTAATAAGACAGATTTTCCATCTTGTTTTAGTTTGTAAGCTAACTTGCCGGTAGTCGTCGTTTTTCCTGCTCCGTTCACACCCACCATGAGTAGGACTGTAGGTCCGGTAGGGTTTTCATTAAGGGGACGATTGTCGCTCGAAAGGATGGCGTTGATACGTGTGGTAGCAATATTTATAATGTCTTCTGAAGTTTTGATTTCACCAAGTGAGTAAGATTCTTTGATGTCAGCAATAATCTTTTGAGTAACTGAAACGCCTAAATCTGCAGAGATCAAGGCAGATTCTAATTGGCGATAAGTGCTTTCATCCCATTTGTCGACGCTTGAAAAGACTGTTTCAAAGGAACGGAAAAGTGCCGTTTTGGTCTTTTTAAGTCCTTTTTTGAAGACGTTAAAAATACCTTTCATTTTTCCATTTCCTTAGGGCGGAATTTGCGTGCTAAGGTATCTCCCATGCCATTGACAAATTTAAATGAATCGGTATCACCAAAAGTTTTAGCGAGTTCTACAGCTTCATTTACGATAACAATGGGATGATTTGATTTAACTTCCATAAGTTCAAAAACGGCAATGCGTAAAACGTTACGATCGGTAGTTGCCATACGATCGATTTTCCAGTTTTTAGCTTCGTCAGAAATGGATTTATCGATTTCAAGAATGTTATTAAGGACGCCTTCTATGATTTCGCGAGCAAACGCAAAGCCATTTTTAGCTTCGTGTTGATTGGGTGCCGAAGGGGCATCGAGGATTTGCGCTATGAAAAGTTCAAACTCATCTTCGTTGAATTCAAGCTTAGCTATATCGCTTTGATAAAGGTACTGAAGAGCCCATTTGCGGCCCATACTGCGTGGATTGCGTTTAATTTTCTTACTCATAATATGTAAAAGATCTTTAGTTTCTTAATTTCGCGCTAGTATACACTGAGAGCAAAAAAAGGCTAGACAGGGATGAGTATTTTTTTTACTTCCGTGAAATTAAGAGCTTATGACTGAAATTTATGAAATTGTTATATGGAAATCCTACACGTCGGATGACAAAAGGTGTGATGACGTTAAATTGTTAGGAATCTATTTAAATTTGGAGGGAGATAATGTCGTCGATATTATTGTATGTCAGCAAGATAAATGAGTTGGATCTACTCATTCCAGCGGCAGAGAGGTTTGCTCAGATCTATAAACTTAATGAAGTCGAATTGCTCTATGTAGAGGGAGAAGGAGATACCGCAACGTATCGAGAGAGAATTAAAAAAGAAACACGTGGCGCCCTAGCTTTATCTTATGATATTAGTGAATTGCCAGTAGAGAATAGCGCTAAAAGTTTAGGTGCGTATATAGACCGGAATAAACATCAGGTATTGCTTGGTGTCTTTCACCCTTCTTTTCAGAACAATGCCTTATTATATCCTATTTTTGTAGAATCTTCAATTCACACAATTTTACTTTGGCCTCAATCTCGTGTTGGAATGAAGAGAGTGGGGGTGCTGGCTACGGGAGGAGTAAACGACCCCAAGGCACTTGTCCTTGCCAAAGATGGTTTAAGAGAGGGAGAAAAGGTTCAGTTATTAATGCTCGAGGAAGATCATAGTTTTAACTATGAAATTGTGGGTAAGCAGGCAATTGATGATTTATTAGATGAAAGTGGAGTCACAAAAGATCAAGTTAAAGCCCGTGTTGAATGTTTGGATGCAGATTATGAATCATTAAATTACTTTTTTAATAAAGTCGATCTATTACTTACGGGTGCGGAGAATGCCAAAGATATTTCTAATTGGAATGAGAATAAACGTTTTCCAGTAGTGGGCCTTGTAAAAAGGGCTCCAAAAATGGCCGTAGCCAAAAAATACACTCAATGGATTCCACATCTGAGCCCAAGAGCTTATGCTGATTTAATTCTAGGTTTGAGGCGTGGTTCTTTGCTTACAGCAGATTTCATGGTAATGTTAGGATTGGCGGCGGCGATTGCTTCTTTTGGTTTACTGCAGGATTCAGCAGCTATTGTGATAGGTTCTATGTTATTAGCGCCATTAATGACACCCATGATTGGCTGCGGATTAGCCTTAGTGCAAGCAAATGCTCGCTTAGGCCTTAAATCTAGTAAGACCATAGCAGTAGGTGTTCTCTTGACGATTGGAGTAAGTTTTTTGGTTGGTTTTATAACCCCAGGTCAGGAATTGACATCAGAAGTAGTGAGTAGAGGAGTGCCAAATATTCTTGATTTATTTGTTGCCTTATTTGCCGCATGCGCAGCGGCTTATGCTTTAGCTCGACCCAATATAGGTGGGGCGGTGGCCGGAGTTGCAATTGCGACGGCTTTAGTCCCTCCTTTGTGTTCAGTGGGGATTGCTCTTGCATATGGAAAATTCCCGACTGCTTTCGGCGCCTTTTTACTATTTACAACAAACTTGGTAGCCATTATTTTGGGTGCATCAATTACTTTCAATATCCTCGGGATTAATAGTATGCAAGTACATGCACAGCGTAATACCTGGGTATATAAAGCTATTGGTGCATTAGCGACAATATTGGTTGTATTCGCGGTACCATTGGGTTTGGAGTTAGAAAGGAATATCAAGTTAGGTAAGCCCACACCGAATTTATATCCTGTAGCTAAAAATGTGACCACCAGTATCATACATTATATTGAAACTCTACCAGATGTAGAGCTTTTATTACATGGTCGACCAGGTAGTGAAGCTGACCCTACAGACGTAATGATTATCTTGGCATCTTCAGTGCGTATGCCTAAAGTATACATTGACGAATTAACTAGAATTGTAAGAAGACAGATGGGTGACGAAAATTTAATTATTGAAGTTCATGCTTTAAGGGATGGTTGGCGAGATTTGACTTTAGAAAAAAGAGCAGAGAAAATTCTTCAAAAGAGAGAGGATCTCTTCGAAGAAAAAATCAAAGAAAAATTTGAAGGCAAGCTAGAGCAAGAAGTGGAAAAGCAAGTGGAAAAGGGTTTAGATAAGCAAGTTGAGAAGCAAATAGAAAAGAAAATCAATATTGAATTAGAGGAGAAAATAGAGAAAGAAGTTAAGGAAGAGTTGAAGCATGAATTAAAAAAACCTAAGAAATAATCAAGAGAGTCATGAGAATGGCTGTTTTATTTAGATTTAATTAAAAATTTGCATGAGGGTGATGGAACTTTTATACTACGAGTGCAGATTTGAGTGAATGAGTGTTTAATTTAAAGGGTTGGCAGTATGCGCAATTATATAATCGGTTTTCTTTCAGTTGTCTTCTTTATTTCTTGTATAGGGGGTAAGTCAGTCCCTGTTCAGTATTATACTTTAAATCTTGAAGGAGAGGGGCAGGCCTCGTTGAATGTTCGAGAAATACGGGCGGGGGCTCAAATTCATCAAAGAATGAATTTGAAAAAAGGATCTCATTTAGAATTAAGAGAATTTGAGAGATGGCAAGATAGTCCACATCGCCTCATAGAATCAGAGCTTAAAAATCATTTTCCTCTAGGTGTAAATGAACTTCGGGGAGAGCTGAATGAATTTGTTTTTGATCAGGAATCAATGGAGTCACGAATTAGTATAGATTTTCTTTTTGAAACTAAAGACAAGCAAAGATTCTTTAGAATTAAAAGTGTACAGGCTATAAGGGCATTAGATGGTGACTCTTTAGCCCAATCGATGAGCTTAGCCGTACAAGATATTTTCAAACAATTAGATAAAAATCTTCAAACAAATAAGTGAGGAAATTTGTCTCCAGTTTTGGTGATAATTTTGTCGACTTTTTTGTTGAAGCAAAAAAAATCACTAGCTTTATAGGTGAAGTAGTCGAAGAACTTTTCTTCTCTGTAAAAAATCCGCATAAGATAAAATGGCGAAGTACGCTTTATTACATGGATGGCTGTGGACGGGAAGCGACAGGGATTGTGGCGCTTATATGTTTTTTAATGGGCTTGATTCTTGGTTTTCAATCAGCGGTTCAAATGAAACAGTTTGGGACGGAAATATACGTAGCCAATTTAGTGGGTTTATCTATTGTTAAAGAATTAGGACCACTTATGGTTGCGATGATCGCAACAGGAAGAGCAGGTTCCGCATTTGCGGCTGAATTAGGCACAATGCGAGTGAATGAAGAAATTGATGCCTTAACAACGATGGGCTTCGTCCCCCCCGCTTTTTAATTATTCCAAAATTATTGGCGATGATGGTAGTGATGCCCATTTTAACATTGATTGGTGATCTATTTGGTGTGTTAGGCGGTTTTTTTGTAGGTGTCGTTCAACTTAAATTACCCTTCGCGGCTTATTTGAATCAGACCGTAAAAGTCATTCATTATTTTGATGTTTTAGAGAGTATAACAAAAGCTTTTGCTTTTGCTATTATTATTTCTGTTGTGGGTTGTTATCGAGGGATGAATAGCTCGTCGGATGCTCAAGGTGTGGGTAAAGCCGCTACCTCTGCAGTTGTCTCAGGCATATTTTTGATTATTGTTGCCGATACGTTAATGACAGTTATTTTTACGCATTTGAGGTAGTTATGGATCCTGTAATTAAAGTAGAAAAATTAAAAATTGGCTATGGCGCACGCGTGATCATGGAATCCTTGGATTTTGAGATCAATCAAGGAGAAATTTTTGTAATTCTAGGTGGGTCTGGCTGTGGGAAAAGTACTCTTTTAAAACACATGATCGGACTCTATAAACCCATGGCGGGAGATATTTTTATTAAAGATAAGAGTATCGTTAATGCCGAAGCAGAAAGTAAAAGAGAGATCATGAAAGAGTTTGGTGTCATGTATCAATCAGGTGCATTATTTGGCTCTTTGACTTTGGAAGAAAATATCACGATGATTCTTGAAGAAGTAACCTCTATGAGCAAAGAGGAAATGCATGAGCGTGCAATGGAGAAATTGGCACTTGTGGAGCTCGACGAGTTTAATACTTTTTACCCGGCAGAAATTAGTGGTGGTATGAAAAAACGCGCGGCAATTGCACGTGCAATGGCACTCAATCCCGATATATTATTTTTTGACGAACCTTCCGCAGGTTTAGATCCTATTTCAGCAGCCAATTTAGATGCTTTGATCTTAAAGTTAAGAGCAAAGTTTAAGACGACAATAGTTATTGTTACCCATGAGTTAGAAAGTATTTTTTCTATCGCAGATCGAATAATCATGCTAGATAAAGAAAGCAAGCAGATTATTGAAGATGGGGATCCCCGAAAATTAAAAAATGAATCAAAAAATGAATGGGTACGCGACTTTTTAAATAGACGTGAATCCGTTCAGACTTAACGAGGAGATGAAAAGATGGAAAGTAAACATTTTAAATTAGGCGTATTTGTACTCAGTGGTTTAGTGCTCTTTATCTGCGCATTATTCTATTTGGGCTTGCGAGAACAGTTCCGTCAAAGTTTTGATTTTGTCACATATTTTGATCGTAGTGTTCAGGGCCTAGAGGTAGGATCATCAGTGAAGTTGAAAGGTGTAACCGTTGGTAGAGTGACAAGTGTCGAACTTTGGGAGAATGAATTTGTTAAGGTGACAATGACTGCGGTACCACGAAATGTAAGTGATAGCGAGATAAAAGATTTATCGGAAGATCAAGTTCAAGTACGTTTTCAAGGTTATATAATTGAGTCCGTAGAAAAAGGGATGCGTGCAAGCCTAAATTATGCAGGTATTACCGGTATGAAATATGTTGAACTAGATTATATCGATACCAAAAGAGATAATAAGGTCAAACTCCCTTTCGAGGTGACCGAGACCTATATTCCCGCACTGCGTTCATCACTAGAAGATTTAGTTGTTGATGTGGAAAAAATACTAGACGGTGTTGCGAGAATTGATTTTAAACAAATTGGAGCAAATGCAGAAAAAGCGATGGCGAGTGCAGAAAAAACAATGACGAGTCTAGATAAATTTGCTAGCGAAGAATTATTGACTTTAAGTAAAGACCTTTCTTTATCATTAAAGCGCATAGATAAGTTCACACAAGTACTGGAAAAAGAAGTTGTGGCAGCAAAAGTTGGCGATACGACGACAAGTTTCAGGAAAACTCTTGCGAATCTAGACGTCAATAGCGTCGAGCTCAATAAAGCTTTGGTGAGTGCGACTAAAACATCTGATCTCATTAGAAAAGATTTTAACCGTATGAGTGATGGAGTAGCAGTAGCTTTAGATATGGTGGAGAAAAATTTAAATGCTTTAGTTTCATTAACACCTCAAGTTGAAAAGATATTATCGGGAGAAGGTAAAATTGGTAAAGCATTGGTTGATTTAAGTAAAGACACCTCAAATAGTTTGAATAATTTTGATCGTACTCTCGATACCATACGTAGATTGATGGACTACTTAGAGAGAAATCCGAGCTCAATAGTTAAGGGTAAAAAATAAATTTATATCCTCATCTAGGCAGTATTCGCATGCTTGCTTCGAATGTCGTTAAATGAAAAACTTATTTGATAAGTTTAGAGAATATTTGTCCGATATTGAAAGTGAACAGTATTCAGTTCGCTTTGATGAAGGAGCCGCCGATTATGCTTGTGCAGAAGTCAGTAGCCGCAAAGAGAGTGTGTTTTGCGAACTTCGCATAAGTCAGCGTAGGCTCTATGTAGAATGTGACTGTGGGATTGAGTCAGAAGGCAAATTCTGCGAGCATTTGTCTAGAGCCTTGCAAGTAGCTCAAGAACGTGAAGTTTTACTTAATGCACTGAAAAAAAATGTGGCGGCAAAAATTTTGCCCATGCGGGCAATGGAATCCAAGATTCAGGAAGAAGAAGTTTCGCAAGAAAGTCATTTTCAAGAAGCTAGTTATCAAGCATCGAATTTCACATCTCAATCCCCAATTAAACCATCACAGAAATCCGCTGGTATAGCTCCTCGTTTATGTACGACTAGTGATATCACAGTGATATTTTGTTTATATCAAAAGCGGCTAGAGTTTTTTTGGAAAGCTAGTGGTAAAGGAGGATATTTTGATCCTCGGAGAGCCGAGTGCAATGCCCATGATTTGGGACTGTTAGATTTTTTTAAAGAGCTACCCTTAAAAAATGAAGGGAAAGTTTTTTATGTAGAAATTGAAGGTCTTAGCTCGGATCAATTACTGAAAATAGCCAGGGCTAAACAATTGTATTGGAGAGCTGAAGATCGGCGACTCAAAAAACTAGACTATGTCAAAGGACAATGGCATTTAGAATTACAGGCAATGCAAAGCGGAGAGGCAGATTTTCATCTAAACGTGAATCTGCGTAATTCGCAAAATGAAATGATGACTTACCAGCAGTATATACCCGGAGTTTACTATAACGACGGGAGCATTTTATTTTATGATGTGCTGGGAGCCCAAAAAATCCTAGAGTCGTGGCCAAGAGGATTTTTAAAATTAGAGCAAAAAGATGTGAGTGATTGGATCAAGGATTACTTGTCACCTAGCCAATTAGTGACAGATCATTTACCCGAAGCTTTGCGTTATACCGCCAAAGCTTCGACGGATGTTTTAGGGAAGCTCTATTTTAAGACAGCAGAATACCGCGTTAAAAACCGAGAGATGCTCCATGTCGATTTATTTTGGATTTATGGAGAAGGTGAAATTAATGATGCCTCTGCCGATGAAGAGGTAATTGATGTTAAAAATAAAGAAATTTTTCAACGTAAGCTACGAGAGGAAAAATTCTCAAAAGAATTGCTTTACGCATTAGGTTTTGAATATATGAATTCGGGGCCAGAGCCCGGCTGGAAACTATTGCCTGCTAAATTGCCAGAGGTGGTTCCTGCACTGAAAGAACGCAAATGGCAAACGATGGCAGAGGGAAAATCATTACGTGTCCCCAGAGATTATTCATTGCAAGTAAGCAGTTCAATGGAGTGGTTGGAAATACAGGGTAAAGTCGAGTTTGACGGAGCAGGAGTATCCTTGCCGGATATCTTACGCCAATGGATGAATGGAGAACAATTTATTGTTTTAGATGATGGCAGTTTAGGCTTACTACCGGAAGAATGGTTGAAGAATTTCACGGCTTTAACTGAGTTGGGTGAGATGAGCTTAGAAGGTTTGCGTTTCCACCGTCAACAGTCGCTCTTAGTAGAGAAACAATTAAAAGAGATTGAGGACCAAAACTGTGAGTTTGATTATCCGACCTTAAGTGAAAAATTAGAAAGCTTCAAAAACCTAGCTCCTCAAGAGCCTCAGGAAGGCTTTAAAGCGACCTTAAGGGATTATCAAAAGCAATCCCTTGCTTGGTTTATAGAAATGCAAAAGTTAGGCTTAGGTACTTGTTTAGCAGATGATATGGGTTTGGGTAAAACTGTTCAAGTATTGGCATTTTTGCATCACTTGGCGCATCAAAATGAATTAAATAAGCCGATTTTGATTGTCGCACCACGTTCCTTATTATTTAATTGGGAGGAAGAAGTTAAGAAGTTTGCACCTGAGTTTAAAGTTTATCAATATTTGGGTCCATCGAGATCTAAAGTACTCAAGGTCCTAAAAGCTGGTGAGATTTTGTTGACTACCTATGGGACACTGATGCGCGATGCTGTGAAATTACAGGGTACAGTATTTGATGTGTGCGTAGCCGATGAAGCTCAGGCAATGAAGAATCCGATGTCAATGACGTCAAAAACCATGCGCTTAATTCAAGCAAATTTCACGATAGCCCTAACGGGTACACCGGTTGAGAATAGCTTGGGGGATTTATGGAGCCTCATGGAATTTATTAATCCAGGTTTATTAGGAACGTATAAACATTTTTCTAAAATTTATTTAGACCCGAAATGCAGTCAAAAAAATCTAGAGGCTTTACGTCAAACCATTCATCCTCTAATGCTGAGGAGAAGGAAATCTGAAGTGGCCAAGGAACTTCCTCCTAAGACTGAACAAGTACTCTTTTGTGAAATGGATGGTGTGCAAGATAAGATATATAGAGAAATTGAAGCGTATTATGCTCAGGAAAAAGGAAAGGATGAAAAGAAGAAAGAGGGTGATAAACCCTTTAATATGCTCGCAGCTTTAACTCGACTTAGGCAAGCAGCCTGTCACCCCTGCCTAGTAAATGAAGATTATAAAGAAGTCGAGTCAGCAAAAATCACAGTATTGATGAGCCAGCTTCAGCAAGTTTTTGAATCCGGAAGCAAAGCCTTGATTTTCTCCCAATTCACGACGTTTTTAGATTTGATCGAGGAGAGGATTCAATCAGCAAAATGGAATTACACTCGCTTGGATGGATCCACCAAAGATCGCCAAGTCCCGGTGCGTGAATTTAATGATAACCCAGACTGTCGCTTCTTTTTAATTAGTTTAAAAGCAGGAGGTACGGGGCTGAATCTTACCCAAGCTCAATACGTTTATCTTATGGATCCGTGGTGGAATCCAGCTGCTGAAAATCAAGCGATTGATCGAGCGTACCGCATTGGACAAGAACGAGCCGTTAGTGCGTATCGTTTGGTGGCTAAGGGAAGTATAGAGGATAAAATGTTGGCTCTTCAGGCACAAAAAAGTCAATTAGTGGACGATGTTATTGAAGCAGGTGCTTTTCAAGGTAAATTAAATCAAGATGATCTACGTGCCTTATTAAAATAAGAACTGAAATATTGAGGTCTAATTATGAAAGAAATAAACCCACAAACTTGGCAAAAACTAGCTGATGGTCAAGGCAAATATCAAATAATTGATGTGAGAACAGCTTTTGAATTTGGAGCTGAACATCTAGCCAATTCGATCAATATTCCCTTAGATGAAATCAATACGGCACTGATCAATGAGCGTTTTGCGAATACAAAGTTGTTATTAATATGCCAAAGTGGTGCGCGTTCACGTAAAGCAAGTGAAAAGTTATGTGATTACACGGAAGAAATACTGTGTTTAGAAGGTGGGCTAAACGCTTGGAAAAAAGAAGGCTTCGAGACGGAAGAATTAAAGAACATTATTTCTTTAGAGCGCCAAGTTCGAATATGTGCAGGCCTATTGATTTTAACGGGTATAATCTTAATGAAATTGGGTTTTAATGGAGCTGAATATTTATCGGCATTTGTTGGTGCGGGATTAATGTTTGCAGGGATAACCGATACCTGTGGCATGGGTATACTACTCACAAAAATGCCATGGAATCGTCTGTGATTAAGATTAAGTTAAGTCATTATATTTGAGCTAATGTATGATATACATTACTCAACTTAGCTAAATCATCGGTGCCGTTTTTGATCAAATCAAACAAATTCAGTATTGGTAAAGATAACAAGCACCAAAGCTTTTGCATGCAAAGAGTGTATTAATAAACTATGATTAAAATTTTACGCCCACTTTTCTTATGTTATATACTCGCGACACCCTTGTTAGCGCAGGAAAAATTTGCCAAGTTTATTGAGCCAGACTTTCCCTTTATCCAAAGTGCGATGGATGCAAGTGCAGAAAATCCCTTTCCGGAAGAGAATGTATCATCAAAATCAGTCTTGTTACAGCTCGGCCAAAAGACATGGGCTTGTTTTGATACCGAGTTGATGCGAATATCAGCAATTTGGACGAAGGGTGATTTTGAGCATAATAGCATGGCTCAAATTTCTTATCCAAACACAGGGAATAAATCAAAAAAGTTTCCACGGATAGAAGGTGACTTACTCTTTGCTACTGCCATGGAGAAGGGTATAAGTGATAATTCGGATCATATAGATAAGAGAGCATTGCCCATTGGGATTCATAAAAATTTAAATTGGCACGGACTTTACCTAAGCAACAAGCATGTGGTATTATCTTATTCACTCAAAGATATAGCGGTAAAAGAAATCCTTAAATGTAAAGATGGAGAGCTTTTTTCTAGATCATTTAAATTTTCTGAGTGTGAGGACTTATCGCTTTTATTATTTCAGAAGACATCCTTTCAGAATTTGAGAAAAGAGGGCGATATATATCTTATTGATGATGGGGAACAAGTTTTGACTATCTCTGTGAATTCAGGGGAATTAAAACTTGATAAGCAAGGGCGGATTTTTTTGCGTAATCCGCAAAGGAATACTTTAGAAATCAACTTTTCCTATAATAAAACCAAGCTCTTAGCATCCTTGAAGTTAAACTTAGCGTCAGATGACTTTGTATTAAATAAAACCAATTTTTGGGAAGAAGAAATTTCTACAAGTACAAAGTTATCTACTTCACAAAGAGCTTATGTGAGTGATCAAATAGACTTGCCACTCAAGAATCCATGGAAAAGGTCTGTGCGTTTAGCAGCATTAGACTTTTTTAGTGATGGCAGAGCTGCGGCACTAAGTTTTGATGGTGATGTCTGGCTTATCGATGGACTAAAAGATGATTTAGAAAAAGTTCGCTGGCGACGTTTCGCATCAGGGCTTTATAGCCCGCTATCCTTACAGATTTATAAAGATCAAATTTATGTGCTTGGTCGTGATCAGATCACTCGCCTTCATGACTTAGATAATAATGGTGAGGCCGATTTTTATGAGAATTACTCCAGTATATTTTCTCATAGTCTAAATACGCGAAATTTTGGGATGGACATGATCTTTGATGAGATTGGGGATATTTACCTTGCGAAAGGAGGGATTCACGATACTAAACAAAATCCTTTGGATAAGAAATTTAGAAATATTGAGCAAACTGGCGTCCTCATGAAAATCGCGAATGAGGGAAAAAGTTTAGAAATCATAGCCGATGGCTTTCGAGAGCCCTTTTTAGCTTATGATCCTGAAAAACAACAGCTTTACGCCAATGATCAACAAGGACAATTTGTGCCCTCAAGTCCTTTCATAAAGATTAATAAAGGGGATTATGGTGGTTATAAACCCGCTAATCATCGTAAACGGATTCAGATTAAACAACCATTTAGCTGGCTCCCACATAAAGTTGAACCTTCATGCGCAGGAATGAATTTTATTGACTCTAAATCACTGGGACCATTAAATAAGCGTCTGCTGAGTCATTCATACAATAAAAGCCGCTCAGTTTTACTCTATGAGGGCAAAGGATTTGGTGCGGCTTTCCCACTCTCTTATCAAATGGATTTTCCTCTGATTAAAGGAGCCATTAATCCCTTTGATGGATCTATGTACTTGACGGGCTTTAAAATATACTCTAATGACTTAGCGAAAAATAGTGGTTTGACTCGAATTCGTTATACCGGGAAAGCGGTCAGTTTTCCTTTAGAAGTGAAAGTGTTTAAAGAAGGAATCGAGCTTCGATTTGATCAAGAATTAAATATAGAAAAAGCCAAGGATATCAATTCTTATGATCTTAAGCGTTGGAACTATAAACGCAGTCCCCGCTACGGATCGGGTCATTTTAAGCTTAATGGACAAGCGGGAAAGGAAGAGATTCTTCCGGTATCAGTAAGTTTATCAAGAGATAAAAAATCTTTGTTCTTAGTCATTCCAGGAATGGAAAGTGTCGATCAGTTCAGTCTTGATTATAGCTTAAGAAAAGCTCAGCAGGCTTTCAACGAAAGTTTATATTTGAGTATAGAGCAATTATCGCAGCTGCCATCAGCGCATTACGCCTTTAAAGATATGAAAAAGTATGATCTTAGCGAAGCGAAATTCAAATCCAAAAAACAAGAAAGCGTAAGTGAGAAAAATGGAAAGTACTTACTAAAACAATATGCTTGTATTGCCTGTCATTCATTAGATGGAAGCCAAGAAGGTAAACTTGGACCGACTTTTAAGGGGATGTATGGTTCTGTAAGGCATTTTGAGAAATCAAAGCCTGTGAAAGCAGATAAAAAATTCATCAAAGAGTCATTGCTTTTTCCCAATAAAAAAGTAGCCAAAGGCTATGCAGTGGCGATGGGGACTTATGCGGGGATTTTATCAGAAACAGATATAGCATCTATTATTTTATACTTAAAAACCCTAGACTGAAAAGCTGTCTAAAATTCTGGATACTGATATGCCTTATTTTGTGGCCGAGTGATAAGGTTCTTCATAATGATCTAGGTATTGTCTTAGTTTTCGACACGATGGCAAATCAAGTGCTTAGTAATGGTAATTAAATTTACTTCAGCTGTTTCGTTTGAATAAAAAAGACGTGTAAATTTATAATAGATCATCTGATTACCTATATTCCTTAGGTATATGGTAAAGACGAATTTTTTCTAAAAATAAAGGATTGTTAGTTATGATATTTAATCGCAGAAATTTTGTTAAGGGTGCTGGTGCACTAACTGTAGGCTCAATTTTTAATGCATCATGTGCAAGCTCAGATCCTGATGATCTTTTTAAGATTTCTTTGGCGCAGTGGTCTTTGCATAAAAAGTTATTTGCGAAAGAATTGGATAATTTAGACTTTCCTGAATTTACAAAAAAGACTTGTGGAATTGGCGCGGTTGAATACGTCAATAAATTTTTTAAAAATAGTGATGCTCCTTACTTGAGCGAATTAAAAAAGCGTTGTGATGATAATGGCGTGAAGAGCTTACTGATCATGTGTGATGGTTTAGGTTACTTGGGAGATGCTAATGAGACGAAGCGTAAAAGTGCGGTAGAGAATCATTATACTTGGGTAGAAGCCGCAAAATTTCTGGGCTGCCATTCCATTCGCGTTAATGCTCGTTCAAAGGGCTCGTATGATGAACAAATGGGACGCGCCTCAGATGGCTTGGCATCACTATCAACTTTTGCAGCAAAGCATCAAATAAATGTGATTGTGGAAAACCATGGTGGCCTTTCATCTAATGGAAAATGGCTTGCTGGGGTAATGAAAAAAGTTGATATGCCCAACTGTGGGACCTTACCCGATTTTGGTAATTTCAAAGAATATGATCGCTACCAAGGGGTGCAGGAGCTTATGCCTTATGCTAAAGGAGTGAGTGCCAAGAGTCATGATTTTGATGAGTATGGAAATGAGATTCACACCGACTACGAAAAGATGATAAAAATCGTTTTAGATGCGGGTTACCGTGGCTATGTTGGAGTCGAGTACGAAGGCAAGAAATTAAAGGAAGTGGAAGGGATTAAGGCAACGCGTGATTTGTTGATTAAGATCAGAAAAAAAATATAGCCCTTCTTACAAAGCCTAACTTTTAGAAGGATTGCACATTTATGTCAAATTTCACAAACAAAGTCCTTTGTTTTGCCTTGCTAACGGGAAGCGCACTTAACCTGAGTGCAAAGAGTCCTGCTGATTACGAAAAAGCAGAAGCGCAAAAAATAAAAAACTTCAAAATGCCTAATGGCTTTAAGGCTCGTTTATGGGCAGATAAATCTCAGATCAAAAATCCGATGGCGATTACTTTCGATTCAAAAGGTAGCCTTCTCCTTACAGAGATCCATCGCTGGCGTTTTGGTGTGGACGATATTCGTCATCGACCCTACATGCTGATGGACGATATCTTAATTGAGTCAAATGCCGATCGCTTAGCGATGTATGAAAAGCATTATGATAAACATCCAGAGGCTCATTATCGAGATAAGGCTGATGTCATCAAGATTCTAAAGGATAGCAATGGTGATGGCCGTGCGGACAGCGCAAAAGTTTATGCGGATGGTTTTAATGATATTCTCGATGGACCAGGCTTAGGCATCATTGAGCGTGATGGGAAAGTGTATTATACCAATATTCCTCATCTGTGGATGCTTGAAGATAGCAATGGCGATGGTGTTTTGGATAAACGCACGTCGCTACAAGATGGTTTTGGTATTCGCATGAGTTATTCCGGACACGATATGCATGGCTTAGTATGGGGGCCAGATGGCAAGCTTTATTGGTCAATTGGTGATCGTGGCTATAGTTTCACGACTAAGGAAGGCAAAAAGTTTCATGGGCCTAATGAAGGTGCCGTATTTCGCTGTGATCCTGAGGGGTCTAATATCGAAGTGTTTGTGGATCGTTTGCGCAATCCGCAGGAGCTTCAGTTTGATGATTATGGGAATTTATTCACAGCGGATAATGATTCAGATAAAGGGGATTTAGAGCGAATTAACTACCTTGTTGAAGGTGGCGATGCGGGTTGGCATGCAGGGCATCAGAACCTTTTGGCTTTTGCCTCAAAATTGAATTTTCGTTCTTATGTTTATGCAGAAAAGAAATCTATGAATTGCGCGTGGATGAGCGAGAACTTATACCTTGCGAATGAAGAAGATCAGCCAGCGTATTTGTTGCCTAGTATAGGTCAGATTATTGGTGGACCATCGGGTTTTTTGTTCAATCCGTCTAATTCACTGGGGAAAGATTTTGACAATAAATTTTTTGTAAATATTTTCAAAGGTGGCTCACCAAAAACACGCATTTCGATGTTTGATCTGGACGAAAAAGGTGCAGGCTTTGAAATGAAAAATTTAGAGGTTTTTTTCACAGGTTCAAATTTAGTGGATATGGATTTTGGCCCTGATGGTAAGATGTATATTTCTGAGTTTAATAATGGGGGATATTTGAATAGAGATGAAGGGAACATCTTTTCTCTTGAAGTTCCTGGTGAGACTGATAAAAAAGAAGTGAAAGAAAATGAAATTATTCTTACGAGTGACTTTTCAAAGAGATCGGATCCAGAACTCTATGAACTCCTGGCACGAGATCACCAGCAAGTACGTCTCAAGGCTCAGTTTGAATTGGCAAAAAGAAAAGCAGGCGCAGAGTTTTTTGCGAAAGCCGCACAAGATAAGCAAGCGCCACAATTACAACGCATCCATGGGATATGGGGTTTGGGGATGCTTGCTAGTAAAAACATTTCTTTACTCAAACCTTTAAAGTCACTGCTTATGAGTGATGAAGATGCACAAGTGAGGATTCAATGTGCTCGAGCCTTGGGTGATCATCGTGATAAATCCGCAATGAATGAATTGCTCAAGGCTTTGGAAGACACTCATGCTCGAGCTATTATGTATGCGGGTATTGGCTTAGGGCGTATTGGCGATGAACTTGCGGTACCCGCAATTATTGAAGCTCAACGGAGAAATGCGGGGCAAGATCGCTTTCTTCAACATGGTCTGGTGATGGCTTTAGCTGGAATGAAAGACTCAAGTTCTTATCTGAATTATTCAAAAGACTCTTCAGTGGCGGTACGCATGATAGTCTTATTGGCACTGCGTAAAACATTGGATCCTAATATCCGCTTGTTTCTAAAAGATGATGAGAAAAAAATCCGCGATGAAGCCATACGTGCAATAAATGATCGCCTTATTGACGGAGGTGCACAGCAAGCCTTGGCATCATTATTAGTAGATTTATCTAAGCCTAACGGAGCGATGGATGAGCTCATGCATTTGCGTGTGATTAATGCCAATTATTATTTGGGTGATGAAAAATCCGCTGAGCGTTTAGTTCAATATGCGAGTAGAAAAGATTTATCGGAATCTATGGTCCAAGAAGCGGTGGCGGCTCTTCAGGCATGGGATGACAAAGCTTTATTGGATAATACCACTGGATTACCTCGTGAATATCTACATCCAAGAGCTGATATTAAGGATCTACTTCATGCCCAACTGGGAGACTTACTAAAAAAATCTCAGGGTAAACTATTGGCTCAACTTAATCGTTTAGCAAATAACTGTGATTTTCCTATTAGCAGCGACATCTTGATGGCTCATTTAAATAATCAGAAACTTATTAGTGAAATTCGCATTGGAGCTCTAGAAAGCTTGAGTCAACGAGGAGAATTGAGCTCGATCCACTTGATGAATTTATTAAAAGATAAGAGTGAGCTTATTCGATTGAAATCATTGGAGCAATTAAATATCCAAGATCCTGAAAAAGCACAATTGCAGGCCTCCAAGATAATTCAAAATGGAACAAGATCTGAACGTCAGCTGTGCTACAAATTAATGGAGAAAGGATCTAGTAATGATCGCCACCTCTTAAATCAACTGGATCAATTTTTAATGGGCAAGGGTGACAGAGAAGTCATGCTTGAAGTATTGAATTCAAGTAGAGCAAAATCTTCTAAGGACTTCAAAAAGAAGTTGGCTGATGTAGATGCGAAAATGGCGCGGGGAGCAATCACAGATAAATTCACTTATGCGCTAGAAGGCGGTGATGTCGATCGTGGGCGTGATGTGTTTTATAATCATGGTGCGGCACAATGTTTACGTTGCCATAAGGTCAATGGATATGGCGCTGATGTAGGTCCTGATTTAACTTTAATAGGTAAAAGTTATGACCGACGCTATTTATTAGAATCCATTGTAGATCCAGGGGCAAGGGTGGCGCCAGGCTTTGGCATAACAAGTATAACAAATAAGGATGATGAAGCCTTTAGTGGGACTTACATGGGCGAGGATGATCAAGTGGTAAAAATCAAAGGAGCGAATGGCAGAACGGTAGCCTACAAGCGCAAAGATATCAAGACGATGATGCCGCCAATGTCGCCGATGCCACCGATGCATCTTTTACTTCAAGCAGGAGAGTTGCGCGATATGGTAGCTTATTTAAAAAGCCTTGATAAAGCATCAAAAAAGAAGAAGAAAGATAAATCGTCTCATTAAAGGATTTGTATGAAGTTTATGGCGACTTTAATTTTGTCCTCGTATCGGCTTGAGTTGCGGAGTTCGCAAAACCAATAGTGCCATTTTTCTAAATGACGATCACGCGTGGGCTGATTTTTGAGTGGCAACAGGCATATACCCGCTAATAGCCCTGCAAGAAACTAGCCTAATGGTACATAGATCAAGGCAATGCTAAGAGTTATTGATCTCAAAAGACTTGATGGGCATTTTCTCGCGCCTTGCGGGGTGCTTGAGCATCTTTGTGATTATATCATTGGCTTCGATTTCTTTGATCTGCTCTTTAAGCGATTTGGTCCATTGACGGTTCAAAGTCAAATAACCCAAGGCGTGATCTTGTTGCTCAGATTGAATTTCTTCACCACGATTGATTGCTTTTATGGTATCTAACACAAGTTGTGTACCATGAAAACTCAGTTTCATATTAATAGTATGAACAGAGTCCTCCTCATTGAGTGCAAGTCTCTCCTGAGCAATGACACCACCGCCGTCAATTTTCTTCGTCAACCAATGAATCGTCACGCCAATATTATATGGGTCCCAATTAATTAAGGCCCATTCAGTACAGCGAGTCCCACGATAATAAGGAGATAAGCCCCAGTGTAGATTAATGGCCATGGGAGCTAAATCAATAATATGATCTTTAACAATTGAAGTGCCATGATCAATAAGTACATCGGGCTTTTCTTGCTTGAGTAAGTTCTCAACTTCAGGAGAATTCACAGACTTACAATAAAAAACTTTTAGATCATTTTCTAAGTCTAACCAATCTTCCCCAAAAATATCATCATTAATGCTAACTAAAGTTTTGCTCTTTATGCGATTACTAGCATGAGGTTTCGCAATATATCTTGGACCGAGTGCTCGTCTAGCTTGTAAGCGTTTCAAGGCCGGGAGTTCCCCTAGATACTTATCTTCAATAATCACCAAAGCTAAGGGGTATTCTTTGTGGATTTTATTCACAAAGTAAAATTGATGTGCACTGGCTTTTACCAAGGCAATAACTTTTTTATTCATTATGCATCCCTACCAGTTAGATCTAAAAATATCGCCTTGACGCTTCAGTGACTTATTTCCCCATAAAACATGGCGACCCAGTTCTAAAGGGTTGTCAATGGGCAAGAAGTTCTTTCGTTTTTTTACTGTAATACCAAAATCAAAGTCCGCAGAGGCTCTCAAAGTATCCTCATTATAATTGCCGTTGGGATAGGCAATGATTTCACTTTTTGAGCCTAGTATATCTTCTAACGATTGGCTACAGCCTGTGATTTGCTCAGCTTGTTGTGCATAAGTGTATTTATCCAAGATATAATGATTCTTAGTATGATTTCCAATATGCACATATTCATGCTTAGAAAAGTCTTTTAGTTCATTAATTGTCAAAGGCCTGTCTAACTCACCCTGTGGAACAAAACAGTCCTCGCCAAAGCGTTTTTTTAATTCAATCACGAGTTCTGGGTGTTTGAAAGACTTTAGCTTGCCTTGTTCTTTTGAGATCGCTTTGCGCTCTAAGCCCTGTTTACTCAGTTCCCTAAAGACAACATCCCACCAAAAGCATTCTTGATTAATGACATTATCAGTTGTAATAAAAAATACGGCGGGGGTTTTATACTCTTCTAAAAGAGGTAAAACATAGGTGTTGTTGAAATAGCCATCATCAAAAGTAGATAAGATATATTTTCCTTCAGGCGATAAATCTTTTAGATCTTCAGGACTGATAAATTTATATCCAGCATCCAAAAAATATTCAATAAACCAGCGATAGACATCGAGGGTGACGTATTGCTGAGGGTCTATGAGTTTATGCTGAAATTCTTCTTCATTTTTAAAAATCGAGTGAAATAAAAATGTTAATAAGGCCGGTTCATCTCTATTGACGTATGACTTAGTTTGTCTCACCAACTCTTTAATAATTTTAAACAAAATTCACCCCGTCTTAATATAATTTCAGCATGTTAAACCCACAAATAAGACTGGAAGAATTTTAATCAATTCTAACCGTGACAATTCTGATGAAAATAGTCTCATTTAGAGACTGGTACTTAAGTATCAATCAAGTTAGGAGGAGGGAGCTCTATGTACGGACCATCGCCCATGTAAATATAAATGAATCCTTACGGATATTTAGGTATCGGTCAATAGGGTGGTTTTTGAGTGCTTAATCACCAAGATAATCCTCTCGATGTATGATTGATAGAATCAATAGAAAATCATGGTGCTATTGAATCAGTATGAGGTGTTATTTTTTTCACACGGCAATAAAGAGTATTAATGAAAAATTAAAAAACCACCATTAATCCTTAAAGTGTTGTTATTAAAAGTTTTATGTTAATTATTTTATTCGGTATTGAACGTATTGCTTGTGTAGTTCCTGGTGTGATTATACTTTTAATTAGTGAAAAATTATTTGTGATAAAATGATTACATTACTAAAAAGTAAAGGAGATTAGGATGAAACAGCAAAACAAGAAATATTTCTCAATATTTGAAATGTTAATCAGCTTAACAATCGTGACAATATTAGCATCGTTAATAGCAACAAGTTTTATTCACATTCGCGATGAAGCGAAAAGAACAACTTGCTTGAATCAATTAAAGCAAATTCAGCAAATGGTAGAAGTAGCCAAAAAAGATTTGAATATGGATATGCCAAAACTAGATAGTTTTTCCGATTTTAGTTTTTTGGAAGCTTATATAGATGAAGAGAATTATGGAATAATGATATGCCCATCAGATTCTGTGCGCCTAGATCTTGGATTGAATGATTTATCTGATACTTCATATTTCGTAGTACCCACAAAAAAGATGGTAGAAAGTGAAGACGCCATGGATATGTCGACTTTAGCAATAGAAGAGTACATGGTCATTTACGATAAGTTGGCAAGCTTCCATGATGATCTATATAATATTGTTTATCTTCATGGAGGAGACAATAACTTAGCAGGAATTGCTAGGTCTAGGGGGTCCGAACCAACTGAGCCTCTAACGGTTCGATCTATTCCAAATGAGCCTCCAACGGTTCGATCTATTCCAACGGAAGCTCCAATAGTCCCTCCAACTATTATAATTCCTCCAGGTGGAGGTAACACGATTGTAGCAGGAGAAGATATGGACGTGGTCTTGGAGCTTGTAGGTTCAGGTTATTCATCGAATACAGTTAAATCAAATATTAATCTTGATGGTGCACCGATGAATTGGCTCAATGAAGATGGCGATGAACATACCGATCAAGTCGTTGGAGTTGAAGGCTTGAATTTGTCTTTGACTATCAGTGAAGGAGCAAGTATTCAGGTGAATGCTTCTGCAGCTCATGATTCGAATAATTTACAAAATTCGGATAATTTACAGGTATACCGTGACGGCGACTATGTATCAAATTTAGATGGCTATAGTGGGCAGTTATCTGTAAAGGATTTTCTAGCGGATTATATAGATGAAAATGGTCGGGTAACTCTTGAAGATAATCAGGTTATTTTTTTAATGGAACTCGGGACCACAAATACCAATAAAGCCTATTTTGATATGCAGGATGTGGTAGTTGTAGCGACCTTTACAGCCGCAACAAAAAATGAACTCGAAGAAATGGTAGAAGAAACTATTGAAAAATAATTCTTAAACTAAAAAAGCCTTCAGCTTAGCTGAAGGCTTTTGTGTGCCTGTGAAAGAAGTACTTTTACAAAGTTTATAAATGGAGAAAATCGTAGAAGTATCTTAGTGCTACTAGGATTTGTTATCCAAGGAGCTGAGTGTGTATTTAGCTGTCACGATGAAACGACCCCTACAGAAACTTATTTTACACTGAAAGAATAAATTGTTTTACTAGAGAAAGGCTCTCCTGCTTTGAGCAGTGTAGAAGGGAAGTTTTCTTGGTTAGGCGAATCGGGAAAATGCTGTGTTTCTAGGCAGAATCCTCCGCGTTTAATATAAGTTTCTCCATTCTTGCTGGCGAGTCGGCCATCGAGGTAGTTTGCTGTGTAGAATTGAATTCCCGGCTCTTCTGTGAAGACTTCGAGGTAACGACCTGACAGGCTCTCGTAAACACTTGCAGCGAGACTCATTTTTTCATCAGTATTTTTATTTAGAACAAAGTTATGGTCATAACCATTGCCAAATTTTATTTGTTCATGATCGGAATCAATATCGGTGGTTATAGCTTTCTCTTTAGTGAAATCAAAAGGGCCGTTTGCCACTTCCACAATGGCTCCCGTGGGGATTGCAGTAGAGTCGGTGGGGGTGTAGTGATCGGCATTAATGAACACAAGATGATCTAATACGTCTCCTTGCCCTTCTCCTTTTAAGTTGAAGTAGCTGTGATTTGTAAGGTTGATATAGGTGTCTTGATCACTAGATGCTTGATAATAAATTTCTAAGTCATTATTGTCCCAGAGTTTGTACTCCACTGTGAAAGCGACATTGCCGGGATAGTTTTCTTCTCCATCGGCAGCTATGTAGGAAAGTGAGAGTCCCGAAAATTCTTCTCCACTGATTGCTGTGGGAGACCAAATAACTTTATCAAGGCCAATATTTCCGCCATGAAGATGGTTCTCACCATTATTAATCGCAAGCTGATAAGTTTTATCATTTAAAGTGAATTTACCTTTGGCAATACGATTGGCAAAAGGACCTGCAATGGCGCCGAAGTAAGGTTTGTCTACAGCCGTAAGGTATTCATCAAGGCTGTTATGACCGAGGGCAATATCCGTGAATTCACCTTGATTATCAGCCGTGATTATAGAGGTGATAATTGCACCATAATTTGTAACTTTAACAATAGTGCCTTGCGTATTTTTAAGGGTATAAAGCTTGATGGATGTGAAGTCTTCGATGCTCATATTTTTATATTTCCTAGCTAATTTTTATTGGAAAAGATAGCTTCGGAGTTTCCCAATACAACGCTTATGACTTGTTTAGTTCAAGGGGTTTGGGTGGCTTTAGCCTTTGAAAAATGTGATCGCAGGTAGTTCAAAAGGCCTGAGTTTTTGAATAGAACCATTATGATCTTGGTAGAGAAGAGCCGTATGTAGTTCCAGCTTAGCGGCATCACTTCTATCAATACAGGATAAAGAGTCAGTTTGAGACATTTGTGTAAGTATGCGATAATCAAAATCCTGTAGACGTTTGTTACTGAGGATGCGCAAGTAACTGGAGAAAGAGTCGCAATGTAAGAAAAAGTGGATGTGATTTTCTGGGCCGAGTTGAATGAGCTCATCAAATTTATCTGCAGGAGTCTTTTCTGATTCGTCCCATGAGAAATCGTCTTGTTTTTGGAGCTGTCTAAAACGCTGCAGATTGGCGGAAAAAACATAAATCGGACTTGGGTTATTTTGATCTTGTCTACTTTGCAAAATTTTATATAAATCGTCAATTAATACTTCAGCTTTAGCTGGATAAGCCGTGTTGATACTGCTACCTATTAAATTGAAATAAGCTTGGTATTGTTCATCATCCTGCATGCCGTTGAGGAAGTAGAATTGTGATTCAACGTGGTGTTTTTTGGCTAAGCTAAGGGAACTCATAAAAATACTTAAGCAAGTTTCTTTGCTAGAAGTAATCAGTAGTGCATTTTGACTCGGTGATGACTTGAATGTGATTTGTTTACTATCTTCGATGGCACAGGGCTCACCTAGATAAAAAGTATTTGCATCGGGGGCATCTAAGTAGGCTTTACAAGTTTCTAGTTGTGCCGGAACATTGCCTTCAAATATGAATGGGTGGCCATGTTTTTTGTTTCTAAGACGACTTAATTCTTTATGATGTATATCTTCGCTTATCCAAGCTGTTTGGAATGGTGAGTTGTGTTCTGGTAGACCTGAATGACTATTGAGGATGGCTTCGCCAGGACGAGAAAGTAAGCGGGCGGCATTATTATTTTCGTTAAAAATCAGGTAGGAATCACTTTCGTTACATTGCAGTGCAATTCTGATCCCCATTTGTCCCATGGTAGAGCGAGGTAAGGTTTGTGTGCCACCCAAAGTTTGTGACCCCAGTAGAACGTGAATGCCAAAAGCACGGCCTTGGCGCACAATGCGATCCAATAGTAGGATTGCATCTTTTGCGAGATTATCATCTTCGGTGAAAAACTCTTGGAATTCATCTATCACCAATAGTATACGGGGCATAGTTTTCTGTGAGTTGTCTCGGAATTGGCTAATGTTTTGAGCATTGAGACTGCGGAATTTATCGCCTCGATCTTTGAGTTCTTCATCAATTTTGCGGAGTACGCTAATGCCAAACTCACGATCTGATTCAATGGCAATCGCACGTGCATGAGGTAAAGCTTCATTTGCATAGCTTTTGAATTCGACGCCTTTTTTGAAATCGATTAGGAAAAACTGTAGCTCATCGGGAGAATACTTGATAGCCATGTTGGTGATGATTACGTGGATTAAGTTTGATTTTCCCGAGCCAGTTTTTCCTGCTAATAGGCAATGCTGAGCCGTGCCATGTCCGAAAGATAGTTCTTGATGACGTGTGCCAGTGAGACCGATCGTTACGGATAAAGAGTTCTTGGTGCTGGATTTCCAAAGGGATTTTTCTTGGATTTTCGAAAAGGGGATTTTGACGGAAGAAGCGGCCGAAGAAGCTGAACCAACTTTTTTTATTAAATCATTCATGAGCTCTGGTGCCGGAGCAGGGCTGAGATTGAGTTGAGTTTGCTTAAAGAGAGATTTACGCCATTCAAAGCTATCCTCTTTAGGTTCTAAAAAGATGCAATGATTTTTGATTTCATCCACACGTAAGCCCCCAGGGATAGGGTGATCGGGGTTGTGGTGGATGATAAGATATACACCGCAGCGAGCACCATTTTGGGCGATAATAATTAGACGCTTTATGGCTTCTTCAGAAAAGTTAAAAGGGAAGTCTGCAATGGCGAGGAAATGAAAAGGTTCCGCGATTTCACCTGCAGCGAGGTTATATTTACAGATATTAGAATATTCATTGCGCAAGTATTTTTGAATAACCGTTTCGAGATGTTCATTTAAATCGCCAAGGACTTGATCAATGGCGGATGTTTTTGTACTTATTTTTCCGCCAGTTAAACTCTCTTGGTAGTCGTTGAGGTGCATGAAAGCAGCAAAGTTTTCTCCGAGAGATAGAGGATCAATAAAAGTGAAACGAGCTTTTCCTGGGGGGATAGTAAGTAATATACGTAGGAGTGTATTACTCAATAAACGTAGCGCAGGGGCACGTTTTGAAGAATCAGCATCTATATAAAGGGAAGCGTTATTGGGGAGTTCAAGAAGGGTCGGGACAGTGATACTCTCGGGCAATTGCTCTTTGACAAAGCTGTCGTCAGGGTATTTCAGTTGTTTATAGAGTGGCACATCGATGGAGGAGAAGGCTATTTGGTTGTGGAAATCAATTTGAGGACTCCATGAATCTTGGGCCTGTTGAAAGTTAGGGAAAAGTAGATTTTGAAATTTCTGACTTTCTTCGATACTGTGTTTTAAGTCTGTACACGCGGTGATAATTTCATTTTTAGCTAGAGCGGACTGTTCTTTGAGCAGTGTTTTAGCTTGCTCTTCAAAGTTGATTATGTTTTGTGTGTGGTCTTCTTCAAGTTGACGACTTTTTTCTTTAGCATTGACGTCATGCTGATCCCATAGTTTTTGCCTTTCTTTGAGTACTAATTCTAGCGCTTTATTTCCAATGGCTTCAATTTCATGGATTTTTTCATAGAAGCCCTTGGAGATTTTATCCATTTCAACAAGTTGTTCAATTTCAATTAAGCGAAGTTTTTCTTCAAGCTTAATATCTTCATTTTTTTGGATTTTCATAAAACCATTCTTTGCATCAATTAAGCGCGATTCATTTTTACTTACGGCTAATTCTTGGCAGAAAACCAAGAGGGGGCTAAGCTGTGCTTGAGCAGTGGATGCTTGAGATAAGAGTTTATTTAGTAGATGTTTACGAAGTAAGACTAATAAACTGAGGATGAATAAGCTAATTCCCGCAGAAAGAGCAGGGTATAGAAATGGAAAGAAATCGGGTTTATAATTATAAGAAAAGAGAAGTAAAGGGGTGTGGATAATGATGACGATTGAGTAGGCGATTATAGGGCTAATTATCTGAAAAAGCTTAAAAATGAGTTTATTTTGTATTTTCGTTTTAAGGTCTTTTAGCTTGAGTTGTAGCTGTGCTACTTTACTAGAAACATCTTCGTACATGAGGGTTGTTAGAGCTAGATCGCGATCGAATTCTTTATCGTCTCGTATGAGGTCTTCTAGAGCTTCGTCAGTGAAGACGGGCTCTTGTAAACGGCCATGTTTCTTAATGAATTTAGTGGTTTCTTCGAGGAAAGAATGCATCGCTTCAAGGGTGAGCATTCGTTCGGAATGTTGGTCATCGGAAATTTTGACGTTTGTGTCGCAGGTTTCGCGGTGCTCTCGACAAGAATCTGCCATTGCACGACGATCAATATCTCCGATGGCGTTGTATTTATTTTGAATGAGCATTTCTTCTTGACGCAGAGCATTTTGAATTTTTTGAACTTCGTCTTGCTGTTTTCTTTTTATTGTTAAAACTTGATCTCTAAACAGCTCTTCAATTGCTTGTTTTTGTTGCACAGAGTCATTAGAGATGGAATTATTTTTGGTATTGAAAATGCGGTGCTTGTTCTCTAAGTCATGCGCTTGTTGATCTTTGAGCTTTTCAATTCTAATTAGAGCTTCATTTTGACTGTGATTAAGCTCAGCTAATTGTTTCTTTAGTTTCTCTGGAGTTAGAGGAAAAATCATTGTTCGAACTCCTCTTTGAAGTGTCGGAAGATTTGTTCTAGTTCATCAAGGCTATCAAGTGTTAAGTTTAAATGGCGTCGAAAGTTTTTGAGGTAGATACGATCAAATTCTAAGGCTTTGTCATCCTTCCAATGGTTTTTTAGTTTGAGCCATTTTTGTTGATTGATTTGGCTCAATTCGAGGAGATGTTGTCGGTGTGTAAGGAAATTCATAGCTCTTTTTTAGCCTTTATTTGAGTGTACTCATCGAGAGTTTTTAGCTTTTGCAAGAGTGATTCACTTGCGCGTTGGATTTCAAGGTCTGTGTATGAGCGGAATTTAATGATCTGTACATGGTGAGGTTCGAGTAGTGCGGGCAACTTTTGCTGCCACTTTTGTAGGATAGCTTTTTTCTTGTCGAGCTCAATGAGTTTATCTTTGGCACGTTGTAATATTTCCTTGGCTTCTGCCGATGGGCGGAAACCTGAGTTTTGTTTGGTGCTTTTAATGAGTTCTTGGCAGTGCAAGATTTGCTTGTTAATTTGTTGAGGGAGCGTTTCTTGAATGGTTTTTTGGCGACGGAATATTTCGTTGCGGATCTCACTTGCGGCTTGAGTGATTTGCTCACGAGATTTTTTTAAGTGCCCTGCAAATTGTTCTAAAGCATCAAAAGAATTAATGTTTGCTTTGTTCGACATAGTTATCTTTGTTTTAAGTATTCATCAATTTTATCGGCTTTTCTTATAAGCAAAGGGGCTTGGTCATTAGAACATTCAACGAATTTTTTAAGACTTTTCATTGCGCGTTCAAACTCTTCAGCAAAGCGCACTTGCTCTTGATCTTGCCAAGTTTCCCCTAAGGCCTTGTAGCGGCCTCTTAGGGAGAGCATGCGGTTCTGTAGTTCTTGATTAAAGTTTTTCAATTCTGATGCGAATGCACGTACTTGTGAGGGGTCGATAGAAGCTTTAGCCATGAGGGAGTCCTTGATTACCTTAATTTAAGCTAGTAATTGAGAGAGGAGAATTCCAGTTGAATAAAAAAAAATCATCTTAAAACTTGCTAAATGCGAAGGTGATATTAATAAATAAGTTCAAAGTTTTTCATAAAGCAAAAAAATATGTGGATATAGAATGTTATGAAGTTTGGTATATTGCTCGTTTTAGTGTTGTTTTTTAGTTCATGTTCGTGGCTTGCGGAAGAAGAGCCCGCTGTCGAGGAGTCCACTGTAAATGAAAAAACGGCAGAGGAGGAATTTAAAGAAAATAACGCTGAGCTTTTTGAAGATGAGAATGAAGCTCAACGTAAAGAATATTTAAAGAGTATGCGGAGCTCCCAAGAGAGTGGTCAATTTTATAAAGATGATAAAGTCACTAATTACGCCTTAGTTACCAGGAAAATGAGTCGTCAAGAATATGAACGAATACGGGCACAAGCGGAGTTAGGTGATGAGGATGCGTGCATTCAAATGGCACAGATTCATAAGTATGGATATTATGGGGCAGGACCCAACTTAGCATTGACTAAGAAATGGTTGGAAAATGCCGCCGACCTAGGCTCTGTTAAAGCGAGGCTTCATTTGAAGCATCTAGAAAAAAACCATTGATCTATTCTACAGGTGGGATGTGATTTAGTGATTTTATTAATAAATCATGTATTAAAAACCGATATTTACTCGGACGAAGACCTTGGATGACTGGAGAATTCTGCAAGTGGGCCTACACTTGAAGGTTTGAAATAAAATTTAATCTAGAGAATATAGGATATTTAGTTAATGAACTACGATTTACTTGCCCAGGCACAAAAACAGAGTAACCCCGCAGAGATGGTGAAAACCATCGCAATTTTTGTTGTTTTTTATGCCATTTTTTACGTGATAATTTTACGACCACAGAAGAAGAAAGTACAGGCTCATAAGCAGCGTGTCGCATCACTCGTCACAGATGATCAAGTGATTTTGGAAGGTGGTATTTATGGATCAGTAAAAGCCATTGAAGATGGTATCTTACAAATTGAAATCGCTGAAAAAACAGTCGTGAAAGTCGACCAAAATGCGGTTCGTTCAGTAGTTAACGATAGCGAAAAGAAGTAATCGAGGAATAAAATGTCTAAATCAGTAAAATACCGTTTATTTGCGGTTCTTATCGTTCTTGTATTATGGTTGATGGAATCGACTCCCTTAAAAAATCAAGATTTGTTTGAGCATGTACGCAAAGAGTCTGCCAAGGCTTTGCAAACTAAAGTCAATGATGTCGAAGCAGGGAAACTCGATAAGCAGCTGGCGGAGTTGATTGTTGCTGCCAATGAAGATAATACCGGTGACAAGGCTCGAGACCTTAGAGCACTCAGGAAGGTTAGAGATAAATACATCTCTACTGAAGAAGCCGAAACTTTTAACAAAATTGTAGATCAAGCTGAAGCTGATTTCAACGCAGGTAAGAAAAAACAAATAGATTCCCCTGTTCCAATGAACCCTTCGGAATCTTTGATGTACAATGCACGTAAAGAGAGCTTGCAGTTATTTAAGTTTTTCGGCATGCCGCGTTTTTCTAATAGTAAAGTTGTTAGTCGTCTCCAAGGTGAAGTGACTGGACGTTTGAAATTAGGTATTGACCTTAAAGGTGGGGTAGAATTCATCGTAGCTTTTGATCCTGCTGAATTGGAAGAGGCAGACGGTACTGCAATCGAAGTTCGTGATAAAATTGTTGAAGTTCTGAAACGTCGTATTGATAGTAAGGGTGTTGCTGAAGCAGAGATTCGTCCTTTTTCAGACAATACAGTACTTGTCCGTGTGCCAGTTGTTAATGATGAAGAAAGAAATGCAATAGCATCTTTAATTACACGTCAGGCGGAACTTCAATTCCGCGCGCTTCATGAGGCTCGTCCTAATGGACCTAAACTTGCAGAAGACATCGGCTATGAAATGGTCTATGGTAAAGAAGATGAGTCAGGTCGACCTCCTGAAGTTTATCTTTTGAAAACAGAATCAGAAATGACTGGTAAAGATATTGTAAAAACATCTTATGGCCAAGATCAAAATGGTAGCTGGATCGTAAGTAAAACTTTTAATCAAGCAGGTGCCGCTGAATTCGGTAGAGTTACTGAACAATTTGTGGGTAAACGCTTAGCTATTGTTTTAGATGGTGTTTGCTATAGTGCACCAAGAATTAATACTGTAATTAACGGCGGTTCTGCTCAGATTGACGGAATGGAAAGTATTGAAGAAGCCGCAGGCTTAGCTCTAGTACTTCAGTCGGGTTCATTGCCGGTTAAGATCAATATTGATGGTGAGTCCCGCACAGATGCGACACTCGGTGCCTCCTCAATAAAAAGTGGCGTTTTAATGACGATTATCGGTGTGATGGGCGTGATGCTCTTTATGATCTGGTGGTACAGACTCCCGGGTTTATTTGCAGCTGCAGGTCTTGTAATCAACTTAGTATTGCTTGCGACATCGATGATGATTTATGGTGCGACATTCACGTTGCCAGGTATTGCGGGTATTGCTTTAACCTTAGGTATGGCAGTTGACTCAAATGTACTTATTTTTGAACGTATTCGAGAAGAGTTAGCCACAGGACGAATCGCAGATAATGCCACTCGCGAAGGTTTCGCTCGCGCATTTACAGCCATCTTTGATGCTAATATAACAACATTTATCTCAGCCTTGATTCTTTATAATTTTGGTACTGGACCCATTCAAGGTTTCGCAATTACACTCTCAATCGGTATCATCACAACGATGTTCACGGCGCTTTTTGTATCGCGTATTTTCTTTGATTGGATGAATAACGGTGCTCGCGGCGACAAGAAAATGATTTCGGGCCTAGGTGAAGCGAAGAAGTGGAATATCAATTTCTGGAAGAACCGTAAGAAAGCTTACCTTATCTCAGGAACTTTATGTGTGATCTCTATTGTGACTTTAGTTAGTAAAGGATCAGATGCATTAAGTGTAGACTTTACTGGTGGTACAGCGCTTTCTTATAGCGTAACTGGTGAGCCTCCTACTCAAGAAGTCATTGCAAATGCTCTTAGTTCAGAGCTGAAGGTTAAGAGTCCTCGTTTGGCATTTAAGACAGCCGTCGGAACAGAGGGCAAGAGTTTGGAAGTTGTATTTAAAGACCTTCCAGGAGAGGATTCTGATGGATTTGCTAAAAAAGTAGATGCCTTACTCACGAAGCTTGGTTCAGAGACAGGTGCCACTTTTGTTAATACTGGTGGCGAAAGTATTGGCGGCCTTGTAGGAGCTCAGTTTAAAAGCAAAGCTATGGGTGCAATGTTATGGGTAATGGCTGCGATCTTTATCTATATCACATTTCGATTTGAAAGTGTCTTTGCGTTTGGCGCAATCGCCGCTTTAGCTCACGATGCTTTAATTGCAGTAGGAATTTTTGTCCTTCTTGGGAATCAAATTTCACTTCCAATTATTGGTGCAGTTCTGACTATTATGGGTTATTCACTGAATGATACAATTGTCGTCTTTGACCGTATCCGAGAGAAGTCTGGTGATATCAAGAAGAGATCTATTTTTGAGATTGTGAATACGGCAATTAACGACATGCTTGGACGTACGATCATTACTTCTTTAACAACTTTGTTTGTCGTCATAGTTCTTTGTTTAGGTGGCGGAGTACAAGAGTTTGCAACAGTACTGACAATTGGTATCGGTATCGGTACTTTTTCTTCAATCTATGTAGCGGCACCAATTGTTTGTAATCGTATGGCAACACAGCTTGAACGTATCTCTGCAGAGCGTGATGAGCGTGATATTAAGCGTCAAAACGATCAAACAGTTTTTCAGGAAGAAGCGTAAACAATGTCCGATAAGCTTGTAATTGCTGGCAGAGAAATCCGTTCCCGCTTTTTTGTGGGGACGGGCAAGTTTCAAAATAATGCTGCAATGATGTCGGCAATTGAAGCGAGTGGAGCTGAAATTGTTACCGTGGCCTTACGACGCTTAGACTTTGAAAGGGAAAAGGGCGAGAATATTATTGATGCTCTTGACCCTGAGAAGTACCTCATTTTACCAAATACAAGTGGTGCAGCCACTGCTGAAGAAGCAGTGGTGATGGCTAAGTTAGCTCATGCAGCAGGGATGCCGAAGTGGGTGAAGCTTGAAATTCATCCCGATCCGCGTTATCTGCTTCCCGATCCTATAGAGACTTTGAAGGCGGCAGAGATTTTGGTTAAAGAAGGTTTTACCGTACTGCCTTACATTAATGCAGATCCAGTTTTGGCTAAACGCTTGGAAGAAGTCGGTTGTGCAACAGTTATGCCTCTTGCTGCACCCATAGGTTGTAATCAAGGCTTACAAACCAAAGAAATGATCAAGATTATTATTGAACAGTCCAATATTCCTGTCGTAGTAGATGCTGGTTTAGGTGCGCCTTCTCATGCGTGTGAAGCGATGGAAATGGGAGCTGATTGCGTTTTAGTGAATACAGCTTTAGCAGCGAGCTCAGATCCTGCAGGTATGGCCCGTGCTTTTTCTATTGCTGTTGAGGCCGGTCGTCAGGCGTATTTATGTGGTTTGGCGAAACGTGGGACTCAGGCCTCAGCCAGTAGTCCCTTGACTTCATTTTTAAAATGAGTTTTTTAGAAAGTTTTAATGCTTTCGATAGCAGTGTTCTACAATCAAATTTAACTTGTGAAGATACCAGTCGTATTGAAGACTTGATTAGTTCAGGTTATCCACAAGAAGGCCTAGAAACTTTCTCATTACTGATGTCTCCTGCTGCAAGTGGGTATCTTGAAGAATTGGCGCAACTCTCTAGTCAATTAACCTTTGAGCGTCATGGTAAGATTATTCGTCTTTATGCGCCTGCGTATATGTCTAATGAGTGTACCAATACTTGTACATACTGCGGCTTTACTATGGAAAACAAGATAAGTCGTAAGACTTTAGACGAAAGTGAGATGGAGGCGGAAGCCAAATATTTAAATAAGCGTGGCTTTAGGCAGTTATTGCTTGTTTCTGGAGAACATCAGAAGATCGTGACCTCTGAGTATGTCGCCAAAATGGTGCGTTCTGTTAAGCCATATTTCTCTTCTATTGCTATTGAAACAGCGCCCTTCCGTCAATCAGAATACGAAGATTTAGTAAGTGAAGGAGTCGATTCATTAACTCTTTATCAAGAGACTTATGATAGGGATGTTTATGCTCAAGTTCATTTACGTGGTAAGAAAAAAAATTACGATTATCGTTTAGAGGCTCCGAGTCGTGGAGCTGAAGCAAAAATGCGCAAAATCAGTATGGGCGTATTGCTAGGCTTGGCTCCAAATTGGCGCCTAGATTCTTTGAATTGTGCCTTTCACTTAGATTGGATGATGAAAAAATATTGGCGTGTACAGTACTCCGTTAGTTTACCACGCTTGTGTGAATCCGAGACGGACTATAAGCCCGCGGCTGATGTAAGTGATAAAGATATAGTTCAATTGATCTTGGCCTGGCGTTTAGCTTTCCCTGATTTAGGGATCAATATTTCAACGCGTGAGCCCGCCTTTTTACGGGATGGATTAATCGGCTTAGGTGTAACACATATGAGCGCAGAATCTTCTACCGAGCCTGGTGGATACTGTAATCCTGAGTCTGCCTTGAAGCAGTTTGATATAACCGATGAGCGTAATGTGGATGATATTATTTCAATTATTGAGAGTCGAGGTCATGAAGCAGTCTGGAAAGATTGGGAGCCTTGTTTAATAGGTTGATGCTCCGGGTGTGAGCAGGTAGATGAATATTTGTGAATTATTCATTTAACCTTAATCTGCAAATCCTTGTTGCTTAGTGATCAAGATATATATTGATTGAAATTTAATTGCTTAGTATTTATTCCGGACGGAAATCATGAAAAAAACAGCATGTAAAGATTGTGGTCTAGTTATCGAAATTGAAAGTTTTGATGCGACTCACCAGTATTCATGCCCACGCTGTAAATCTGTTTTTTATAGACCAGGTGAATCTTTTGATCTGGTGTTGATGATGGCAATATCAGCATTTTTATTTTTTATACCCACGTTGTTTCTTCCCATCTTGACTTTGACTATCATGGGTCAGTCTCATTCGGTTACACTTCTTGAAGCAGTGCTCTTCTTTTTTCATGATGGTTATTACGTTATAGCAATTATAGCTTCATCGGTAGGGGTATTTATACCTTTAGTTCTTTTATTTATGATTATGATGTTGATTATTCCAGCTAAGATTGGGAAACCAATTAGGAAGTTGAAGGGCTTGTTTCGTTACTATGAACACCTCTTACCGTGGTCAATGGCAGAAGTCTATCTGGTTTCTATTTTTGTAGCTATAGTCAAATTAGCAGGAATGGCGACTTTAAAGCTTGATGTCGGTCTTGTTTTGTTCGTCTTTTTTTTATTGAGTTACTATGTGACTGTGACATGGTTTAATGCGGAAGATTTATGGAATCATTATGATGAATTGGAAGACTGATATTAGTGAGGGCAAAGTGCTATGCCTTATATGCGAGGAACTCCATGATCTGGAGGAAGTGCAATGTAGGCGCTGTTCAGCAAGTATCTCTCAGAGAAAACCTTCGTCTATTTCACAGACTTGGGCCTATGTTCTGGCGGCGACATTATTTTTGATTCCTGCCAACCTTATGCCGATGATGGTGGTGACGAGTATGGGCACAGACGAGGGAAGTACTATTATGGAAGGAGTTATTTATTTTTTGGCACATAAAGAGTATGGCTTAGGTCTTATTATTTTTGTTGCGAGTGTTGCAGTTCCAATTTTCAAGCTATCAGTTATTTATTTTCTTTTGCTAATTATAGCATTTAAGCAAAAAGAAAAAGCTAAATTAGGCTTGAAGCTTTTTCATATAATTCATTGTATTGGAAAATGGTCAATGCTGGATATTTTTGTTGTGGCACTGATGGTTTCAATGGTACAGTTTCAAGGTTTAGCCACGATTCAAACGGGTGCAGCGGCTATTTCCTTCTGTGGGGCAGTGATTTTTACGATTATTGCATCAGAAAAATTTGACCCACGATTGATGTTTGATAAATAAAAAGGGTAGTGACGATGGAACAAAAAGCAGTGATAAAGAATAAAAAACCCATTTATGTGGTGTGGATTATCCCTATTGTGGCAATGGTTATTGCAGGTCTAATGATTTTTAAATATTTTGACAATAAGGGTTTAGATATTGTTATTACATTTGATAGTGGAGATGGTTTATCTGTAGGTAAAACGCCTTTGCTTTATAATGGTATAAAAATAGGACAGATCAGTGATTTACAAGTGAATAAGAATGATGTGACTAAAGTAGATGCTACACTGATCTTAGAAAAAAAAGCTGCGGTTATTGCAAAGAAAGGCACCTTGTTTTGGAAGGTTGAGCCAACGGTGAGCCTCACTAGGATCAGTGGCTTATCAACAATTTTAAGTGGTGTGTATATTGATGTAATGACCCCAAGTAAAGACAAGGCGGAACTTGTAAGTCTTCCTGATCTTCGTGTTTTTCAAGCGGAGTCAGCTCCGCCAATTGATATCTATGAGCCCGGACTGCGTTTTGTATTAACGGCCGATGAATCTGATCTAAAGATTGGGGCACCGGTAATGTTTCGTGATATTCTAATTGGGGAAGTTGAGAATGTGGTTTTAAGTAAGGGAGGGGTTGAGTACTCAATTCACATTCAAGAGAAATATCAGCATTTAATTAAAGAAGAATCAAAGTTTTGGAAGATTTCAGGTATTGATATCAGGGCATCCTTAGCCGGGATTAGAATTAGTATGGATTCTTTGGCTTCCGTTATAGTAGGAGGTATATCTATTAGTTCTCCAGAGCATAGTAAAGTACTTAAAGACAAAGAGGGTGAATTTACCTTATACGACAGTATTGAAGGGACGTGCTTGGCAGATGATAAGATACTACTGACTTCTAAACGCGGTTATAATATCGATGAAAAATCAGCTTTTGTTTACTATAAGGGGATTCAGGCAGGTGTAGTTGAGAATGTCTATTATTATCCTCAAAGAGATGAAACGACATTTTCTATAAAGTTGAATGAGGATTTTCGTCATTTAGCCAATAGAGATGCTTACTTTTGGATTGTTGAACCACGATTAGGTTTAACTGGAGTACGAGGTTTAGATGCTCTAGCGAGAGGTCCTTACATTACATTCGAAACTAAAACTAAATCGACCGAGTTACTAGATGAGTTTAAGTTGAATGCTAATCCACCAGTAATGGAGGGACTTTCAATTCGTTTGAATGCCGCTAAGTCGTACAACCTTAAACAAGGTGTGAATGTAGTTTATAATGATGTAATCATTGGGACTCTTGTGAAATCTCAGATTTCGAAAATTTCCAAGCAAGTATTGTTTGATATTGTTATTGCAGATGAATATAAGCATTTAGTGAATGAGACCTCATCTTTTTATATTCAAGGAGCAGTAGAAGGCAATATTTCCCTAAAAGGTATGTACTTTAATGTGGGCTCGCTGAGTTCAATGATTCATTCTGGTATTGCTATGGCAACTAAGGATTCCGATAATAAAGTTAAGAAACAAAGCTTCGAATTACTAGGGAGCCACAAGGATTACAAAGAGAAGGTGTATACGGATGATGGGGGGAGTTTTCATACTATTTCGTGCAAAGTATTAGGATCGGTAAGTGAAGGTTCGCCGATTGTTTATAAGGGCTTTAAAGTAGGAAAAGTAATGTCCTATGAATTTGATGAAATAAGCGATCTCATCAAAGTTAAAATCTATGTGTCCGGAAAATACAATAATACGATAAACCACTCAACAAAATTTTATGATTTAAGTGGTTTTAAAATCAAAGCTGATATGACGGGTCTAAAATTTGAGACGGGGTCAGTCGAAAGTATCGTATCAGGTGGAATCTCTTATGTGACACCGATAAAGAATACTCAAGATCAATTGCCGAGTGAGTTTACTTTGTATGAAAGTTCTGATGCGGCTCAGAAGTATTACCTTCCAGTTACTTTTAGTAGCCTTAAAGAATCGGGTTTAAAAGTCGGTAGTAAAATCATCTATAGAACGATGACAATCGGTCAAGTCACTCATGTCAGTTTAGTTAGAGGCGTGCTAAAATATGATGCCTTGATAGAAGAGGAATACAAAGAGGTCCTAGCAGAGGATTCGAAATTTTGGATTGAGGATTTCGAGTTTAATATTGATCAAGTCAAAAATCCATTAGCTATTGTTACGGGAGCTTTTATAAAACTTTCTAAAGGTTTGAGTAAGGATAGTATAAAACATTTTGAGTTATTGGCCGAAACTCCTGCTGAAACTATTAATCAATTAGGCTTGAGAGTAGTTGTCAAAGGTGAGCGTTTAAGTAGTCTCAAAGTTGGAGCACCCGTTTTCTACAGGCAGATAAAGATTGGTAGTATAGAGGCCTTTAAATTAAGCTCAGATTCTACAGGTGTGGAGATGCGTTTATTTATTGACCCAGCATACAGCTATCTAGTGAGGAGGAATTCCATATTTTATAATGCGACGGCAATGGGTATGGATGTGAGTTTATTCGGGGTGAAGTTGAGTACGGAGACATTATCAACGATAATCCACGGTGGTATTACTATGGTAGTACCTAATAAACCTCAGGGCCTCGCTAGAGAGATGGAGCGTTTTGAGCTTTTTAATGAAGCGGATGATGACTGGCTCGAATATAAGCCAGTCATTGTAAAGGAATAATCCCTTAGGAGAAGTTTAAGAAGTTAATTCTTTTTGAGCTTCTTGCATTCCTTGTGGGTGACGAAAAAAGGCTGTACCAGCGACGAGAATATTGGCGCCCGCAGCTCGGACTATTTTAGAGGTTTCTTTGTTAATCCCACCATCAACTTCAATATGAAGACTAGGATTAACTTTATTTGCATGCTCACGAATGGTAGAGACTTTTCCCATCATCTCATGCATAAAGCTTTGGCCGCCAAAGCCTGGCTCTACAGTCATAATCAAAACCATTTGAATTTTATCGAGATAGGGAATGATACTATCTATGTCCGTGCCAGGTTTAAGAGTAAGTCCAGCACTCATGCCGTATGAGTGAATTTGGTCAATGACTTCTTGTATGTTACAGTCAGATTCCACGTGAAAAGTGATGTGATCACAGCCGGCTTCATGGAAACTTTGGATATACTCTTGTGGGTGACTAATCATTAAGTGAGCATCGAAAAAAGCTTCTGAGCATGGGCGTAGTTTAGCAATTACCGAAGGGCCAAAGGAGATGTTAGGAACGAAGTGTCCATCCATGACGTCAAGGTGAAGGAATTTGGCATTAGCATCATATGCACCCTTGACTTCTTGAGCTAAGTTTGCGAAATCCGCAGCGAGGATTGAGGGAGAAACGATAATTTCATTAGCGTCGAAGGTAGAGATTTTCATAATTTGAGTAGTCCTATAATCATTGAAAGAAGCCTTATTTAGCATATACTAGGTTAAATATTGTATAACGATAATTACATTTTATAAAAAAGGTCAGTTTTATGCCAGATGCCTTAGCAGGAGTTTTATCCATTTTATTCGTCGCGTTCTTTTTCGGCTTTAGTATATTTATTCATGAACTCGGACACATGTTAGCCGCTCTCTGGAGAGGTATGCACGTAGATAAGTTTTCTATTGGCTTTGGTCATAGGATACTATCAAAGCGATGGAAGGGGATAGATTTTATTATTGGTTGGTTACCCTTGGGGGGCTATGTGGCCTTGCCACAGATGGATGCCGCAAATGAGCCGCAAACAGAAGATGGTAAAGTTTTGCCTGAGGCAAAGCCTATTGATCGAATAATAACTGCCTTGGCGGGACCTTTATTCAATATTCTTTTTGCCCTTGTTTTGGGGACGATTATTTATTTTGTGGGCAAGCCAGTTTCACCCGCTGCAGAAGGACTTTTAGTTCAAGAGGTGCCGAAGGAATCGGTAGAATTCACTAAGGGTTTAAAAGCTGGTGATATTATACGCGAAGTCAATGATAAGCCAGCCTCTAGTCAACAGGTGACCTTGATGGAGTATATCATGCGCGATGATGTAACTTTAACAGTTGACCGTGGCGATCAAACAGGTTTAGTCATTGGTCCTTTTACTCCAAAGGGGAATAAGGATTACGAAGGACTAAGACTCATGAGTTTTGACAGTGAGTCATTATATTCAGCTGCCTTGGGAGGGATTGCGCCCGGTTCAGCAGCGGCGCTTGCGGGCTTACAAGAAGGAGATGTAATCAAAGCGATTGATGATGAAGCGATTAATTATTTTTATCAAATTGGCGATATTATCAATGCGGATGAAAGAAAAGAGTTTAAATTCTTAGTAGAACGTCAGGGGGTAGAAAAGACTTTTACAATCACGCCACAAGTAAAGAATAATCCGAAGGCAGGTATGGTTTTTAGAGAATTCCCTACGGTGATGAGCATAGTGCCTGAGTATCCAGCCGCATTAGCTGGCATCGAGGTAGGAGATGAGATTTTATCGGTTAATGGTTATCCTGTAAGCGACTTGGCTGATTTTAAGGGTGTTTTGTCACGTCATCAAAAAGATTCTATGAAAGTGGCAATACGTCGTGGTGACAAAGAGCTCGACTTAGATTTTGTTCCTAATTACGCCTATAAGCAGTTAGGCGTACAGCCGAAATTCGACATCTTAAAAATTAATCCCGTTGTCCAGATTACTCGAGTTGTTGAGAATACCTATGATACAGTAAAGGCTTTGATATCGCCTAATTCGGGTGTGGATATGTCGATGATGTCGAGCTTTGTGGGGATATCTAGTGGCATGTATAAGACAGTACGCCAATCTGGTATAGTTGAGGGCTTGAGTTTTGTCTTGATGATAAATGTAGCTTTGGCAATTTTCAATTTACTGCCATTCCCCGTTTTAGATGGTGGTCACATAGTTATTGCACTTATTGAAATGATAAGTCGTAAGAAAGTTCCTGCGGCTATTCTACAGCCGATCTACGTTGTCTTTATGCTTTTACTTATGACCTTTGCGCTATATGCAACATTTAATGATGTGCGAAGAGAAGTAGATACGCGTGAGTTAGTCCATCAGAAAAATCATATGCTTGTTGAGCAAGTAAAAATAATTATTTGATATGTTATCCGTTGATGAAGTAAGTCGAACGTTTGGAGATGCAAGAACAGGAGAAGTTCAAGCCTTAAAAAATGTAAGCTTTTGTCTAGAACCAGGAGAGACTGCAGGTTTGTTGGGGATGAATGGCGCGGGAAAATCCACGTTATTGCGAATTCTAGCGACTACACTCAAGGCGAGCGAAGGGAAGATGTCGCTGAATGGCCTAGAGTATAGTACCGAGGGCGATGAGCAGTTGAATGAAAAAATCCGCCATCATGTTGGGTTTTTATCTGGTAGCACTGGCTTATACAAACGCATGACAGGACGTGAAACGCTAGAGTTTTTTGGGCGTATGAGCTCCATGGAAGAAGAAAATTTACAAACTGTATTAGAAGAGTTTATTGCCCGCCTAGGGATGGCCGATTTTATTGATCGTTATACAGATAAATATTCCACAGGACAAAAGCAAAAAGTGAATATATGCCGAGCGCTGATTCATGGGCCTGATTTATTGATTTTAGATGAAGCGACAACGGGTTTAGATCCAGTGGCGCGTTTGCAGGTTACCGAGTTTATAAAAAAAATGCGGAATCCGCAACGAATGATGATGTATTCAACGCATTATTTCGATGAGGCAGAAAATTTATGTGACAAGTTATTGGTCTTACATAAAGGTTCATTGATGTATAGTGGAACGAAAGAAGAGGTTTTGCAGCAAGCTGACTGTGCATCATTAACAGAGCTTTTTACTGCTTTAGCAAATGAATGTAAGATATAAGTCACGAGTACTTGTTTAGCTTAAATGCTGTTGATTTGCTTGTTTTTTGTATTGATCGCCATGATCGGCTAGCTTTTTTGGTTGCATAAGGAAGTGGGATCATTAATTTAAGACTGTCTTTTTAGTGATATTTACCCATGAGGAGTTTTTAATATGAAACATAGATTATTTTTAGGTGCACTAGTATTAACGAGTGCGTCGAGCCTACTTGCCGACGATAGTAGCTACCACCAGAATTTTAATACAGCCGCAGTTAAACAGGTGAGTCGTTATAGCTCTCAGGTTATTGCTCCCGAGGGAGAAATATCTAGCTTTTACACAAAAGGCGTAGTCAGTTTTATAGCTGGTAAAGAAGGTTATGCTTTAAACTTAAGTGAAGGAAAAGGGCGTACCGAAGGACTTCTTCGTGTAGGACAGAAGTTTTATAACCCAAATGTAAGTAGTGTCGGGTTTTGGCTTAAAGCAACAGAGGATTCTTTTGGTATTAAAGGTAAGGAAGCGGTGATTGCAGAAGAACGAGGTAAGGAATCTTTTATATCTTTAGTTTTAAATAAATATGGTCGTTTTAGTTTGCGTGGTGCGACTACTTTTGTAGCAGACTTACCAACGGTAGAGAAGGTCATTGAAGAAAAAACTAAGAATTTTGAAGCGGATCTTAAAGAGCAAGAACTTATGTACCGCAAGCGTTACAATATTATAAATGATCGTCCCCTAAGTGATACTGAAAAAGTCGAAGTCGATAAAGCTTTGAAAGAGCGCTATGTAGTCGAAGCTGAACAAGAGTTGAAAGATTTGAAGAAATCAGGTTCTTATGAAGTTCAAAACTTTGATTTTTTGTGTGATAAGAAGATGAATACGGATGCCTTTAAGGATGGTGCTTGGAATCATATTGTGATTTCATGGAATAGTTTTTCGGGGAAGTATGTAGTTTTGTTTAATGGCAAAGTGATGATGACTACTGATGAATCAAAAACTTTACAAAACGGTTTTCGTAGAAAGTCAGGTGAGTTTATTACTTTTTCTCCTGAAAAATCAGGTTTACAGATGGCAATTGATAATGTCAAAATTAAGTCATATTTGATAGATAGTGATATAAAAACTTCAAGTTTTTAAGTTTTCGATAAAGACTCATTTTTAAAGGCCCGGAATTAGTCCGGGTCTTTTTTTGTTCTAACTGTGGAATAAGTCTAAAAAAAACTTATTTTGACGCAGATTTATTAAATTAAGGAAAACAGATGAGCAATAACCAGGATGTTGTAAGCAAGGATAAAGTCACTAGAGATCCTTTCCCCAATTCAGAAAAAATTTATGTGCAAGGAACCATTCACCCAGAAGTGAAAGTTGCGATGAGAAAAATTACTTGCGCAGATACAAAAACCAATGATATTCCAGAAAAAAATGATCCGGTAATGGTGTATGATACCTCTGGACCATACACAGATCCTAGTGTTGAAATCGATGTGAGTAAGGGCTTGGAGCCATTACGAGCAGATTGGGTTTTAGCTCGAGGTGACGTAGAAGAAGTTGAGATGAATTCAGAATACACTAAGTCACGTAGTATGAAGTCTAGCTTAGATAGCATACGTTTTGAAGGAATGCGTAAGCCTTTACGTGGGAAAGAGGGCCAACGCGTGACTCAACTCCACTATGCCAAACAGGGAATCATTACTCCAGAAATGGAATACGTAGCAATTCGCGAAAACATGAAACACGCCGCTATGTACTTAGAAGTAGTACATCCAGGAGAATCTTTCGGTGCAAATACGCCGAAGGAAATCACACCTGAATTTGTACGTGATGAAATTGCAGCGGGACGAGCCATTATTCCCAACAACATTAATCATCCAGAATCTGAGCCGATGATTATCGGTAGAAATTTCTTAGTAAAAATAAATGCCAATATTGGTAATAGTGCGATAAGTTCATCAATTGAAGAAGAAGTAGAGAAGCTTGTCTGGGCCACACGTTGGGGTGCAGATAATGTAATGGACCTTTCTACAGGTCGTAACATACATGAAACACGAGAATGGATTCTCCGAAATTCTCCCGTTCCAATTGGTACAGTCCCTATTTATCAAGCTTTGGAAAAAGTGAATGGTAAGGCGGAAGATTTAACTTGGGAAATTTTTAGAGATACTTTGATTGAACAGGCTGAGCAAGGTGTGGATTACTTCACTATTCATGCGGGTGTTTTACTGCAATTCGTACCGAAAACTGCAAGTCGTTTAACAGGTATTGTTTCACGTGGTGGAAGTATCATGGCAAAGTGGTGTTTAGCGCATCATAAAGAAAACTTTTTATACACACATTGGGATGACATTTGCAAAATCATGGCAAAATATGATGTTTCATTCTCTATTGGAGATGGATTGCGCCCTGGTAGTATAAGTGATGCAAATGATGAAGCTCAGTTCGGCGAACTTAAGGTTCAAGGTGGTCTTACTAAGCGTGCATGGGAATTGGGAGTTCAGGTTATGAACGAAGGTCCTGGTCATGTTCCAATGCAAATGATTAAAGAGAATATGGATAATCAATTGGACTGGTGTCATGAAGCTCCATTTTATACATTAGGTCCATTGATTACTGATATAGCTCCAGGTTATGATCACATCACTTCGGGCATCGGCGCGGCCATGATTGGTTGGTACGGTTGTGCAATGCTTTGTTATGTGACACCAAAAGAACATTTGGGCTTACCTAATCGCGACGATGTTAAAACAGGTGTGATCACTTATAAAATTGCGGCTCATGCTGCAGATATTGCAAAAGGACATCCTGGAGCAATGGCGCGTGATAATGCACTTTCAAAAGCACGTTTTGAGTTCCGTTGGGAAGATCAATTTAATCTTGGTTTAGATCCTGATACGGCAAGAGCCTATCACGATGAAACACTTCCACAAGATGGGGCAAAAGTTGCTCATTTCTGTTCTATGTGTGGTCCTCAGTTTTGTTCGATGAAAATCACTCAAGAAATACGTGAATACGCAGCGGCAGAGGGATTAAAAGAAGAAGAAGTATTGGCAAAAGCCATGCAAGAAAAAAGTGATGAGTTTAAGGGTTCAGGCTCTGAGATCTATCAGCCTAGCTAGCTAGAAAGAAATTGCGCTAAATTTATTTAGCGCAATGTTTTTTGGAAATGAATATGAAGAAAGAAAGAAAGAAAATGTCTTTGTCAAGCAAGATTTTGATAGGTCTTGGTTTAGGTGTAGTAGTCGGTTTATTTTTTGGTGAAAAATGTGCGTGGATGTCTCATGTAGGTTACGCCTTTATTAAAATCATGCAGATGACGATTTTGCCTTATATCACTATTTCAATGATCAAGGGTTTAGGCAGTCTTTCGCTCGATCAGGCCAAGAATCTTGCTATACGTGGTGGTGTGGTAGTTATTGCTTTATGGGCATTAGCTATAGCGCTATTATTATGTGTACCTCTGGTATTTCCAGAATTGAAAAATGCTCATTTTTTTCAAGCGAGCTCAGTGACGATGCCGGCGGCAGTCAATTACTATGATCTCTATATACCTTCAAACCCTTTTCATTCTCTGGCTATATCCGCAGTTCCTGCCGTAGTTATATTTAGTATGGCACTTGGTGTTGCCTTAATTACCATCGAACCGAAAAAGCATTTGATGAATAATTTAGTAACCCTTAATGATGCGATTTCCAAAATCACAAAAAAGCTGGTCAGTTTATCTCCTGTGGGGGTATTTGCGATTACCGCAAATGCAGCCGGGACTATATCTCCCGACGAATTACAGCGACTACAGGTATTTATTATTACCTATGTCGTTAGTTGTTTACTACTAACTTTTGTTATCTTACCAGCATTGATTAGTGCAATCACGGGCTATAAGTACAAAGATATCCTCATGTGTATTAAAGATCCTTTAATTGCGGCGTTTACACTAAATAATTTATTTATTGTACTTCCAATGCTTGCAGAGAGTTCAAAAAAAATTATGGAGATGAATGGCCGCCTCAATGATACGAATGAAGAGCTCGCCGATATTATAATTCCCATCTCTTTTAACTTTCCAAATCTTGCAAAAGTGATGAGTTTACTCTTTGTTTTATTTGCCGGATGGTTTGTGAATTCTGAGGTGCCCATTACAAGTTACCCCTCCTTTGCGATTTCGGGCTTACTCAGTAGTTTTGGAGCGAAGAGTCTAACAATTCCCTTTTTACTTAATAGTTATGAAATTCCGGAAGATATGTATCAACTCTTTATGTTAGCAGGAATCGTAACGGGCCGCTTTGGTATTCTCTTGGCATCAGTTCATCTGGTTTCACTTACCTTGATCTCGATTCGCTTTATGACCGAGGGATTTAAAATCACTCCGATGCAGCTTTTTAAAGCGAATATTCCCGCTTTACTTATGACCTTGTTAGCTTTCGTAGGAATGAAATTCTATTTTGCGGCTACAATTAAAAATGTAGAAGATAAAAGAGAAGTTCTTAGCCGTTTAAAAGTGGTGAATAAAGTTGACCATAAGGTATATACAGAAATCCCTGATTTAGAAAAAAATACTACCAAGGACCTCAAGACACGAGTGATGGAAAGAGGGATTATTCGCATAGGTTATCGCAAATCGAATTTACCTTTTACTTATTTAAATAATGCGGGTGAAGTTCAGGGATTTGATATTCAGTATGCCCATGAGTTAGCTAGAAATATGAATTGTAAGATAGCATTCATCCCTTTTGAACGGGATAATATGGCGGCGCTTTTAGCTGATGGGACGATTGATATAGCGACCTCAGGCTTACCGTTTTCACCTAGTTTACTAAATGAGGTGCGTTTTTCAGAACCTGTAATGACCGTAAATTTGGCTCTGATAACGAAGGATCACATGAAAAAAGAATTGTCGAGCAAGGAAAATCGTCTGAACAATGTTTATAAGATAGCGGTTTTGGATGACAACCCCTTTGTGGAAATAATTAAGGAACGAGCGCCTCATTTGAAGCTTGAATTTATAAATAGCGATAAAGAATACTTTACTGAAAAAAATGATTTTGATGCTCTCTTGATTTCTGCAGAAGCAGGAAGTGCTTGGACGCTGTATCATCCCGGCTATAGCGTTGTGATCCCCCGGCCCAGTGTATTTCGTTATGGATTAGCAGCGGCAGTAGCAGAGAGAGATGCCGACTTTTTAAGTTACCTGAATCAATGGCTGAAAGTCAAAGAAATCAATGGTTTTGAAGAGAAGAATTATGATTATTGGATCTTAGGTAAAGGTGCGGAAATCGCTAAGAAACGTTGGTGTATAGGTAGTGATGTGCTAAAGCTTTGGTGATGATTCACCAAAAGCATGTGGTCTAATTATTATTTGGTGTTGCCAAAAATGTTTATTTAAAATGACTTCAGCTATATCGAAACGAAAGGGGCAATGCATTAGTGAGTATTTCTTAAGGAAGTACTTTGCGCATTTCGCAATTCGCTGCCGTTTCTTTGAGTCTATGGCTTGTGCGGGGCTGATATCATGGGTTTTGTTTTGATGGCGAGTTTTAACCTCAATAAAGCATAGAGTTCCACCATCACGTGCAATAATATCTATCTCGCCTATATGCTCAAGAGAATAGTTTGTTCTCAAGATTTGATAGCCACAGCGACGTAATTGTCGCACGGCCATAGCTTCGCCTTTTCGACCTGTTTTTAAATGTGTAGCTTTTGCTTTCAATGAAAGCTTATGCGAGTATAAAAACCTGAGGGGATTGTGCGTTTAGAGCTTTCTTGCGGAATCGTCATTTCCCCTGATTCTGTACTTAGCTTCTCTCCCCAGACCGTGTAGATAAGGTTATCTAGGACTTTAGGGGTAAAATGGGGGTGTGGCAAGTGAATAATATGAACGCAGGCTTATCACTCATGACGGCTTTACAGCGTTCGAGATAGGGCATGATATCATCTTCAATCTTCCAAATTTCACCCTTGGTACCACGACCATAGGAAGGAGGATCCATGACTAGCGCATCATATTTGTTGCCTCGGCGTATTTCGCGATCGAGGAAACGATTGGCGTCGTCAACAATCCATCGGATATTAGCAATGTCATTTGCATTGGCGTTCAAACGAGCCCAGTCGACGATGCCTTTTGCAGCATCTAAATGGGTGACCTGTGCGCCACCTTTAGCCATTGCTAAGGAACTGCCACCAGTATAGGCGAACATATTGAGTGCTTTGACGTTGGGGTTGGATTTTTCTTTTAGCCACTCCCAGTTACTTGCGGCTTCGGCAAAGATGCCTAAATGGCCAAAGTTAGTGGGTCTAATGATCATTTTCTGTTGGAGGTATTCTATCTCCCATTGTTCAGGAAGAGTATTGAATTTCCAGTTTCCACCGCCCTTACTACTTCTTAAATAAATGTCTTTAGCTTTATTCCATTCATGTTTGGGGAGGCTTGGAGTCCAGCAAGCTTGAGGGCAGGGGCGAACCATTAAATGGCCACCAACATTTTCGAGTTTCTTAAAGTTTCCAGAGTCGAGTAGGGTATAGGTATTGTTCATGCAAATTATTCCTGTGCAGGTAAGTGATTTCTCCAAAGAGTTAACTTTTGTGAAAAGTAACTGACATTTGGCTCGAGTTTAACACATTCCTGTAAGAGTTCAACAGCTTTATTTATTTTGCCGGTAGCATACAGGCACTGAGCGAGAGTATCGAGGTGAGCGGTTAGCTTTGACTGGCTGTAAGCTCGTTTTGCAAAATCACTAGATTCATCTAATCGTTTGAAGCAGGAAGCTCCCAACCAAGCAATTTCATTGAGTTGAATACTCGCTTTAGGATAGCGTTTTATATGCTTTTCGAGCTTAGCCCAGCGATCGTCAAATAAATCAGTTTTTAGCTGGAGCACTTGGATGTTATGGGGGAGTTGGTACTTATGCAGGATGATTACAGGCTCGATGTCCATGGTGAACTCATCAGACCATTTTTTTGCAAATCGAATAATGTCTTGTTCTCTGCCTGAATTAATGGCTTTGATAAGTTGTAGGCGTAATAAATCTTTACGTATTACCAATGCTTGGGCAGGAGTATGGATCTTTGTAGGTTGTAGGAGTGCATGACTAAGCTTGAGTTCCGCAAACTTAGCCCATGCGGTGTAATCTTCTTTTTGTAAAAAGTGAGCGCTTGCTGAATCGATGAGAGGCATAGAGTCTTTGTTGAAAGTGATAGCTTGTGGATGTATGCGCCAGTAAACTTGCTCTAAAAGATCTTTTTGATTCAAGCGTTTAAAGAAGTAAGCCGTTTTACTTAAGTGAGCAAGGCTGATATAAAAAGATTCTGCAATGAGATTGGCTTTATGTGCTTTTTCAAAGTCTCCGGTTTGGTTTAATGCGTAAGTGGCGATTTCCATGAGTTCAGGGATTTTCATTTCGTCGCGAATGAGTCCATTATGCGCGGCACTTAAAAACTCCTTCTTCCTTAAGAGGGCAGTAGAAGCAATGATGATATGGTTAATATTCTGATTTTTGTCATTAATGACTTTTAAAGAACTTAAAGCTGCATCAGGAAGATTAATTTCTAAAGCTAAAGTGGAGCAGATAGTGACAAAATCATCTAAGTCTTTGCCCTGTAGCTTAAGATTTTTGTGAATGCTTATCAGGTAGTGTAGGAATGAATTTGGATTCTTTGTGTAAGATAAGAGGCAGGTGTAGTTCAATGCCTGTTGTTTGTCTAAGCGTTTACTTAGAAAAAGGTAGAGATCTGCGGCACTACTAGATTTTGTTAGATTAGCCATTGCGATATAGATGTGATTGAGATCTTTGCTGTTAAGGCAGAGCTCATAAAGAAATTGATAGGACTCTTGTGTGTAGTAGTGTTTTGATAAGAGCCAAGCAACTTTACTTAACTTTTGGTTTTGAGTCATTTCCTTAGAAAGACTTTTGAGCTCTTTGGGGATAGTTCCTTGAACGCTTTGGTAATAATGGATTTTATCCGGCTCGCTAGTTTGGTGGAGTAGTTTTTTGGCAAGTGAAAATTGGTCCAGTTCGATTAGGAAGGGAAAAATAAATTCTTTTTTAGGGTTGAGCAAGTAGGCTTCTTGATGCTGACCAGTAAAAATCAAGCTTTGAATGGAACGGGCAAGATTGGCATTTGGGTGCTTGATGATTTGGGAAACGAGTTCACTGGAGTCTTTGCCTTGTAGAAGGTTAATAGCCAGTTGATCATTCAAACTTTCATAATGCATTAAGGCTTCTGAGCTTTCTTCCTGGTAGATATCTTGAATGAAGCGCTCATATTCTTTGTAGTTTCCTGTGCGAGCAGAACATACGATCATTCTACGGCGTAAAAGGTATCGCAGGTTGTTATCGGTGGTCTTATTATTAGCTTTAATGAGAGCTTTTAAGCTGCGTTTATAGTCGCCTTTGGCTTCGTAGAGTAAGCTTAAGCAGTAATTTAGTCGAAAATTCCATAGTGGAGCATGATTTTTTTTACTGAGCGCTTCGATTTTTTCGATTACGCCTTCTACAGAATCTTTTTTGAGTAACCAGGTGTTTTGCTGTAGGATATTTTCCTGGGCTTGGACTTTGTTTTCTTTAAGCCATGTAATGAGTAAAGTTCTATAATATATATCACTTGAAAAGACTTTGATACTAGGGGCTTGATAATTGTTGAGGGCTTCAATTACAGGGCCATCATCCATTAAAACGGCATTCTCTAAAACTTTATAAGGGTTGATCTCCAGAAGTTTAGCAATGCTTTGGCTTAAAGATTCATTAGATGAACTCAGAAGAGTTTTTGTGCCTTTGGGTAGTTCTAAAGTCTTTTGTTCTTTGGCAGACGGCTTTATTGGCTGTTCTGCATAGAGATTTATTGCTAAAAAAATAAATAAAACTATTCTACTCATGAAATTATATACCTAAGCTGATTTTAAGCACTATAAGTGATAGATAAGTGTTTGTCACATAATGGTACACAAATAAATATGAGAAGATTATGGAAAGAGAAGAGATTTTTGAGATAGATAACATCGCCTACGGTGGTGATGGTGCAGGTCGTATGGAAGATGGGCGCGTGTGTTTTGTGCCATTTTCAGTTCCTGGTGAAAAAGTAAAAGTAAAGATTTTAAAAGATAATAAGAACTTTTGCCGTGGCGAGATTGTTGAGATTGTAGAAGCATCCGAGAAACGTGCAGAAGCACCTTGTCAGTATTACGGTGAATGTGGTGGTTGTTCCTATCAGCACATGACTTATGATGAACAAGTCACTGTAAAAGAAGCTCAGTTTCGCCAAGTTTTAAAACGTCTTGGTGGTTTGGATATAGATAACGATGATATCGAGATCGTACCATCGGTAAACCAATGGAATTATCGAAATAGAATTAGCTTAAATGCTCGTCGTACTGAAAATGATGAAGTTATTTACGGCTTTATTGGACGCGACAATCGAAGCTTGGTACGAGTTAAGGAATGTTTGTTAGCGCAAGCGCCAGTAAATGAACAGGTGCCTGGACTCAGTAAGACCAAGTGGGGCCACCGCAATAGCAAGAGAGATCGTCCTTTGAGAGCGACGATTCGCCATGCAAGCAGCAATAAAGAAACAGTTGCTTTTTATGGTAAAGCCCCAGTAGGCTTGCCATGGAGAAGAGAAATTTATAATGATAAAGAATATGTCATGCCTTCAGGTTCATTTAGCCAAGTTAATCGTGAAGTAGCAGAAGCTTTACAGAGCATGTGTGCAGAGATTATTTCATCCTTGAAAGAATGTACATTTGTGATTGATGCCTTCTGTGGATCTGGTTTCCTCTCAATGGAACTCAAAGGCGTGAGAGTCGTGGGCTTAGAGATTGATGATAAAGGTGTAGAAGCGGCGAATTTTAATGCGCAAGAACATGGTTTAACAACGCATAAGTACATTGCTGGAGACGTGAATAAGTTACTTCGTCAGCGTTTAGGGAAATTGATTGGAGAGACAACTCTGATCCTTGATCCGCCTCGCGCTGGAGTTGGCCCAGGTACGATTAAGGCCATCAGCAAACGATCTCCTCGTTGGATTCTCTATGTTTCTTGTGATCCAGGTACTTTGGCACGTGATCTTAAAGAGATTTTGCCACTGGGATATAAGCACAAGAAATTAGCGATGTTGGATATGTTCCCACAGACGGCTCATTTTGAATCATTGATTTTACTTGAGTTAGATAATGCTTGAAGATTATGGCTACGGTAATTGCGGTTTTGTTGCCATTATAGGGCGACCTAATGCAGGGAAATCGACTTTTGTGAACCAAGCCTTAGGCTATAAGCTTGCGGCTGTTTCTCGTGTGCCTCATACGACAAGACGTAGGTGGGTGGGGATTTATACCGATGATTCAGCTCAGATTATTTTTTCAGATACTCCGGGTATTCACGAAAGTAAGAACCGTATGGATGAAATGATGGATCGTACGATTAAACGTGCGATTGACAAGAATGATATAACGCTTTTGCTCTGTGATCCCATGCGAGAGTTCGGCATGGAAGATGAGATGGCGGCGAAAGCGGCCGCGGCTGCAGATGGGAAGACTACCATTCTGGTTCTCAATAAGTGTGATAAAGCGACTGAAGCCGCCATTCGCGAAATGGAAATGAATTATTGTGCACACTTTGAGGAGAAGCCTACAATTCATCGCATGTCAGCATTAATGAATAATGGTGTGACAGATTTATTAGAATTGATAAAGAACCTTTTACCAAAAGGGCCCTTCCTCTATCCAGATGATCAGCTTGCCGATGCGTTTTTAAGAGATATTGCAGAAGATATCATTCGTGAAAGTGCTTTAGAATTACTTCATAGTGAATTGCCTCATTCCATAGCAGTAATGATTGATCATTGGGATGAGAGAGAAAAGAAAATCAAAATCGAAGCGACTATTTTAGTTGAGCGAGAATCTCAGAAGCTGATTGTTATCGGTAGTGGTGGTGACATGGTGAAAGAAATCCAGCGCCAATCACGTAATAAGCTCGGGAAGAGTTTAGAGAAATTTGTTGATTTACGCCTCTTCGTAAAAGTGATGCCTGACTGGCAAAATCGTATTGGTTTATTAAAGGAAATGAATCTTAATGATAAATGAATTAGATGAGATTTATATTCAGAAAGTCAGAGTAAAAGCAATATTAGGTCTGTATCCTGAAGAGCGTTTGAATCCACAAGATTTTATTGTCTCGGCAAAGCTCTATTTAGATTTACGAGAAGCGGGAAAAAGTGATGATATTAATCATACCGTCGACTATGATTCACTGCATAGAAAATTAGCGGAGATCGCAAACGAATCTGAATGCCTATTGATTGAGAAATTAGCAGAATTATGTGCTGCCGAGTGTTTAAGTCATGCTTTGGTTCAGGCTTGCACCATTAAGATTGATAAACCTGAAGCTTTAGAATTAGCGGATAATGTAGCTATTTCTATCTATAGGCAAAGACAATGAAAACGGCCTATGTAGCTATAGGTTCAAATATAGATCCTTTTGATAGCATCGCTATGGCGCTTCGTGACTTAGAAGAAAAGTTTAAAATCACCGCGGTTTCAGGTTTCTATTTGAATCAAGCTGTGGGGACAAGCGAAGGGCAACACGAGTTTTTGAATGGAGTCATACGGCTTGAAACATCCTTAGATGCTTATGACTTAAAATATAAAGTACTGCGCGAAATTGAACAGAAATTTGGACGTCAGGATGGTGGCCATAAGCATGACGAGCGAAAATTAGATTTAGATCTGATTTTATATGGATCATCGGTGGTTGAAACAGAATTGATGCACTTACCTCATCCAGAAATTCTAACAAGAGACTTTGTCTATGTGCCCTTATTAGAAATCGTTCCTGGTCTTGTTCATCCGAAAGCAGGAAGTTTGCTTTCGGAACTGATAACAGCCGATACACGTACGATGAAGCGTTATAGATTAGGTAAGACTAGCTACAAAATTTGATTATTTTAAATCAACAAATTTTTCTTTTACGAGCGCAAGTTTTTCATCAATATTCCGACGTTTTTTATGAACTGAATCAATATATAAGAGTCGTTTTTCTAAGCCGTGGCCATTAGCGATTTGGATAGATAAGCCCGGTCGTGCATTGAGTTCAAGAATAAGTGGTCCCCTTGCTTTGTCTAAGACAATATCGGCACCTAAATAGCCTAATCCCGTGATATCAAAACTTTGAGCGGATAACTTTAAGACGACATCCCAGTCGGGTATTTCTAAACCTTCAAAAGATTGCCCTGTATCTGGGTGTTTGGTCACGAGTTTGTTAAACTGTACAGCTTGGATCGCTTTACCAGTGACTATGTCGAGCCCAACGCCAACTGCACCTTGATGGAGGTTCGCTTTGCCATCAGATATTTTTGTTGATAGTCGCGTCATTGCCATGACAGGATAACCACGATATATGATAACGCGAATGTCGGGGACACCTTGGTAAGTATAGCCATTGAAAGTATCGGTAAAATGAACGAGTTTTTCAAACATTGCCGTGTCTGGAGTACCACCAAGGGAATACATCCCCGTAAGAATACTGGCCACATGACGGTTGAATTCAGTAAAGGTGACGATGGAGCCAGAAGCTTTGATAAAGCCTTTCTCATTGCGACCAGTAATGACTAAGATGCCTTTTCCAGCGCAGCCTTTGGCGGGTTTTAGGACAAATTCTTGATGATCCTTCAAGACTGTGTGAAGTTCTTTGAGTTGGTGATTGTACTTAAGGCAACAGATAAGGTCGGGGACACTCAGTCCTTCGAGTAAGGCGATGCGCTTGGTCTCCATCTTGTCGTCGACGAGAGGGTAAAGTTCACGTTTGTTTTTAGAAAGCACGTAACTGAAGTTACGAGCATTCATGCCTAGAATGCCCTTGCTTTTTAATTTAAAGGGAGAGGCCCACTTCATTGTTTAATATCCTCATCTGTGACGAGGGGTTCAAAGCGGAAGATCTCAGTGAGTCGATAGCCCGTGTAGACACCAATCAATAAAACAAACGCTAGCATGATCAGCATAACCTCAGGGAAAGTGAAGGTGAAGTACTTAACGAAACTATTAGTCATGACAAAATAGATGATGATTGAGACGATTAGACTACCGCCCATTTTCTCGAAAACTTCGCGGCCTCCGTGTTCTTCCCACATGATAGAGGTTCTCTCAATAGTCCATGAAATGATGATCATAGGAAAGAAAGTGACACTGATACCGCCAGCTATGCCCATTTTGTAGGAGGTGATCGAGATGAAGGCCATGAGGATGACAACGCAGATGACAACAGCGGATATCCTAGGAACTAGGAGTAGGTTCATTCGTGATAAATAGGTTCGGATTAGCAGGCCAAGGACCATCATGACGAGTAAGACAACGAGTCCTTTAACTAGGCTCGTTTCAATAAAGGCAATGGCTAATAAGACAGGCATAAAGGTTCCCGAAGTAGAAATTCCAACAAGGTTACGAATGATTACGACAATTAAGGTGCCGACGGGAATAAGCAGTAGAAGCTTGAAAACAGATTGGAATTCAAGTGGCAAACTGAAGATAGAAAAGTTCATGATCGGGGACGAGTCTTCTAAACTATTTTTGATCGCGAGAGATTTTGCGGATTGATCACTCTTGATCATGGAGAAAGTGATTTTGGAATTTGTACAGCCTGCCGTTTCTAAGACGGAAGTTAGAGCCCAAAAAATGGTGTCTTTTGGGAGCCCGATTTCACCAGAAATATGATTGATAACACTCCATTTTTCATCGTAAAAAGCTAAGTAGTTGCCGGTAGTTGTTTTACGCGTACCATCCTCTAACTGTAAACCTCGAAGAACGGTTGCGGGTACATCTTTAAGTAGAATAAGATCTCGGACTAAGTGAGCCTCGGTGTAAGTGCCTTTTATTAGGCTGCGAACGAGATTGGTGTTTTGATCTGGATCAGCAAAGTTGAGACGACGAATAACTTCTTTCGCAAAAGTCGAATTATCAGATGATTTCTTCCATGCAGAGTCAACTAAAGATAAAGCAGCAGTTTTGTAAGCAGGCTCAAAGTAAGGTTTGTCAAATTTATAGCGGTCCTTGCCTTTAGTGGATTGAAATTCATCGGTTTCAAAAATACTGAAAGTATAATAAATTTTCTGGTTTCCAGCTGGTGGTTGTCGACTAGACCAGACGGCTTTTTTATTGGGGCTTTCTTCTGTGGTAAAGCCATAACCATTGGATGAACCTTGTTGTTCTAAGAGTTTATATTGAGCATAATACGTGGGAAGCGCAACTTTGACTTTCACAGGTTTGTCCTGAGTCTCAAATTCCACAAGAGCTTCCACCACCCATACATCACGCTTTTCTCCATGAGTAAGAGGTATGTCTAGTTGTATAGATTTGTAGCTTATGATGCCAGCACCCACTAAAATGAGTAGAAGGGACCATAAATAAACTTGGGCTTTAGCGCTCATTATTTATTGTCTCCGTATGTTTTTTCTTTGAGGTCAGTGCCAATGAATAAATCGACACCTTTTTTCTGTTTCATGAGTTGAACGGGATACTTGACTCGTGTGCCATTAATGGTGAGGATAGCGAGGGCTACAGGGATAGATTTTTTAGATGATTTAGCTGGCTCTAGTACTACTGATTTTTCTTGGCCGGGGAACTTAAGGCGGAACATTTTTTTTCCATCCGCTTCAATTAAAGAAAATGAATCAGGATAAATCGCAGAGCTTGCTTTGTCCCAAAAACTAGCACCCAGCTTGTTTTTGTAGTCGTGTAATTTGACGGGGAATGTTTTTTTCTGTGGAGTAGCTTTTGAAGATTCTTTACCGTGCTCTTTTAAGGAGACATCAACTAGGTATTTACCATTTAACCAGTTGCGACCGATGAGTAATTTGTAAGTCATTTTTTGACGATCTCGTAGGTTGACACGGACTTTACGCTTACTTCCTTTCCAGTGTAGAGTTAAGTTGACTACGTAGCGTGCTTCAGTGCCTTGTGAATTGCTTACCATGACGACATTGACAATACGGGTCGAAACTACGGCGGTTTCACCACTTTTATTGCGAGTTTTAAAGGTGATGAGTTTATTAATGTTGTCTTGCTTTTTTTTGCTTTTACCTTTGATATGTATATCAAAAGCATTAATTGAGGTAGTCGTTGCACCTGTATCTATACGGCTATCAAAAACTAAGCCAGTTTCATCGACTGCAATGAAGGCGGTTTCACCCACGATGGTTTTGCCTGCTTTAACTTCAGCTTCTTCGCTGAAATGAGTGCATGAAGAGAGTAGGGTAAGAGCAACGGTGAGAGCTATTAACGAGAGCTTTTTCATAGAGTGAACCTTGTTGACTAAGAAATTATTCGATAACATTAATCGTTACTTCCCTATTAGGCAAATAATCCCTACTTAGATTGAGTTCAAATTTGCTTAAAATAAGTAAATGTAGAAAGATTATAGGCAGAGCTGGTTTTTTTTGTCAAAGATGATTTTTTAGCCTTACAATAACTCTAAGGAAAATTTGCATTGAAAGCTGAAATACTGTTAATAACACCCCCTTTAACGCAGTTAAATACCCCTTATCCAGGGACTGCGTATTTAAGTTATTTCTTACGTGCTCAAGCATATGAGGTGAATCAGCTTGATTTAGGTTTAGATTTAATTTTGAGTATGTTTTCGTCTGACGGATTAAAAGATATCTTTGATTTTTGTAGCGATGAATCTGAAAAATTAGATTTAGCTTCTCAGAAAATTTTAGCTTTGCGCCATGATTACCAAAATTGTGCAGATGCAGTATTGCGGTTTTTACAAAATAAAGATTTAACTTTAGCACAAAGTATTTTTAGCCGTCATTACTTGCCTGAAGGACCACGTTTTAAGATTTTAGATGAAATGGGTGCAGAGGTCTTTGGGAAAATGGCCGTGCAGGATAGTGCACGCTTTTTAGCGACCCTCTTCTTGGAGGATTTAGGAGATTTTGTACGTAAAAATATAGATCCCGGCTTTGGCTTCTCTCGTTATCAAGAAAAAATTTCACTATCCGCAAGTTCATTTGACCATATTGAGCAAGGCTTACAATTAGAAGAAAGTTTTTTAGATCAAAAAATACTAGAAGTATTGGCTCAGAAATTAGGTGATCAAAATCCACAAGTCATTGGTTTGAGTATTCCTTTCCCTGGAAATCTCTACGGCGGTTTAAAATGTGCGCAGTATTTACGTGAACGCTTTCCCGAAAGTGCCATTGTCTTAGGGGGTGGATATGTCAATACTGAGTTGCGTGATTTAGAAGATCCACGAATTTTTGATTATGTGGATTTTATCTGTTTAGATGATGGAGAATTACCCCTGAGCCAAATCCTAAAAGTTATAGAAGGAACGGGTGATTTACATGACTTAGCAAGAACCTTTGTCTTAAATGCTGAGGGTGAAGTAGAATATATAAATAATTGCAAAGATAAAGATTTTAGTCATTTAGAGACAGGTATGCCGGATTATACAGGCTTGAATCTAGACGATTATTTATCTATTATTGAACTAGCGAATCCCATGCACCGTCTTTGGAATGATGGGCGTTGGAATAAGATGACTTTGGCACATGGCTGTTACTGGAAGAGATGTAGTTTTTGTGATGTGACTTTAGATTATATTGCACGTTACGACGAAGCTCCAGCAAAGATTTTAGTTGATCGCATGCTTAAATTACTAGATGATACCGGGATAAGTGGCTTTCATTTTGTTGATGAAGCAGCGCCGCCTTCTTTACTGCAAGATTTAGCGGAAGAGATTTTGTCACGAGGGGTCAAAGTATCGTGGTGGACAAATGTACGTTTTGAGAGAGCTTTCACAAAAGACCTCTGTCGCCTCTTGGCAGAGGCTGGTTGTATTGCGGTTTCTGGTGGGCTTGAGGTCGCTTCTGAGCGTCTCTTGAGGAAGATGAAGAAAGGCACGGGAATAACTCAAGTGTGTCAGTCAACTAAAGCCTTTAGTGATGCTGGGATCATGGTGCATGCTTATTTGATGTATGGTTTTCCTACGGAGACGGAACAGGAAACAATTGATTCTTTAGAAATTGTGAGGCAGCTCTTTCAAGAAAAAATGATCTATTCGGGTTTTTGGCACCGATTTGCTCTCACCGTACATAGTCCCATAGGGAAAAATCCCGAAGAATATGATGTCCAAATTACAGGCCCAGAGTTTGCGGGTTTCGCAAAAAATGAACTGAGCCATTTGGATCCGCTAGGTTGCGAACATGGCAAGTTTAGTGAGGGCTTAAAAAAAGCCTTGTTTAATTATATGCACGATGTGGGTTTTGAAGAAGATTTAGACTTTTGGTTTGAAGCTCAGGTTCCACAAACGAGTCATGCACCTGATTTGATTCGTCAACGCCTTATGGAGTTTTATAAGCCAGTGAAAGTTTTTGCCAAGGATCGCGTTTTGTGGTTGGGAGGAGAGCTCTTAATTGATGATTTAAAGCAAGAGCATTGTCAAGTGACTTTTTTGTCAAAACGGGGCGATTTATCCTTGAAGCTACCATCTCCTTTAGCGGAGTGGCTGTACCATTTGTTACCACAGTTGCGGATCGAAAGTGATGAGCTAGTAACTTATTCGGAGTTGGCGGCCCACTATCAAGAATATTTTGATAGTGATTTTGTGTTGATGAGAGAGAGTGATTTTTGGCAGAAATTAGAAGATTTTGGTCTTATTTATTTAAGAAGACGGTGATAGGGATTTATGGATTTCAGTCATGAGGCTATCTCCAGTGAAGGGTTTTGCTAAATAGCCATCGCAGATTTTGCGAAGCTTCCTTTCATCTTCCTTGAGTGCGGATGCGGTTACCGCAATGATGGGGATATCCTTAGTCTTTTCATTTTCTTTGAGAATGGCGGCAGCTTCGTAACCATCCATTTCGGGCATAACCATGTCGAGCAAAATGATGTCAATTTTTTCTTTGTCACAGCAATCTAATACTTCGTGCCCATTTTTAGCTTCGAGTATTTTTGTTGTTTCATTAGCTAAGAAAGATTTTATTAGTTCCCGATTAATAGCTATGTCATCAGCGACAACAATAGTACAGGAAGATATTTTAAGTTTATTCGTATGCATTTTGATTTCACTTTTAGCTTCAAGCGGAACTTGGACGCGATTGAGACAGATGCTAAAAGTAGATCCTCTATTGAGTTCACTTTGAACATTAATGCTGCCATTCATCATTTTGATAAGTCGTAGGCTGATAGAGAGGCCGAGACCCGTGCCAGGATGATGTCTGCTATTGGACGATTGTGCTTGTTGAAAAGCATTAAAAATCTTTTCTTGTTCACTCGGAGCTATACCCTCACCGCTATCTTCTATGTCGAAATATAATTTGCAATAGTTACCGACTCCTGGCATCATTTCGTGCCTCACTGTAAGTTTCACAAAACCTGTTTGTGTGAATTTAATGGCATTACCAACTAGGTTGATGAGGACCTGTCTGAGTCGCGCTTCATCAAGATTGACGAACTTGGGTAGCTTATCATCAAATATTACTTGGAAGTCAAGATGTTTTTTCTTGACTCGATAAGTGAATAGCTCATGAACTTCGTGGATAAGGTTAGGTAACGAGAATGAGCTATAGTAGAGTTCTAATTTATCAGCTTCGATTTTGGATAAATCTAGGATGTCATTAATAAGTTTGGTAAGTGATTTACTACTTATGGAGATGTTTTTTATATAACTCATTGCTTTATCGTGTAGAGGCATGGCTTGTAGGAGTTCAGAAAAACCCATGATAGCATTGAGAGGGGTTCGAATCTCGTGGCTCATATTGGCTAAAAAAATACTTTTAGCCGCATTGGATTGTTCAGCTAAATTTTTTGCTTTTTCAGCTTCGTTTTTAGAGTACTCTAAGTCCTCGACTAAGTCGTTTATCGTTTTAAAGAGGATGTTAAAGCCAGTGATAGTGATCAGCATTATCAGTATGGAACCGATGATGATAAGGGCTATTTTCCGTCGAATATTCATGTAAAGGGTGGGTAAATCTTGGTAAGAGACAAGTTTCCACGGGAGGTTTTTTAATGGGATGACTTTGACGAGGAGCTTGTCACCGTCTGAGTTCTGGACGATCGTATTGAGGCTTTCAGAATCAATGGCATCAAGCCATTCTCTTGAACTGGAGATCTTGGTTTTACCTCTTACGGTAGCATCAAAAGGCGCGTGGAGGTTACGGCTGTCGATAGACGTGACAATAGTATTGTCATAGCGATTGAGTAAAAAGAGTCCGCCTGTTTTGTTCAAGGTGTTGTTTTCGATTTGTGAGAAGTAGCTATCCAAAAGAATATCGACTCCAATAACGCCTTGAAATTCGCCACCCTCATATAAACCAAGAATAACAGAAAACATCCACTGTTTCATATAGGTTTGATCAAAGTAGATATCCGTAACCTGGAAATCTTGTGATTTTTTACCTATATGATACCAAATTTCATCTTGAGAACTTTGGTAGCCTGGATCGTCGTAGTATTCAACAATGCGGTTGTCAGCTTTTCCATATTCATCAGTTCCCATTTGAGCAAGATCTTTATGAACATCATTTGAAATAGCTTCTTGTTTATAAAGCTTTTGACTGAGCTCGGGTTCTAGAGCAAAGTAGGTATTGTATTGGTTCGGGTGGGAGGCAATATTTTGTGCCATGAGTTCACTGAGTTGATCTCGGCTCATGCGTGATTCAGGTGGAGATGTTTTGAAAATAGTGAATTGCCGATGAATATGATCTAGGCTCATTTTGGCATTTTCAATTTCTCGATCAAGTGTGATAGATAATACTTGTAAGTTATTGTTGCTTAAATAATTGAGTTTTTCTTTCTCGAGTTTTATTGTGTCTCGAATATAGGTATAATTAAAAATTATGATCAATAAAACAATACTTGAAATCGCAATGCGGTACAGGTTTTTAATCTTCATTGTAGGCTCACTTACTTATATACTTAAGAGAATATAGTATTTTGAAGTTTGAGAATACAAAGTTTTAAATTGTGATCATATCGTATATCATGATTTTTCATGGATATTTAATTTCTTGATCAAGAAGGTTTTGTGATAGTCATGTAGATGTTCAGAGAAATAAAAAAGCCGCAAGAAACTTGCGGCTTTAGTGAAAGGCTTGTGAAGAGCTTACTTCCAGTGATTGAAATAAGGCAAAGCTTCAGCCGTAGAGGTGATTTCGGAGTCGTTTTGCAGGAGTTCTGCAGTGACATCCCAAGTACCACCCATGAATTGTTGGCGGGCTCCTTCAGGGAATTCAGCTTTAACACTTAAGTCATTAGCTTTAATCTCTAAGGTATAGAGATCGACGGAAAATTCACAGTTGGGATCTTGCTCACATTTGTCTTGAAGTCGAGCAATGTCACTTTCCGAAACCTTTAGGCAGGGTACGCCAATAGCGACGTTGTTACCAAAAAATATTTCTGAATAAGACTCGCCAATGATGCAATCAATCCCGTGACGTTTAATAGCTTGAGGCGCGTGTTCTCGTGATGAGCCACAGCCAAAGTTCTTGTTGACAAAGAGGATGCTAGAGTTTTTATGGGCTTCTTGATCAAAGGGATGGGTCTCACCTTTATCAGCGAGCTGTTTGCGATCGTCAGTGAAAACTTCTGCACCCAAGCCTTCAAAGGTGATTTTCGTTAAAAAACGCGCGGGGATGATGCGATCAGTATCGATGTCATTGCCGCGTACAGCGACGCCCGTTCCCGTGATTTTGATGATAGATGATGAATTCATGTGTTTATCCTATACTAAAAGTTTCGCGAGCGTCAACGACTTTGCCTGTGAGGGCGGCCGCGGCAACCATTGCAGGTGACATCAGCAAAGTTCGTCCTGTAGATGAACCTTGGCGTCCTTTGAAGTTACGGTTTGAGGTCGATGCACAGATTTGATTGCCGATTAATTTATCTGGATTCATGGCTAGGCACATTGAGCAGCCAGCTTCGCGGAACTCGAAGCCTTTGTCTTCAAATATTTTGTCATAGCCTTTGCTTATGAGTTCTTGACGAACTTCCTGTGAACCAGGGACAATGAGGGCTTTTACTGAAGCAGGGACCTTGAGCTCGCTATCTTTAATAAGCGAAATAACTTCTTCGAAATCCGAGAGGCGGCCATTGGTACAAGAGCCAATAAATGCAACATCTACATCTTTACCGATCAGTTTTTCTCCTGGAGTGAAAGCCATGTATTCGTAGGCTTCTTTGATAAGTGGCTTATCGTTGTCAGAAAAGTCATCTTCACTTGGAAGGCAGGCATTCACAGCAACTGATTGGTCAGGAGCAATACCCCAAGTAACAAATGGCTCGATGTTATTAGCATCATAAATAACCACGTCATCATATTCTGCATTTTCGTCTGATCTAATACTGTCCCAGTAAGAAATAGCATCGTTCATTTTTTCTTCACTTGGCGCGTAGGGACGCCCTGCAAGGTAGTCGTAGGTAGTTTGATCTGGGTTGACGTAACCAATTCGTGCTCCGCCTTCAATCGCCATGTTACAGACTGTCATACGTTCGTCCATAGTCATGTTGTCAAAAACATCGCCTGCGTACTCATAGGCAAAGCCAACGCCGCCTTTTACGCCTAGGCGATTGATGATAAATAAAGCGACGTCTTTCGCATAAATTCCTGGACGGAGTGTACCATTGATTTCAACGCGACGTACTTTTAATTTTGCGGCGGCAAGAGTTTGTGTTGCGAGTACATCGCGTACTTGAGACGTACCGATGCCAAAAGCTAGAGAACCAAAAGCACCATGAGTTGACGTGTGGGAGTCACCACAGCAAATAGTCATGCCGGGTTGTGTGAGTCCTTGTTCAGGAGCAATAATATGAACAATGCCCTGTTTGCCACTAGCTGTGTTGAAGAACTCGATGCCGTTCGCAGCCGTATTGGTCTCAAGCGCATTGAACATTTCTTCTGCCATTGTGTCGCGAAGAGGGCGAGCTTGATTATCAGTGGGGATAATGTGATCAACAGTAGCAAAGGTTCTGTGCGGGTAGCGCACATTTAAGCCACGTTCTTCAATCATGTCGAAAGCTTGAGGTGAAGTCACCTCGTGAATCATGTGGAGGCCCATGAAGAGTTGGTATTGCCCAGAAGAGAGCTTCTTTACCGTGTGCTTTTCAAAGACTTTATTATAAAGGTTTTTAGCCATTTGAGTTCCTTATTATTATATAGAAAAATTGTTTATCCGCCAGGAGCGGCGACCACGAGGTCAATTCGGTCTTGGTCAGAAATAGGGGTGTTTTTCCAAGTCTCTCTAGGGAGGACTTCTAGATTGAGGCAGAGGGCAATACCGAGCTTGGTACTGTCTACATCAACTTTATTTAATAAATCCATGATAGTACTAGCGGCATCGAGCTTCATTTCTTTGCCATTAAAATTTATCGTCATATTTATCCTTAAATTTAATCGGGCATTACTATAACACACATTTTAATACGGGGAAGTTTAGTATTCAGTATATTTTTTGTTGCTACCACGAACTTTATCTGCGGGGTATTTTTTTGCATTGAGAAGTATTTTTTCTTGAATAGCACTTTCTAAATCTACCTTAAGTATATCTGCGAGTCGGAGTAAATAGATTTGTACATCAGCAATTTCTTCGCTGACTTCTTGTAGCTTTGTCTCGGAAAGCTTATAAGAGGCATCCTCGCTGATCCACTGGAAGTGTTCAATTAACTCTCCTGCTTCGCCTGCAAGCGCCATTGACAGATTTTTAGGTGAGTGAAATTGCTCCCAATCGCGTTCAGAAGCAAAGAGGCGCAGTTGATTTTGAATTTTATCTATATCCATGAACTTGTCCTTGAATTTTAAGGTGCTGGATTCACCTTGCTTACAATGAAAAGAGTTCTAAAAGACCTTAGTGCAATGCATGATTATTGTGGGATCGTGTTTTTTACGGAAAATCCTCTAACTCGATCTTGTCTTTTAGAGGAATTACATTATTATGGGCATCACTTTTCATAATTTAATTTTAACAATTTATTTAAGAGACTCTATTATGGCACATAAGAAGGGACAAGGTAGTATTAAGAATGGTCGCGACTCGAATCCGAAAATGCTCGGAGTTAAGCGCTTTGGTGGCCAAAAAGTTAACGCCGGCACAATTATTATCCGTCAGCGTGGCACAAAATTTCACCCAGGTAAAAATGTTGGTTGCGGAAGAGATTTCACTCTTTATGCACTTTCAACTGGCCGTGTTGAGTTTGACCGTAATGGTCGTCGTGTGAACATCGTTCCTGAACTCGCACAGTAATCGAATATTATTTCGAATTTAGCCTCAGATCGTAGGATTTGAGGCTTTTTTTGTTATTGTATACTATACTCTATTATGTTTGTTGATCGAATAAAAGTTTATGTAAAAGCTGGTAATGGTGGCAATGGCTGCATTAGTTTCCGGCGCGAGAAGTACGTCCCTAAAGGTGGCCCTAATGGCGGCAATGGTGGTGACGGCGGTAGTGTAATCTTTGTGGTGGATGCAGGTACCTCCAGCCTTGTAGATTTAAAATTTAATCAACATATTGATGCAACCCATGGTGGCAATGGCCTCGGGTCCGATATGCATGGTAATCGCGGTGATGACCTTTATGTCAAAATCCCCGCAGGAACTGTGGTGATGGATATCAATAATGATAACTATCAAATCTGTGACTTAGATGACCCCGGTAGCGAACTCGTTATTGCCAAAGGTGGTAAAGGCGGTCGTGGTAACCGTTCATTTGCAACCTCAGCGAATCGTATTCCTCGTCAGGCAGAAGAAGGTGGTTCAGGGGAAGAATTAGTTCTCCTCTTAGAACTTAAGACCATTGCTGATGTAGGCTTAGTAGGTTATCCCAATGCGGGAAAATCCACATTTTTAAACTCCATTTCCAATTCTGGAGCGAAGACAGCATCTTATCCCTTTACAACCTTAAATCCTATTGTTGGTACAATCGACTTTCCTGATTTTACTCGTATTACGATTGCTGATATTCCTGGTCTCGTTGAGGGAGCACATGAAAATGTGGGCTTAGGTCATCACTTTTTACGTCATATCGAAAGAACAAAAATTCTCGTATATGTTTTAGATATGAATGGTACAGATGATCGTGATCCTTTAGATGACCTAGTGAAGTTAAAAACTGAATTAGATTTGTATGAAGAAGAGCTCTCAGATCGTGCTTGTATGATTTTGGCCAATAAAATGGATTATCCAGGCTCAGCAGAAAACCTTGAGCGCCTGAGAAAAGCAACAGATTTACAGATTTTTCCTATCACGGCAGAACTTCGTGAAGGCGTGGAAGACGTTTTAGGATTTCTCCATGATCGCGTAATGGAACTCAACAAAGCGAAAGTTAAACACGTTCCTAAACTCAAAAACATTTACCGCAAAGAAGGCGCAATTGTTATTGATTTAGAAGCAGATGGCGATGATTTTAGTTTAAGTCCCGAAGATGAGTTTGAATTTGATTTTGAGGACGTAGATTATGATGATTTTGATGATGAAACTGACGAGGATGAAGTCTAAATGTTTAAAACCTTTAAAAAAGCAACACCCAGTTCTGCTATAGGACCAGATCAGATAGCAGGTGGGACTCACGTTGGTTTAGTAAGGGAACATAACGAAGATTCATACTTATATGTGACACTACCGGGAGATAAAATCTCTTTAGTAGTCGTTACAGATGGTATGGGAGGCCATGAGGGCGGTGAATTCGCGAGTTATTTCGCAACAGAAGCCTTGGGGCGTATTTGGGGCCAGTCCGCAGATCCTACCACGGCTAAGTTGCGTGAATCAGAGCAGATTTTGGTGGAAACAATCAAGATGTGCAACGATAAGATTTTTGCGATTAACGAAAAACTCAACGTTTCACGTGCCATGGGAACAACCATTACAGCAGGACTTTTTGTTCCCGGTAAACTCATTGTCGCTCAAGTGGGTGATAGTAGGGCATACATGCAAAGAGGTCGTAACCTCGTTCAAATTACTGAAGACCAAACTTGGGTTGCCAAGATGGTCAAACTCGGTAATCTCAAGGCTGAAGAAGCTGAGAATCACCCTCTAAGTCACTTGCTTTCCAACTGTATGGGCGCGGGTTCAGCATTAGATGTGCAAGTTAGTATTTGTCGCCGAAAAGAAGGTGATCGCTACTTATTTTGTACAGACGGACTTTATGGTTCATTAACTCATCAAGTGATGACGGATTTAATGACGGATTTGCGTAGACCGCAAAAAATACTTACTGAATTGATTAACCGCTCTCTTGATGCCGGCGGAAAAGACAATATTACCGGCATTGTCATTTTTGACGATTAATAAAGCTATTGTAATAAAGCCAAGATATTTGATTGCTCTTGGCGTAAATCAACATCATTTTTTTGACGTATAAGCATATTAGCTTCAGTTGATTTCAAATCTAGTTTCTTTACATCGAGGCGTATAAGCCACTCTTCAATAACGTCCTTAGCACGATTATTATGAACATAGACAGAACTTCCGTTTTGATTGTTGATGACCAGTACAGTTTGTGGATCAATCTGAATCGTCATGTTTTTCACTTTTACATACCCAGAGACGGCTTTATCAACCGCTAATTGACGAATCACTGACTGCAGTAAGATAATTGATGTTTGAAGATCCTTTACAAGTGTTTTTTGAAACTCAATGGCGCTAAGGTTTGAAGTGATTCGCTTATTGTAATCAAGCTTTAAGCCTTGGATATTGGCAAGATCACTGGAAGCTATGGTATAGATTTTCTTATTCAAAATAACTTGATGAAAATCTTTATGCTGCGGGTGTTGTCTTGCTGTTAGTAATTCGCCATATTTCAGGTGAGTGAAAACTTGGCTTCCAGAAAAGACCGCAGCATTTTTTTTGGTGATGATAAACTTGCTATGATTTTTATCCTTTCCAGTGAAAATTTTACTGAGTTGTTCAACATTGAGCTGATTTTGACTTAAGGCAGCACTCAAATTCATTGATTCTTTAAAAAGCTTAATTTTTTCTTGCTTAAGCTTATCCTTCTCAAACATGAGAACTTCGATTAATTTCCTTGCTTTACTCTGAGAAATTAAACGCGTGTATGAGTAGGTGTATCGCCCTCCGGTACGGCTATAAGAACTCGATTGGTAGGATAAAGCTGTATCTCGCTCCGTCTCAAGAATCTGAATCTCCATAGTCTTAAATTCCGATTGGAGTCTTAGCAGTTCTCGTTGGCGACTTTTAAAGGCATTCTCTAGCTCGAGTTTATCTTTCTCTGATTGGTTAAGCATTTGCTCAAAGCCCAGCGTATGAGCAGCAAGGATGAGGTTTTGGGTATTGCCAATTTGAAAGTACTTCTTGTCTTTTTCTAATACTGAAACATTGAGCTTAGTATTCTTCTCTATAGTTTTGATGATAGTGCCATTCAGCGCATAAATTCGTGTTTTTTGAGAAGTCAAAACAATTTCAGCAAAGAGCGAGAGGGGAAAAAACAATAATAAAAATAAGCGCATATAATATCCTTTTGCTAAATATATCTCGGCTCATATAAAAAGAAAAGAATCTTACAACAATTTCTTAGATACAAATGCTTTAGTTTTAGATGATTACTCCTAGAGAGTAGCAAAGAGACCCTTAGTCGTTTGGTCGAGGAATGGCAATTTCTCGTAAGCGTAGCCTCCAGTTGCTTTATATAGGTGATCGGATTTAAAAATGATTTATGCATCAACGACGAGGACTTGGCCAGTAATGAAGCCATCGACAGATTTTTCATACGCTTGCCCCACTAAAGCACTTGGGACAGAATGAAAGTCAGGCATCATTTCACCGTATACATCCCATGCGTCCTCTAGTATGGTATTCAAATTGGAATTCTATATCAGGTTCATAAGTAGGTAATTTATTATGTCTGGTTGGAGGGGTTTCTTTAACTTCAGATTTTATTATTTCTACATCTAGATGCGGCCAAGATTTAGAGTTTTGACTTCTTATTAAACCTTTGATACCACCAATTAATATATTGAGACCAAGAATAAGTACTAATATTACTATAATTAAAGCCATTAGTTTTTCCTTATTGATTATATGCTAACGGCAAGAGTAAGGCTAGTGGAGCGGATTGATATTATTTTGATTATTACTGAAGTAGCGATGATTATTGAATGATAGCAGATCTTAGAGGCTCTCTTATTAAGAGTTGTGGATAGATAGTGATAAGAGGGCAGAGAACCTGACTTAGGCTCTTGGATTCAAAGAAAGTAGTGACTTAATACAGAGAGTGATACTGGATTATTAGACTCAGGAAGTAATTCCTCTGCAGCTCATGCTTTGCTTTTATTTAAGTGGGCACAAATAGAACCCAAATACTTATCATAAAAATAACGCCACCTGAAAAGAATAAGACTGGTATATAATCGCTTGAGTCTTTACTCAGTCCGATTTCATTTATCTCATCATGTTTACGTCCAAAGTTAGATCTGATATTCTTTACTTTTTTGTAGAGAAGTACCTTGGGAATGAGAGTAATTAATGGGAAAAAAATGAGGTTGGAAATTAAATCCTCTTTATCAGCTCTGTTCGATGATTCTATGAGAATTGGTATAAATGCAATATCCATAAGACCCACTATGAAATAAGCAAAACCTGATAGGATTACAAATCGTCGTCCAATTTTATTTCGGTGCTTTCGCAGTATGGGGTCGACTTCATGCCTAAGTGTTGGCTTGCGTGGTTTTGTTTTTTCATTAGATTCTAAGAATCGAGATTAGTCGAATTTAATTCGAGGAAAAAATCTCAAGTCAGATCCTTTGTATTGTGTTTGGCGGCAATTTTTTGTTTGATTTCTTTAATGAGATTATTTTTAGTTTTTTTGTCGAAATCTTCAGAGTTCTCTATTTCTTTTAAACACTGATTGAGCTCTTCTATTGTGCCCTCTGCTACCGTCTCCGAAACGATTTTTTCAGCTTTTTTCATGAAGTATGTAACGATTCCAATTAAAAATATAAATCCAGAAATAAAGATTATATCATAATAAATAGAGACATTGCCCACAAGGCTTCCCGATATGATAATCAGTGCTATGACGACTTTAGATTTAATATTATTCATTTATGACCAAATAAAGTTCGGGATTAGGTGTATTCATGACGCGTATGTTACTCTCTTATTTCTTAGGTTTTGTGGTTTATATATTCGCATTCAATTCCATGACTAGAGAAAAAGGATTTTAGTTCATTATATATTTTAGCTTTATGATCGGGGTGTACCATACTGGCTAACATGATACGTTTTGGACTTTTGTTAGATTGTACATTAAGTGAAAATACAGACTCATCATCATAATGCTCTAGAGTTAACATTCTTATAGATTGATGATTTATTGATATCTTTGAGTTCGGAAGAACTCCTGTGCCATGAAAGTGAATTTTTTCACTCTCAATTATTATTTTTTGAATGCGATTTCTACTGTATATCGCATAGGGGATACCGAAGAAACCGATAAATCCAAAAATGAGCCAAAGGAAAAAGAATAGCTCTTTTTTTGAAATTGCGAGGTAACAAACAATCATGGTCGCAGGTGCCCAGATAAGCCAAAAAATAACCATGCATCCAAGGTAGACTTTATCTTTTTTATATTCTTTGGGATTAATGATGTATTGATTCATTTTTATTCTGCATAAGGATAGGATTTAGTAAAACTTGAGTCTCATCGAAAATTTTGCTATCGATTAGTGTTTTAGGTTTAATTATCGAAATCTTTAGTGATTAGTCCGGAGATTTTTTTATTTACTTTTTTCGGGAAGGTAATATTAGGATCTATGGATTGTATGGCGTCATACATTTTGTTGATACTGTTACCATAATTCATACAGATCTCATGAAAATTCCCATCGTGAAGAAGAATACCACTTGCTCCTTGACCCGAACCAGCATGAGAGAGTGTGTTGCGATGTTCGAACCTTTTTATATCGGAAATTTTAACGTCAAAAGACCAATGAGTTGAATCAGGGTACTTAACAATGAAACGGTCCACAGTTATAATGGCCTCGTAGTTAGCAGGGTGTGCTCTAAGCCACCAAGCTACATAGAAGAGGACTACACTAGAAATGGAAAAAGCGATGATGAAAATATTCCGTGTGTTCTCGGGTACGGTTTTGTTTAGGTAATGTTCGTAGCCATATAAACCCGCTATATATATTAAGCACGCAACAGCCATGTTAATGAATATTTTTGACTGCTGTTTTCTGTTTTTTTTGTAGTGATAGATATTGTTGGATTCCATATAGCTTTCCTTAATATAAGACCGAAATTTGCGAGGAGAGGGAAGAAATTTCTCTGTAGCTCATGAGAGGCTATTTATTATTTGGTCAATTTCAATATTATTCATTTACAGACTGGCTCAAGTATGATATTTCGAGTACAAGCACATCGTCTTCGGCATAAAAGGGTCCATGTAACTCACCAGGAGGTCGACTCGCGTATGATCCCATCTCTAACCATGTGTTAGTGGCTTCATCAAATAATCGACCACTGATAATGAATATTTCCTCTGGATAATCATGTGCTTTACACCCAAAAAAGCTACTGTTGTAGCCCGCTTTGAATTTAGTTAATCGTGTGTAATCCCCAGTTTTAGAATCTTCTGCAATAGTTAATTGATGTAAGTTTCCTTTAGACCCTTCAATCTCTTGCCATTGATCAGAGTTTTCCGCGGCCAATGTATTCCAGTATGTCGATGTTGATTTCATTTTTTGATTCCTAGTATAGTGACTTTAGATGAAGCCGAAGCACCCATGCTTAGAGATTCCTTTTTTTATCGAGTGAGATCACAATTCTAGGCAGGACTATGTACCAGAATATAAATTCCAAGATTAATATACTTATGATTAAAATAGGAAAAAACCAATAGCTCATTAAGGATAGGGGGAGAATGACAAAGAGTGATAATATATTAAAAGCAGCAATAAGGAGGTAGCCTATTAAATTTTCTTTCATCAGTTCTAGTCTATTTATTTTCATGTTGATTCGTAGTTAATTTTCATTTAAGTACAGGCTTACGTGGCTTTTGAACGAAAGAAAGGAATTCTTCTGCAGTTCATACTGCACTATATTTTTGTTCCAAAATATCTATAAGATCTTTAATATTATTTATTGCTGAAATTTGTTTGTGATCTAAAAGGATTTTAATGTGATCTCTTTTTTCTAAAATCACGGGATAAGTGAATTCCATATTATATCTGTTTTGAAATTCGTCTTTGTGTAAAAACTCGATGTTGAATTTAGTATTATTCTTTAAAGAGGCTAATAATTTATTTTCGGTAAAAATTTCATGAGTAAGAAGGCATAGAGAGCACTCATATGTGTCTGGTCTAAATATTTTATGAGCAATGTCAAACATGGTATTTAGTTTTCCACTATCAGCATTGTATACAAATATTAAGTTTATTTTTTGGTCTGAGGTACTCATGATTTCTTTAATAACTCCAGCTTATGCTCATAGATGAAATAAGTAGTGAAAAGGGCTAAGGACGGACTTACTTGGTTTGCGTAAGAAGAAGAAGGAATCCTGCCGCCCATGATGCTATTATTTTGTCCCTTATCAGAGAATAAATATACTGTGAAACTTATTGGCTACCATTGACCATGGAAAAGTATTTGGCAAAAGGAGCAATTGTTTTTACATCTAAGGATGTGAGGAAAAAATCTATAAAAAATTCTGATTGCTTGGGAAAAAAGTAAAAGACTTGGGAAGTAGGGTAAAGATAATTTAAAAGGACGCTCCTATGCCTCTAAGAAGATCTCTAATCCTTAGTTTATTTAGCCTCAGTACTTTTGCGCAATCGCCTTTGCCAGAAAAGATTTCTTATAATGAACATATTCGTCCGATTTTTTCGAATACTTGTTTTAATTGCCATGGTCCCGATAAGCATGAAGCCAAAGCGCATTTGCAGTTACATTCATTTGAAGCCGCAACAAATGAACGTCATTACACCTCAAAATCAGGTAAAAAGAAAATTGAGGATCCGGGTATAATACCGGGGAAACCCACTGAGTCTTTAATCTGGGAAAGGATTATATCTGATGACGAAGATGATGTGATGCCACCCAGAGATTTTCATAATAGCCTCAGTAAGCAGGATAAGGCTTTAATCAAAAAATGGATTGAGCAGGGCGCGGAATATGAGGATCACTGGGCGTATGAAGCTCTGGATTATGATATAAGTGATCTTAGTTCAGCACATATAGATAAATTAGTCTTAGCGAAATTAAAAGAAAAAGGTTTTACTGAGCGCAATAAGCGAGAAAAGAAAAATATTCTTATTCGTCGCCTGAGTTTAGATTTACGAGGCATGCTACCTAGTCCTGCAGAACTCGAATCTTTTCAAAAAGATCAATCTCCTGATGCATGGGGGGATTTAGTTGATCAATTTTTAGCTTCACCAGCCTATGGTGAACGCCTAGCTGTGCATTGGTTTGATTTGGTGCGTTATTCAAGTTCAGTGGGCTTTCACGGTGACCAAGAATTGCGCTCCACTCCCTATCGCGATTATGTGATTAAGGCCTTCAATAATAATATGCCTTTTGATCAGTTTACCCGAGAGCAGTTAGCGGGAGACTTATTGCCTAAGCCAAGTCAAGAACAAATTATTGCCACGGCTTATAATCGCTTTAATAAAGTGACCAAGGAAGGTGGCGCACAAGCAGGAGAGTATTTAGCGAAGTACGCAGCAGATCGAGTCAGTAACCTTTCTAGTGTGTGGCTGGGCTCAACTTTAGAATGCGCGGAATGTCATGATCATAAGTATGACGAATTCTCTGCTAAAGACTTTTATTCAATGGCAGCTTTTTTTGCTGATATCAAGCAGGAGGGAGTCTATAAAGGAGGCAATAATAATAAGTTTGCTCCAGAGATGATGATCTTTCCAAATAAAGATCTTGAGCGCGAGTATAAAATAGCGGAGCAAGAACTTGCTAAATTCGCAAAAAAGAAAAAATCCAATGAATATAAAGAAGCGGCAAAGAGCTTTAATCAATTGAAATCTCAAGCCAGGATTTGCGTGATTACCGAGACTCAGAAACCACGTATCACACGTATATTTCCACGAGGAAATTGGATGGATACTTCAGGTGAAGTTGTTCAACCGGCAGTACCACATTTTTTGAAACAAATTACTAAAGAGGGACGGGCGACTCGTCTCGATTTAGCTAACTGGCTTTGTTCAGATGCGAATCCGATGGCGGCGAGGGCCTTTATCAATCGTGTTTGGGAGCTCTATTTCGGTAAAGGGATATCTGGGCATACACAGGATTTGGGTTCACAAGGTGAGTTCCCCATCAATCCTGAATTACTCGATTACTTGGCGACTCATTTTGCCTCAGATTGGGATATCAAAAAATTGATTAAGCTTATTGTGATGAGCGAGACCTACCGTCTATCAACGGAAAGAACTGAAAAGATGAAAACTGAAGATCCTTATAATCGTTATCTGGCGCGACAGTCGATCCTTCGTTTAGATGGTGAATTCATTCGCGATGCAAGTTTACAAGTGAGTGACTTACTCAATACGAAAATGGGAGGTCGCAACGTCATGCCCTACCAACCAGATGGTTATTATAGCTCGATGAATTTTAATCCTTTTAGGTATCGATCTGAAAAGGGTGACGATCAATATCGCAAGGCAGTTTACATGCATTTTCAACGTACTTTTTTACATCCATTTTTGAGGAGTTTTGATGTTCCTAATCGCGAAATCTCAATGTGTTCTAGGACGGCGTCGAATACTCCATTACAAGCTTTGACTTTACTCAATGATCCCACTTTTGTGGAGGCCGCAAAAATTCTTGGGCAACGTTTAATCAAAGAGGGTGGGCAGAGTATTGACGAGAAACTTAACTGGCTCTATATAAATGCCCTGAGTCGCAAGGTCGATGAGCAGGAACTAGAAACTCTCAAAGAGTTTTATCAGCAGCAACTTAAGTTTTTTCAAATGAGTCCCGAACAGGCTCAGGCATTACTTAAAATAGGAAATAAAAAAGTTGACCCCAAGCTTAATGGTGCGGTACTTGCTGCTTGGACTCAGGTGGCAAGAAGTATTATGAACATGCACGAATTTATCGTAAGGAGATAATCATGGATAGACGTCAATTTCTTAAATTTACTGGCTTAGCGGGAGCCAATGTAATTAGCGCACCTTTAATGGCAGGCGGTACAGCTGATCCGAGCTTTTTACTGAAACAAGCTAAAGCCAAACGCGTTATTTTTCTCACCATGTCAGGGGGCTTCTCTCAGTTTGAAACCTTTGATAATAAGCCAGTTCTCAAAAAATTTGATGGCAAGCTTATGCCTCCGTCTTTTCTCAAGGGTCAGCAATTAGCGCAGCTGCAGGATCAGAAGAAAATTTTGTGTTATGGGCCGCAATTTAAATTCAATAAATGTGGTCAGTCGGGTTTAGAAATGACGGAGTTATTTCCTCATCTTGCGACTGTCGCAGATGATTTAGCAATCGTGAAATCTGCTTACACAGAGCAGATCAATCATGACCCCGCTATTTCGATGCTCAATGCCGGGACATTCCTCAATGGTCGCCCAAGTATGGGTTCTTGGATTAATTATGCTTTGGGTAATAATGCCGAAGGCTTACCAGGCTTTGTGGTACTTGAATCAGTCAAAGGACGCGGTCCTCAGCCACTTTATGCGCGCTTGTGGAATAATGGCTTTTTGGATAGTATTTATCAAGGAGTAAAATTCAATTCCAAGGGTGATACAGTTCATTATGCCAAGAATCCAGCCGGAATTGATCGCATTCGTCAGGGACAGTTGATAAAAACTATCAATAAACTGAATCAATTTTCATCAGGTCATATGGATGACGATGAAATTGCTACGCGTATGCAGCAATACGATATGGCATTTAAGATGCAAAAAACTATTCCAGAATTGGCGGATATGTCTCAAGAACCTTCGCATGTTCTCGACCTATATGGTTGTAAGCCCGGAGATGGTTCTTTTGCCTCAAATTGTTTGATGGCAAGAAAGCTGGCAGAGCGCGATGTTCGCTTCATTCAACTCTACCATCGCGGTTGGGATCATCATAATGGCATTCGCAAGTATATGCCCATTTGTGCCGAGGCAGTGGATCAAGGCACCGCCGCTTTAATTAAAGATTTAAAAGATCGTGATATGCTAAAGGATACCCTTATTGTATTTGCGGGTGAATTTGGTCGTACACCGATGTCACAGACCAATAAGGGTGACGCCGGCCGCGATCACCATATGAATGCCATGTCGCTGTTTATGTGTGGTGGTGGGATCAAGGGTGGAATGACTTATGGCGAAACAGATGAATTGGGCTATAAGCCAGTGAAAGATGCTGTTCACGTACGTGACGTACATGCTACTATGCTTCATTTATTGGGAATCAATCACAAAAAACTTACGGTTCGTTTTCAGGGTTTAGATAATCGTCTCACGGGAGTAGAGGAGGCTCACGTCATCAAAAAACTTTTAGTCTAAATTTTCACGGGAACTATGGCTGATCTTACTTTTGCCTCATAAATAATATCTTATGACGTTGAATGTACGACGCAGAAAAACCTAGGAATCACAGCTACCGATTTAGTATAGTCAGAATAGCCATTAATAAACCTTCGTAGCTAGGTCAGCGTATGGAAGCCTTGACTACCGAGTCCGCGATGCCGTTCTATGGCGGAAATTTTCTTGATGCTACGCTGAAGGGGAAGTCGGGGAAAACTTATGAATTGCGTGGAGCCTTGTGCTTAGTGACTCAGCATTACCCTGACTCGGTGAACCAAGCTATTTTTCCAAATACTTTATTAAAGCCCGGAGAAGTTTTTCAGTCTCAAACGGTGTATGCCTTCTCGACGAAATGATTTAATCAAATTATTTGATATCAAGAACGAGTTCTTTTATACTGCCGCTAAATTTTTTGGTTTTATACTTTCCAACTTGATAAGCGGGGTCATTGCCGACCTGTAGACCATCTACCGGATGGGATGCAGGTCCTAAGCCTTTTGCACTGATTGTGACACCATTGATATTAAGTGATATGAGCCCTCGCGAAATTGTGGCTATGATACGAATATCTTTGCCTTTCGCAATACTCTTTTCCGACACCAATTCTTGTAGTATTTTACGTCGACGTACTGCCCAGATCAATTTTTCATCTCTAAGGTATAGCGCATAACCTTCAGAGCTTCCTCCATGAGCGATAATGATTCCATGAGCTTCAGAAGTATTTATAGTAGCTAAGATAGTGATATTTTTATTAACTATTTTAGGTGTTTTATTGGCGCCTAATTTATCCCCTAATTTTAATTTGATAGCGTTGGGACTAAGTGTTGGAGATTTTTTAGAGACTACGGGTTTGATGTTCTTTGGAACTATCTTTTTTAGTGTGTTTACGGGTTTGATATTCTTTGACTTTGTCGTTTGGAATTGACTGCCATTCATTTTTTCTAGCTCAGCTTGAAAACTTAAGGCGATTTCGATTTTATCCTTTTGAGTATAGAGTTTCACTCTTTTTTGTAGCGCAGCTTTATACGATTTTTTTAATTGTATAAGGCTTGAGTTATATTTTTGCAGGGACTCATTATTAGCTTTCGCCAATTTAGTCAAGGCCTCTTTAACGGCGGGGAGAGTAGATGATTTAAGCTTA